>JBHHUB010000293.1:0-3126 GCA_046753625.1 Phycisphaerae bacterium | reverse complement strand
GGACGCGGGGACGGGTCGTGAAGCGCGGACGGGCATCTATGATCTGTCGATTGGTCTGTCGCCGGCGGCGCCATTGGACGACTCGCTTGAGTCGGCGGTCGAGGGGCCGACGTCGGTCGACGCGTTGCCGTTCGTGGCGTTGAATCAGTTTGTTGGTGATGGGGAAAATGGTCGGCTGGACGTCGACGAGTACGTCTTCGCGGTTGACGGTCCGGCGATTCTGACGGCAGAGGTGACGCCGGTCGGGGAGCATGCGCTCGCCCCCGTTCTTCAAATCGATTTGGCGGATACGTCAATGTTCGAGAACGATGATCCGCGTGCGGACCTAGCCCGCCAGCGGATCGAGATCGCGGTGCCGGCGGCCGGTTGGCCTGCTCCCCAAGAGTTGATCCAGGTGTTATGAGAGTCTCAACCGCCCCGAGATGGGGCCAGGAGACTCAAGATGAAGAGGAAGCGGCATTCGCCGGATCAGATCATTCGGAAGCTGCGTGAGGCGGAAGGTCACCTTTCGGCTGGGATGGTCATCGCGCAGGCTTGCCAGAAGCTGGAGATCAGCGAGCAGACGTTTCACCGCTGGCGCAACCAGTACGGCGGCATGAAAGCCAACGACGCGAAGCGACTCAAGGAGCTGGAAATCGAGAACCGCCGGCTGAAGAAGGCCGTCGCAGATCTGACGCTCGACAAGCAAATACTCGAGGAAGCGTCGAAGGGAAACTGGTAAGCCCTGCGCGCAAACGCGTGATTGTGAAGCGTGCTTGCGAGACGCTGAACGCGTCGGAGCGGCAAGCGTGCAGGGCACTGAGTCAGCCGCGATCGACGCAACGTTTCACGTGCAAAGAGCGTGACGGCGACAAGGCGTTGATCGAACGGATGTTGGCCATGGTGGGTGAACATCCGCGTTATGGCTATCGTCGGATCTGCGCGTTGCTGCGTGGTGAAGGCTGGTGTGTGAACCGCAAGCGTGTGTACCGCCTGTGGCGGCAGGAAGGACTGAAAGTGCCGCAAAAACAGTGCAAACGGCGTCGTTTGGGCAATAGCGCGAACGGCTGTGTTCGGCATCGGGCGGAACATGTTGACCAGGTGTGGTCGTACGATTTCGTGATGGATCAGACCACCGACGGTCGTCCGGCCAAGCTGTTGCCGATCGTGGACGAGTACACGCGTGAATGCCTGAGCCTGGACGTAGCCCGGAGCATCAAAGCCGTGGACGTGATCGAGACGTTGCGTCATTTGTTCGCAGTGCGTGGGGCGCCGCGTTTCATCCGCAGCGATAATGGCCCGGAGTTCATCTCGCAGGCTGTTCGTGATTGGTTGGCTGCATCGGGCGTCGAGACGTTGTACATTGCGCCTGGTTCACCGTGGGAAAACGGATACTGCGAATCGTTCAACAGCCGGTTGCGTGACGAGCTTCTGGATCGCGAGCTGTTCGTGGACTTGCGAGAGATGAAGTTGATCGTCGAGGACTTCCGGTTGGATTACAATCACCGTCGGCCGCACAGTTCGTTGGGCTACATGACGCCGGCGTCGTTTGCGGCCACGGCGGGGGGTGACACGGGCGCGACGGCTGCTGGGACAGGCTCCGCTACGCTCCGCCTGCCCCAGCAGCCGAATGAACGGATAAAGGACCGAACACCGACTCTCATAGCACCTGGTACATGAAACGGGGGCAGGTCACCATCCCTCAAAGCACAGCATCAAAGGGAAGAGCGAAACGGCTGGGTGGAACAACGAGTTCTTGATTCAAGTCCTTGCGGCACAAGGGACTTAATGTGCGCCGGTCCTGCCCATTATTGTCATCATCATCGTCGTTGAGGCAAAGGAATCCCCCCGGATCCTCCTCATCGTCCTCGTTCACCGGCCCGAAGATCAGATCGACCCACTTTTCCACCTCAACCGTCGCCGTCGCGCTGCACGTCGCGGATCCGGGGCCGAACCCATCGAGTTGGAACATCATAGGCCCCAGTGGCGCATCCGGGTCGACCATCACCGTCACCATCCCAACGAACGCCTCGCCGTCACACGGAATCGACAACGCCCCTCCCGTAACCGTCCCGTTCACCGGCTGGTTCACGATACCCACTTCCAATGATCCCCCGCAATCCGGCGAGCAACTGGCCGTAAACTCCAGGTCCCCCCGGACACACCGCCCCGCTCGTCACAGATATCGAACGGAAAATGGGGGACGCCTGCTGCATATTGGCTCCCCTCGGCTTCATCAGTTACGTTACGCGTCCAAACGAAGTACCGTGACCCTGTTGTTCACCCTACCTGTCACTTGCGGTTTTCTTGGGATGTGATCTCTGAGTAGCGAGGAAGTTCAAGAAGTCGCGAGCCTGAATTTGGGTTGCCTCGTCGGAGAATTCCGCTTGGACTTTCGCCATGGCCTGACGCGCACCATCGTAGTTGCGCGCGAGGGTTTCAGCCGATGCCAAGTTCATCAGCGTCTTCTTGCGAAGCAACGGGATCCCATCAACCAAAGCCTCGCGCAGTTGCCGCGCTACCGGCTCCCAAACGGTAGCTCCCCCCTCGTTATTGAATTCCTTGACCGCTTGTTTGAAATCCCACAGCGCCATGCTTGCCAGTGCGTATCGACCATAAGGAGTATGCTTGTAATCGGTGGCTAACTTACGGAAAGCGTCGATGACTTCGGGCGATCCCTTCTGCTCCAGCACCATCGATACTGTGCCAATGAGTCCCACTCCTCGCCAAATGCCGAGGGCGTGAATCTCATCCCCGCGCGGCTCGCGAATGGCTAGTTCGATAGGCTCCGATACAAGCCCACCTCCATGAACGGTCAGGGTGTATCGACCCGGACGCTCGAAGTATACGCGCTCACGGGTGCTCTCGTCGTAGGGAGTCATGAACCCAATGGCGATACCCTTGAACTCGCTTCTTTCTTCGGCTGCCAACGGTCGAGAAGGAGCGCCGTAAAGATTGAATCGGCACGCGCAGTCGCCGCCCTGCGCGACAACCGCGTAGAAGCGTCGCGGGATACGAGAATCGCTGTCGGCAAGCCCCCGCGGTGTCCTAGCTGGCGGGAGGCGGCTTTCCAGGCGATAGACGAGATCCACGACTATGGGCTCTCGAGGAGTCAAACTCACCGCACGCGGGTTAGCGGTGAGTGTG
>JBHHUB010000292.1:0-3143 GCA_046753625.1 Phycisphaerae bacterium | reverse complement strand
CGTTTGCCAGCATCAACAGGCCGGTCCAGGGCTCAGTGGACAGACTTGTGTAGAATAGCCAGGGATTGGCGCTGGTGGCGTGGGAAGAGCGGCTTCCTGACGGGCGCGGTTCGGGTCGGGGGCGTGGGAAGAGCCGCTGCCTGGCGAACGCGGTTCGGACGGGCGAGGATGGCTGTGGCGTATGAGGCGTTGATCGAATTGGAGCGGTGTCGTCGCGGCGCCGGTACGTTCGTAGATTGCGGCGGGCGGGAGCTGGCCGTGTTCGTGCCAGCCGATTCGGAAGAGGTCGTGGTCGGCGACAACGCCTGTCCCCATGCCAATGGCAATCTCTCGGGCGGCGAGCTGTGCGGGCGAATCATCACCTGCCCCTGGCACGACTGGCGTTTTGATCTTGCGACCGGCGTTTGTACGGAATCCCCTCTGGCCAGAATCCGCATCTATCCTTCAGAGGTGCGGGATGGAATGGTGTGGGTCGATCTCGGTGCGTGATTTCGAGGCGTAAGGTCGCCTGCCTCGACGGCCGCGCAGGCTTGAAACGCCCAGATGCGGGAATCTGTCCGACTGGAGGCGAATCGGCCCGGTGGATCGGTCGGCGGTCCGCTAAGGTCCGGTATTGGCGCTCAATAGCTCATTCGCCACTTCAATCGCCCCGAGGTTCAGGGCGGCGGATAGACCGAGCTCAACCTGCTGCTGAATCTGCTCCTGCGTGCAGGTCAGGCCCTGGAACATCATGGATGCACCAAGAAGCAGGGCAATCCGCAGACGAAACCGGCGTTTGGCGCTACTCATACGTCCTCCACTTCAAACTGCCACCCTCTACCCGAGCGAGGCGGAGGCTAGCATGAAGGCGCCTGATTGTCCAAGACGGATCGGGCCGCGGGATTCGGCATTCGGCCCCTGGATGGGGCACGGCAGGGGATCCCCGGACCGTCGCCCGATGCTTCGAACGGGGCATAACCACGACGGACTCGCGCCGGTCGGCCGAGAAAGGAATGCTCAGCCGTAGCCCGGCGGGATTCGGGGCCGACGCGCTGGGCTGTTTCTGCGGATTGGCACCTTCCGTGGCGCCGCGGCGAACTGCGGCGACCACCGAGTGCCAATGCCAATAAAATCAACACTTTGCGGTCATGGGGGCCCTTGGTGGGCCGAGACGGACTTTGGGTGACGACAGCGGCCGGGTAGGGGGCTTCCAGCGCTTGGGGTTGGCGGTGGCGGCGGGGGGGCGGTCGGAAAAAAAGTGCGAAATATCCGGTAAGTTTCTTGACTCGGACCCCCGCGAGGAGTTAAATTACCGACTTGTGGTTGAGCGGTTTCCCGCGTCGGTCTTTGCGGCAGTTGTCGTAAAGATGCTTGTTTGGGACGGATAGGCTAAATGCGTTCGTCCGGGGCTGGGGTGTTGGGGGACGTTCTTGTGGACCAAAGTAGTCGTCGGCGTGTGTTCGACGGTTAGTTTGGATCCTGGGGTGCTTGTGAGAAAATCAGGGGAAGGGTCGGGCAAGAAGCTGCTCCCTTTTTCCAATCCAAGCTAGATATGAATCTTTGTGTGAGGAGGTAGAGGTTATGTTGAAACGTAGTTTGGCACTGGGTCTTGTGTTGTGCGTCGCCTCCGCGGCGAATGCGGGTTACACCATTGACGTCAACGTCCCCGCGGGTCCGTTCCTCGGCGGCGAGACCGTCACGGCGGATATTGGCCTGACGGGTTCCGGCGAGGCGGACGTTTTCGCGCGGTTGATCACCTTTGATTTTGCTGCTACGGATTCGGCGTTGGGTCTGGCCAACTGGGATTGGGCGCCGGCGTACCAGAATGGGCAGCAGATTTGCGGCATCGTTCCGTCGCTTTGCGGAACGGGCCACTTCGAAGATGCCAGCTTGCCGAAGGTCAACGCGACCTTCCTCGGTACCGGGCTCGACACCTTCAATCAGATCGGCATTCCGGGTAACGGTTCGATCGTTCTTGGCTCCGTCGATGTGACGATTCCCACGGCTCCGGGCACGTACACGCTCGACGCAGTCAACAATGCCGCCGCCGACGCGAATGACGGTGCCCGCCTCGACCATGACTTCGACAACCCCACCACGATTTGGGGTACGTTTGCCGGCGGTACCGCCGACATCACCGTAGTCCCCGAGCCCGCGACGCTGGCTCTGCTGGGTATCGGTGGCTTGGCGGCCATTCGTCGTCGCAAGAACGCCATCAAGAAGTAAGCAAAGAAAGAACAGGCATAAAGAGCGCTAGAGCGTAAGCCTCCTCTTTCTCAGCGCCTTATATAAATGGCTGAGTTCGGGTTCCGTCCCGGGCTCAGCCTTTTTTCATGCGCGGGTGGGGAGCCGTCAGCCGTCAGCCGTCAGCTATCAGCCATCAGTTGTCAGCCGTGAGCGAGCCATGGGTCCGTGTGATATTTGGAGGTTCCAATGCCGTCCTCCCGGGCCGCCTGAGCGACCGTTTCCTCCTGCAGCCTGGAAGGCTGCGCTACAGTAGGCGTGGGTCCGCCACAAGCGGACCCGCGGTCACGCAGAGCAAATCCCAATCGACCCTGCAGGGGTCGTCTGAGCACCACGTCGCACACCTTCCGCGCGGCATGGACGACCCATTCAGGGTCGGGCGGATCGGACGAAATCGCTATCCGGTGGCGCGCTTCAGGCCCGCCCGAGGCGGGTCTGAAGCGGCCACTTGCTACTACAGCGCAGGCCTTCAGCCTGCAAGTCCAACCGCCGATTCTGTCACGAGCCCGCGAAGCCCCGGCGCCGCGCGGGCTGAAGCCCGCGGCTCGGGGGATTGAACCCGTCTCTTGTGGGAGCGGGCTGGCGCCTCGGTGCTTTGACCGAACCCGTCACCACTCAGTTGCCGACGACGCGAATGGAGAGGGTTGGCGCGCGGGATGCGGAGGCAGGGTCGCCGACGAGCACCACGATGTCCAGGGGTTTTACCGCGGTAGATTGCAGCAGACGCCGCTGCAACTCGCTGAACGCCACGCCTTGGCGCGTGAACTCCTCGGGAACCAGCAGCGACCGAATGCCGTAACTCATGGCACAGCGGCGGCAAACGGCGGAAGATCCGGAGATAACGATGACCGGCTGCTCTGGCTGGTACTTGCTGATCCAGCGAGCCGTTCGGCCCGAGTTGGACCAGACGGCGATCAGGC
>JBHHUB010000291.1:0-3155 GCA_046753625.1 Phycisphaerae bacterium | reverse complement strand
TTGGCGGGTGGCCCATGTCCTATTGGACATGGGGGAGACGATGATCTCGCGGGCGCTGGGACTCGAATGCCATCCGGCACGGACGCCGGAACGCGGAGGCTTGGATCTTCGGCAAGCGTGGACGTCAGTCGGTCGCCATCATCGGCTCCCCCACCTCCAACAGGAGGTGGGGCACCCGCTTCACTACAGGCGGCGCGCCGAGATCGCGTGGTGCTGGCTTACGCGACGCCGCGCAAGGTAAAGCGTGCGGCTCGGGAGATTGGGTCATGTGTCAGCAGCGTTTGCGACAGAGGGTTGGCGGGTGGCCCATGTCCTATTGGACATGGGGGAGACGATGATCTCGCGGGCGCTGGGACTCGAATGCCATCCGGCACGGACGCCGGAACGCGGAGGCTTGGATCTTCGGCAAGCGTGGACGTCAGTCGGTCGCCATCATCGGCTCCCCCACCTCCAACAGGAGGTGGGGCACCCGCTTCACTACGGGCGGCGCGCCGAAATCGCGTGGAGCTCGCTTACGCGACGCCGCGCAAGCTAAAGCATGCGGCTCGGTTAGTCCTTGGCGTCCTGCTTGATGGAAAGAGGCAGTCGCGCCACGAAGAGTCTTTGGAAATCCCAGGTTTCGTATGCCTGCTCCAAGAGCGTTCGTACGTTTGGCTTGATCCCCCCGAAGTGCCGTCGCCTTCCATTGCAGAGGATGGTCGTGGGTACGTTCCGGAGGCCGGTCACGCCCAGCCCCCCCAACGGCCAGAGGATTTCGACCCCGCCGCAGCGGCGGGTTTGGATCGTGATCGTTCCCTGGTCGATCTGACCGCGGATCATGCCGAGTCTTGATTCGAGCACGTCGCGCACGAACTGCCCGCGATCCGCGCCTGCGTTGGCTTTGATGCTGAGTTGTTGGTTTTCCATCCAAACCTCGCCGCGAAAGCTCGTCGACCGGATCCATCCGGCCCGACCCTGGTGGGGAAATCGGAACCAATGTGTCAGGTCCGCTTGAATCGGCGCGCGCCGATGCGCCAAGAGGTTGGTCAGGCCATCCGCCCAAACGGAAAACCGATCCCAGACATTTTCCGTGGATTCCAACTTGCGTCCTGAAATCGGCAACCCCTGCTCGTGCGCCAGGGCGAGGATCGCCTTGTTGTGCAGGCCCACCAACGCCTGCCGCGCGTCGGCGGAATTCGACTCAGCCCAAATCAGGAGCACGGGCAGGTTTTTCAGGTTGGGCAGTAGCAGCGGATACGACTGATCGGGATAGGGCAGGCCCGGTATGGATGACAAATATAGGGCACCTGCTAGAACGTCCGGCCGGCCGAGCGCAATCGACCACGCCGCCGGAGCATCACCCGCTTCGCCGAGCAGGAACACACGGTCGCTATCGATCGAAAAACGGATTCGCAGCGCGCGAAGCAGGGGCATCAGATCCACGGTTGCGGGGGATGCGAACGCCTCGGTGGCACCAGCTTGACTCTGCGGGCCGACAAGAACAAAGCGCTCGAGCGCATCGCCCGTCTTTCCGCGAAGCGCGTGGAGTTGATCGAGCGCGTCCGGCGCCGGCGCCCAAGAGACCAGCAAAGGAAACGCGGCATCGGGCCGATATCCATCCGGAAGCGAATAAGCGAACGTACGCGGTCCACCGGACATGACCACCGCAAGCTCGCCTTCGAGCGAATCAGGCATGTCCCAGAGTTTCACCGAACGCAAGGCCCGCGCGACGGCCGCAATGTCCTGGCCGACCTCGGTTGCGATTTCTTTAAACTTGCCCGCACGGACCTTGGCGGAATCCTCCCGCAAACAAGCCTCGACCAACCGCTCGAGCGATGCGGCGCGATCTTCATCCGCTACAGCCGGTGAAGCAGGCTGCGCGAGGCAGGGTAGGGCATAAACGCCGAGCGCGAAAAATGCGAAAGAGGATACGAAAGATACGGGCCTGGCCTGGACCATGCCGGATCATACCCCTTGGCCGGCCCGTGGTCGCGGGCATTCGGCGGGGTCAATTCCCGATTCGAACACGCGTCAGGTAGGCATCGTCCACCTGGGAAAACTCAAAGGTGACCTGCAAACCGCAAAAGCCCACGGGATCTTCGGTTACCCAGCGCGGTTGTCCGGTACCGAACACGTCGCCGGACTCCGCCTCGGCGAAGACCCCACCCAAAGATCCGAGCGTCAAGTCGGGGGCGCAGGGAATCTGTATCGCATCTGTGGCGCGCGGGGCGATGATCCCGCTTCCGGCCAGTCCAATGCTCCGGGTCACAAGGTTTTCGTCCACGAAGAGATCATCCGGAACGGACTCGATCGTCTCATTGGAAACATGGAACTGAACATCGACCGCGGCGGTATCCGTCAGGTTGACGAATCTAACGGTGACAACACTAGCCTGATTTTGGCCGGTATCGACCGGCCCGAGCGATTGGCCCACGCCCGAAGCGTCACCGCCCCCTGAACCAAGCGCACTGCAACCCGAATTCAGCAAAAGCGCCGCCCCGAATCCCCAAAGGCAATAGATCAGCCTGAATCGCTTCATCATAGGATAAGGTATCGACCACAGGCGGCCATTCTCATCATCGAGCCAACTGAGCAGCGTCAGACCCAGGATTAAATCACCACTTTATCGAAGTGCGTTGTCTCGACCGGCCGGCACAGGTGCTTTTGCGTTAACCCAACCGGTGGCTGTTGGCCGATGGTGTTTGACACTTGGCGAGTGCGATTTATAATCCCTTGCTGATTGTGAGCAAACGCGGAATCGGCCTGGCTGGCCGGGTTTGCGTAGCCTTGCGGAACCGCCGGGCGGTCCGGGACGGATGGTGTGTACCCACGCTGTTCTACCGGGCGTTGGGTTGGAGTTGTCGATCTGAGGACGGCTGAAATGATGGAAGTGGCTGCCGGAGAAGTGTGTCGTGCCCGCTGAACCGCGTACGCACGCATACGTCCGCTCAAAGCTATCGGCCGTGCTCTTTTGTCGGAGTGGTCAGATGGCCTAGTCGCCGATTCTCATCGATGCACCATGGATTGGTTCCGCGTGGGTGACGTTGCGCCCACGCTTTTTTTGTGGAATGGATGACCTGTGAAGTTGCCGCCGCGGCGACCGCATTGTCGGCCCCGATCAGCGGCCGGCGCCCTGAGTCAATCGGAATCGGCGGTCGAGAGAACGATGCCCGTGG
>JBHHUB010000290.1:0-3179 GCA_046753625.1 Phycisphaerae bacterium | reverse complement strand
CGGGCCCCAGGGAGTCAGCGGACCCGGACACCAATACGTCACCTGATTGTTTATGATCGCCTGTGAAGCAGGCAGGATCCAGGCCACTGCATCCTTGCTCGCCAGCCGCTGTATGGCCTCCGAATCCGCCCATGCCGCCATCACGTATGCCGGCAGGAAGTCGTTGGCGATCACCTCAGCGCCGGCACCAGCCAAGATCGCAAGCGCTGCTGCGCTTTCGACATCGGAAAAGAACTCGACGACGACCGCTTGCACGGGTTCGTCGTCGGCCACCGCGACGTCACTGACCGAGGTGGCAATCTTGAATGCGGGCTCGAACACACCCATCCAATCAATGCCGGAAGACTCATCCGGAACGAATCCACCGGGCACTGAAGCAGCCACCGCATGATCCGGAATGTAGCCCAATATCTCTACGCCCTGCTCGGCCAACGCCTCAATCCCGTCTTCATCGGGCATGTCTGCAAAGTGCAGAATCAGGTGGGATCGACGCGCCGATGCCACGGCAGCCATCTCGCGCTCGCTCAACGGTCGCGGCGTAAGGACCGCATTCTTGAGCCGAATTGTCACCGGGGCGGTATCGCTCAGCGGCCCAGACGAGCAATCAAACGTGAGTGAAAGCGGCTCGACGCGGATGATGGGCGGTGGGGGAACGCAGCCGGTAAAGCTTATGTCATAGGTCATGTCAGCCGGGCCGCCGCCCTGGCTGTTGCAGTGGTTAGTGGAACCGCCAAACGCTCGAGCCTTGACGTAATGAGTGCCCGTATACGTCGCCGACCACACTAGACGTGACGCCAACCCCGATCCGCCGTCGTCGTTGCCGGCCAGGAATCCGCATCCGTCATCGTAGATCTCAACGAACGTATCCGGATTGCTGCCGGAAAGGTTGGATGTCTCGATTGTCAGCGAGGCGTTGTTTTGCAGCGAGATGGCGAACCAGTCCACGTCCCCGTGGGCATGCACGGTATGGGTCTGAGTTGTGGGGCACGAAACCGAGGTCGCCTCAGTGGGGGTGTTGTCGGGTTCGTAAACGTCACCGCCACCGTCACCCACCTCCACCTGGAACGGCGGAGCATACCAGTTGTTGCCCTCGTTCGACTCACTTACCTCGTTTAAGTAGTCCGCCATCGGCGCGATCCAGTAGGGCCCCGGTGCTGAACCCGTCCCGCTCGTCGGCCACGCGCAGGTACCGCCGCCGGGACTGGTCCCCCCGGGACTCAACGGGGGCGCCGACCGCGTGCACCATTGCCGGTCGCTCTGGCTCATCGTCGGGTTCGTCGAAATATACCAGCCCACACGGAACGAGCCCGACGAGCCCGTCCCCTGATTCTTCGCCACGTCCGCTAGAGTCACCGTCGAGCCAGGTGTAATGCCCGTCAGCGGCGTGGCCGAAGCCGACTGCATGATCAGGTCTGGAAGGTCGCCCCCCCCGGGGCCGACGATTACCTGGATCGGCGGAGCATACCAGTTGTTGCCCTCGTTCGACTCACTTACCTCGTTTAAGTAGTCCGCCATCGGCGCGATCCAGTAGGGCCCCGGTGCTGAACCCGTCCCGCTCGTCGGCCACGCGCAGGTACCGCCGCCGGGACTGGTCCCCCCGGGACTCAACGGGGGCGCCGACCGCGTGCACCATTGCCGGTCGCTCTGGCTCATCGTCGGGTTCGTCGAAATATACCAGCCCACACGGAACGAGCCCGACGAGCCCGTCCCCTGATTCTTCGCCACGTCCGCTAGAGTCACCGTCGAGCCAGGTGTAATGCCCGTCAGCGGCGTGGCCGAAGCCGACTGCATGATCAGGTCCGCGCTCCCGGTGGGGCCACCGAAGTAGACCTTGATCCACCAGTAATCGATGAACCCCGTGTCCGCGGATGCTATATCCTTCACATAGAGTTTCCAAGTCTGGTTGACCGCCTCACCATTGAACGTGGTGATTCCCGTAACGGTTTCGTTGAGATTATTGGCGGAACCGCCTTGGTTCGGTCCCCATAGATCTTCGTTATGGGTGAGGTTCGAGTCGTTCAGGTCAACATTCAGATCCCCAATCCACGTGTGGGTAATCTCATAATGTACGTCGATGCAGTTGGCGATTGCGCCGGGGGCGGCACCGGTTATCGATATCGGGCTGAAGACCCAACCGGCGTTGTCTGGAATGGGCACGTTCGTGCCGTTGCTACCATTGCCGAAGCTGCCACTGCACGCGAGGCTGGCGTTTGCCACCCCGTTGTCTACCGAACCGTAAGCGGGACCCTCAAACAGCTGAAATGATCGAAGCACTCGGATATCGGCCCCTTGCTTTGCGAGACGATCGACCGTTTCGAGCGGGATTTGAATGACCACTGTCGTTTCATCGTCCAACACCTTGAAGTCGCCACCTGGCGCTTGCGGAAGCGCAAGAATATCATCGATCTCGAATTGGCCATCCAACACAATTTCGACCTCTGCGTACAGCGTATCGCTGCCCGGCATCTCATTCGCATTTAGCCTTAAAGGATTTGCTTCCCACTCTTCACCAAGTAGCGCACGTTCTTCCTCTTCGGTTAGGTCGTTTACGTGGCCCGGATCCTCCACGAAAGTGTACGGGCTGGGGTCGGGCAGACCATGCTGCGCACGTTCCTCCTCTTCAGTCAGGTCGTTCACATGGTTCGGATCGTCGACGAAAGTGTACGGGCTGGAGTCGGGCAATTCATCCAATGCATGCTCTACCGGACTCTGCTTGTCGCCCCGCTTGGTCTCCGACGATTCCCCTAGTCTCGCAAGAGCGGGTGTATCAAAGACTGCGATGACACAACTGAGGCCAACCAAAGCCTTCCAATGAACGCCGCCAAACAGGGCAAGCCTCACCTTGTTCCGCTCGCCTTTCACTTCGTTTTGCACACTCATCGTTATCTCCTTGAATGTCTGACCTGAGAATTCCAACGCGCGTGGGTTGTTTTCTTGGCCCCGACTCGGCCAATGTTCCATCGCGCGTGTATTGCCTTGATGCGCTTGATGTTTCCTTCTCCAGTGCGCTAGTGGACGTGAAGGCGCCGGCAGCCGACGCCCGTGCCGCATCGCTCCCGCCTTCGAGTTCCTTTCCGCCTTCCATGACGCGACGCTGCGGGGAATCCCTTCTCCCACTAACACGTGCGCCAAATGCGCGGGGTCGGCGCAGAAAATCTTGAGAAAATCTGAGATTTTTT
>JBHHUB010000289.1:0-3194 GCA_046753625.1 Phycisphaerae bacterium | reverse complement strand
GGCTCGTTATGGGCGGCCGACGGCTCCGGCGAACGCGCCGCGTGTCCCAGTGGCGAAGGGTCGATAACTTCGAGGCAAGATTACTTTGGACGCGCACCGATATCATCGTTGGCCGGCATACGGAACCACCCGCCAGCCTGAAGCCGAAGGGGGCCCGCGAGAAACGATCGACGATGGCCAGCGTATCCATAGAAACACATCGCGAACAGATGTTGCAGGCGCTGGAGGCGGGGCAACCCGGGCGATTCCTGAGGATGGTCTCGCCTTACTTGGCGCTGCAACCGGCCGATGACCAGGTCCGACTTCTGACGATTCGAGAGTACCTCAGAAGGGGCCTCGTGGGACCGGCACGCGAGCTGATCGACGCCGACGCCCCTCCAGATGGCCCGCTCGCTGCGGAGTTGGCGCAGGTGTATGCGTCGATCCGCAATCTGCCCGGCGGCCCGCTTGCATGGTCTACGCGGCGAGAACGATTCGAACGCAATCTTGAAGCCATCGAACGGATCGGCGTTGACCCGACGATGCTACGCGAGGCGTGGAATGGGTCGGCGAGCCGATTCGAACTTTTTGTGGACGGACGGGGCGTGGACCAGGTCCGGATTCGCGACGCGTCATGCGGTTGGCGCTGGATTTCGGACCTGGGCGACCACCAAGCCCACGCCGCGCAGCAGCCCTTGCCGGCCGGCCTTGATGGGCAAGTCCCCATGCCCGTGCTTTTCGACGGGATCGATCTCGGCTGGCTGTTCGAACGGGTTTACCGAAAAACCCACAACACGTTCAACGGGTACAGTTGCGCGCTGTTTGTCGTGGAACCCGATCCCACGGCCATCGCCCTGGTGCTGCATCTTCACGATTGGGACGCAATACTGCGTGATCCGCGCGTTTTTTGGATGATCGGGTCCGATTGGGAAGCGCAGCTCCGCTGCGTTTGGGACCGGCATCGAAATCTGCCGTTTCCCGTACAAATCCTGTCCGCTTGCGGCCGCCCGCCCGCCTCTCCGAGCGTGCTCGACATCGTCAACGAACTCGGTCGGCAACGGGAACACGACATCCAACATTCGCTGGCCGCGCTAAACGAGCGCTATGCCGCGCGCGGCCTGACGCACGCAGCCAGGCGGTTCGCGGAAGCGTGCGCGGGCACGGGCCCACCGTTGCGCATCCTCGCGGCGGTCAGCACGCACACTACATTTCTGCAATACGCCGTGCGCGACGCGAAGCGCGCGTTTGAATCACTCGGCCACGAGTGCGTCGTCCTGTCCGAGCAAACACCGTATGAAGTGATCGCCCCGCTGACCTACCACGAGACCATCAAAGCGTTTGATCCGGATGTGTTCTTCGTGCTCGATCACCTGCGCCACGAATTCACCTCGCTGATTCCGACGCACCTGCCGCTGTTGTGCTGGGATCAAGACGAACTGCCGCACGTGTTCACCGCGGAAAACATCCGCCGCATTCCGGTGCAGGATTTCGTGGTCGGGTGGACGAAATACAACTTCGTGCGCGCCGGCGGCCGGGAACGGCAATACTTCGCCACACACATACCCACTTGCCCGGATCAATACGGCGACGAAACACCGCCCGACGACGTGCTGCGCCGATACGGATGCGACGTATCCTATGTCAGCCACGCGTCACAGACGCCCGAACAATTCCACGAGCAAGAGCGCAACGCCATCCACGACCCGCGCGGCCGACGGTTGCTTGATGCCCTCTTCGAAATGGCGCCGGCCATGCTCGCGCGATATCGGGTCATGGAAGTCCATCTGCCCGAACTCATGCTCGAGGAGGCCTCGCGCCGATGCGGCGTCAGCGTGACCGACGAGGCCATGAAAAGGCGCCTGATCGGCTGGTATCTCTGGCGATTGGGCGACCGCCTCTTTCGCCACGAAGCACTCCAGTGGGTGGCCGATTGGGCGCGCCGGCGCGGGGCGAGCTTCCGGCTTTACGGCAATGGATGGGATCGGCATCCCACGCTGAGCGAGTTCGCGGCCGGGCCCGCCCAAAACGGCCGGGAACTCCTATGCGTCTTCAGGGCGTCGAGGATCAATCTTCAACTCATGCCGGCCGGCTTCATCCACCAGCGAGCGCTGGACGGCTTGATGTCCGGCGGCTTCTTCCTCACCCGCCAGACGCCGCAGGACCGCCTCGGCGGCGCATTAAGCACCCTTGCCGACCGCATCGCTGCGCTCGGGATTCAAACGACGCGGGAGCTGATCGACTGCCACGATGACACGTTGCAGAACGCCCTGCAGCAATACATCGGCCGCTGGCTGCACCGCTTCGACCCGGACAAGCCCGATCTGTTCCGGTTGATCGTTACGGCCGCCGAGATGTCTCAAGCCCTCGAAGTCTTCCCCGATTTGCCTCAGATCACATTCGATACGCCTGAGGAATTCGAGCGCGCCGCCGACCGTTTCTTGCAGTCCCCCCAAGAGCGGCATGCCATCGCCCAACGCATGAAAGCCGCCGTGGCCGAGCGTTTCACCTACGGGACCACCATGCGCAACATGCTCGCGGCCATGTCTGATTATTTGCAGTGGGCGGCAGGATTGGACGGTGTATCGTGCCGGGCGGGCCCGAAATGCGATACGGTGACCGCTGCATCTTCTTAGGGGCGGATTTCGTGGCGACCCGTTTGCAGCTAAATCCGCAGCGTCGGGTGGCCCATGTCCTACTGGACATGGGGCAGCCGATGATTTCGCGGCCACTAGGATTCGAATATCAGGCGGCGGGACCGTCCCAGCGCAGCGGCTTGGGTCGTCGGCATAAGCACGCGTCAGGTGGTCACGATCATCGGCTCCCCCACCTCCAATAGGAGGTGGGGCACCCGCCGGGCGGGCCCGTACCTCAGATTACCCGCCAACTTTCTTGGCTTGAATGCGTGCGAGCTTGAGATCGACCACTTCGATCAGGTCGCTGAAGGGTGGCTCTACCAAGAACTCGACGAACTCTTCGGCGGTAAACTGCGCCTTGATTCGAAACTTGGCGATGCCCTTGGTCAGCGAATGGTTGACGTTCTTCACCTTGTCGGCGTCTATGGCCTTGAGGTATTTCTTGAGCCGGATAACGTCGCCCATGGTGACGCCTTCGACCTCCAGCTCGATTTCCCCCCCCGAGCTGATGCGCGTCGCCCAACGGCGCATGACGCTGTTGTAGCACTTGTCGACCACGTCCCGGCCCGCGTTGGATAGGGC
>JBHHUB010000288.1:0-3200 GCA_046753625.1 Phycisphaerae bacterium | reverse complement strand
GCTGGCTATCTCCTGGTTCGAGCAAAAGGCCGTGGCGGTCCTCTTGACCCTGCTCCACCTGGGCGTCAAGGGCATCACCATCGGCCCCAAGCCGCCCGCCTTCATCACACCCAACGTGTTCAAGGTCCTCCAGGAAAACTACGACCTCCGCCTCACCGGCGAAAACGCCAAGGAAGATCTCGCCGTGGCTCTGGCGGGCTAACCCAACTTCCGCAGTTTGATGTCAAGAACGGACGTAAGTCCTTAATTTCCAACGCGCGGTCAGGGAAAGTTGGCACTACATTTGTGCATGCCCTTAGGGATTTTGAGGCGTTCGGGGAGGATTAAGCCCAGGTGATCCAGTAGGATGGATTGGGCACGATCGGGGCGGACGATGCAACGCAGCCGGACGTTGTGTCCGTCCGGGACCGGCAGCACGACGTCGGTGCTTTGGATGCGGGCGAATTCTTCCAGCAGAGTGGGAATACTGTTTCCCAAGCCCGCCTTCTTTGACCAGCCTTCCAGGGTCTTGCGTAGTACGAACGCCAGAAAGCAGACCAAGATGTGGGCCTGAACCCGGTCGGCAGACTGGTGCCAAATGGGCCGTAGTCGAAGCTCGTCCTTTTGAATTCGGAACGCCGCTTCCGCGTCGGTCAACTGGATGTATGCCCGCCAGAATTCTTCGCCCGACCAATCATCGACGTTGCTGCGGAGCAGATAGCATCCTTCGCTGAGGACGGCCCAGTCGGTTCGGTCGTTTCGTTTCGACCACTCCAACTGGGCGTGACCGTCGTCACCGGCGGTGACCTGAACGTCGAACAGCGCGGCGGCGCGGGTGTTTTGGCCCAGCAGTCGGCCGACACGACGTTCGATCGCGCCGATTTGCTGACGCCGTACGTCGCACGCGACACGGATCTTCTCCAGGCCCGTTTCGATACGTTTCTCGAACCGCTCGCGCATGGCACGTTCTTTGGCCGTTCGGTCTTCGCTTCGGCAGAGGATGAACGTCTCGTGGCCCTCGGGGTCGGTGCAAGTTTTCACTTCCAGGCCGTCGCGGACTTCGCTCCACTCGCCTTCGGTCAACGCGCGCTCGAAGCGACGCAATTGGCTTTTCGGCGTGCCCACAATGTAACGCGAGCCGCGTTCTCGCAGCCACTGGATGTTCGCTTCGCTGACCATGCCCCGATCCAAGGCCCAAATGCGGTTCATTCGCCCATAGCGGCTTTCCATTCGGGCGACGATTTCCTGGAGCGTGGTCACGTCGTTGCGGTTGCCGGCAAAGACTTCGTAGCCCAGCGGATAGCCTTCGGTGGTCACGACCAGGCCGATGCACACCTGTTTGCAGTCGGGCCGGTGATCCCGTGAATATCCTCGTGCGGCCAGATGGTTCCCCTTCGCTTCGCCCTCGAAGTACGTGCTGGTCACGTCGTACAACAACAGTTCGTAGTCCAACTCAAAGAGCGTTCCCAAACGGTCTTTGACATGGCGTTCCAGCCGCTGCTTGTGCGGCAAGAGCTTGTCCAACGCGCGATAGAGCCGGTCGTCGTTGACCTTGTCGTCGGCGATGCCCAACAGATCGCCCAAGGCCGTCCGGCGGAACCAGTCCTCGGCAATGTGCAATTCGCTCGACGGCTCGCACAATCGGGCAATCACCAGCACGGCAGCCATCGTGGCCCAGGATATCTCTTCCCGGCCCGGCCGCAGAAGCTCTTCCAGAAGCCGATCCAAGCCCACCGCTCGCCACAATCGCCACGCCAGCCAGACGTCGCCGAATCGACGACCCCGCTCCAACCGCAGCCGCTTCAAGTCGACCTCGATCGGCTCGTCCGGAACTTCGTCTTCGAAAAGGCTCGGCTGCCGCTCGATCCCGATCAACTGCCTGGCCACTGCCCTTGCGGCCAAACGCCCCTTGGCGTCTAGTTCGCCCAGTTGGGCCACCGTCTCTTGACGGACCTTCTTGCCGCAACGAACCGAACGGACCAGTCGCCAATAGGTGTAATGTCTCCCGTTCTTCTTGACCGTCGTGTGCCGCAGATACATGGCCGACCTCCGTGTGCCGACCATCATCCACCAAACCACCCGCCGATTTCAAGCCGAAAGGTTGGCACTACATCGCCTCTGAGCCAAGCCCAGCACGATCGGCAAACGACTTACGTCGAAAAACCGGCCAAAAAACCTTCAAATTAGTGATTCTTCGAGCGAACTGCGGAAGTTGGGCTAACCCCAATACCGTTGAAATAGGCGCAAGTCACAGCCTTCTGCTAAGTTAGGGTTGATAACTGACCCCTTAGCGAGGAGGCTGTGACGAAGATGCGACAAGGACGTTGCGTACTTTCGCCCGATGGATCGGGCCGGGTTTTGGATAGGCTGGCGGGATTGGAGAAGGTTATCACGCCAGCCGTGGTTGGGCAAGTCCTTTGGGCGACGAATCGTGTCAACCAGCGGGCTTGCAAGCTGACTCATGAAGTGATGTTGTGGGTGGTTTTGGCGATGGGAATCCTCACCAATCTGCCGATCCGACAGGTCTTCAAACACGCGCGACGGTTGCGGATGGGCGAAGATGCTCCCCATCGATCGAGTCTGTGCGTGGCAAGGCAAAGGTTGGGTATTCCTCCTATACGGCATCTGTTCCAAGAAGTCGTGCATCCCTTTGCCAAGCCGGACACGCCGGGAGCGTTTTACCGAGGACTGCGTCTGATGGGCATCGACGGTACGGTCTTGAATGTGCCCGACACCCCTGCCAACGAGAAGACGTTTGGGCGTCCTTCGGGCGGAGATCGCGGCGAGGGGGCCTTTCCCCAAGTGCTGAAGCTCAGTCTGGTCGAACTGGGCACGCACGCGGAGGTGGCCTTTCAGATCAAGCCGTGCACGTCGAGCGAGCAGGCGGCGTTGCCCAGCCTGCTTCGTCACCTGACCCCCGAGATGCTCTTGATCTGGGACCGCAACTTCTTCAGCTACCAGTTGTGGAAAACGCTGAATTCCCGGGAAATCAAGCTGCTCGCGCGCGTCAAGGCGAACCTGATCCTCGAACCGATCGAGCGTCTGTCCGACGGCTCCTACTTGGCCAAGATCTATCCCAACCCCTATGCGCGGCAGAAGGACCGTAATGGCATCGTGGTGCGAGTGATCCAGTACACGCTCGACGATCCCGGACGTGTCGGCCACGGCGAAGCGCACACCTTGCTCACCAACCTGCTGGATGAAAAGCTCTATCCGGCGCC
>JBHHUB010000287.1:0-3210 GCA_046753625.1 Phycisphaerae bacterium | reverse complement strand
GGCGAAACGGCGATGGCGTTGGATGTACCGATCCGATTGCTTCGCCCAAGCGGCAACCAAGACATCACCGTCGCGCTGTCACAATCGAAGGCGGACGTGCGCATCGAGATGGTGGATCCGCCGGACAGCATCCAGATCGACCCCGATTACCACATCTTTCGAAAGGTTTCGATCAACGAGATCATACCGACCACCAACAAGACGCGCGCCGGCGATGGCCTGCTCACGCTGCTGCCCGATGATGACGTTTACGAGAAGTACGAATCCGTTCAGTCCATTTTTGAATCCAGCTTTGACGATGACGAGCACGGCGCGGTGGCGGCGGCAGACATCAACGAAGCCGTGCTTTCCGATCAATCGCTGCTGATTCTCGGCTCGGCGGTCCATCACCCGGCGGTTCAAGAACTTCTTGGCGAGTTGGGCAGTGAGGTTGCATGGACGTCGGATGGATTCAAGTTCGACGGCGCTCTCTACAACGACCCCGGTGACGCTATACTCTGTACCTTCGCCAATCCCAAGCTCGAAAAGGGGGGCATTACGGTCGTCTACGCCAACTCGGAGGAGGCCATCCCCAAGCCGATGAACATTCCTTTCTACGATCGCAGCCTGGTCATCTTCCAAAACGGCGTCGCGAAAGTCCGGGCCGATTTCGAGCCGCACTCCGTGATCGAGGTAGCGCGGCGGTAGGGTCTGTTCACAGCACCGTGGCGCAAGCCCGGTGACACGCCGGCGCGGATCGTCCGCAGGCTTGCGCCAGCGGCTCTGAGGCGCTGGCCCGCGTGGCGAAGGCTGGCGTCCTGGCGGCAGAGCGACTATGCTTCCGAGGTGTCGGGGTGGGTGACTCATGGAACGCTTCGATAGGATGCAGAGATTCGGTATGCCGACATTCATCGCAACGAAACCCGGGTTGTGGTCGTGCCTCTTGGTGGTGTTGGGTGGCGGTTTGGCGGCTTTGGCCTGTTCTGAGAAGGACGCCCCCGCCGCACAACCCGCTGACGCACCAACGCAAGCCACAGCGAATCAGACGACAGCCAACCACGCCCCCGCGGAGCCATCCACCGTGACTGCCCAATCGCCCCATCGCCACACCAACGATCTGATCCGCGCCACCAGTCCGTACCTGCTGCAACATGCCCACAATCCGGTCAACTGGCATGAATGGAGTAAGGAAGCGTTGGAACTGGCCAAGCGCGAGAACAAGCCCATCTTCCTGAGCATCGGCTACGCGGCCTGCCACTGGTGCCACGTGATGGAACATGAGAGCTTCGAAACCGAGGAAGTCGCGGCCGCGCTCAACG
The DNA here is from genome assembly GCA_046753625.1 of Phycisphaerae bacterium. GTDB lineage: Bacteria > Planctomycetota > Phycisphaerae > UBA1845 > UBA1845 > JADFOB01. The sequence goes on along the minus strand of JBHHUB010000287.1, from coordinate 1,912 downwards.
AACATTTCATCAGCATCAAGGTGGACCGAGAGGAACGCCCGGACATCGACGAAATCTACATGGCGTACACCGTTCAGGTGACCCGACGCGGCGGCTGGCCCATGAGCGTCTGGCTCACTCCGGACGGCGTTCCCTTTCACGCGGGCACGTATTTCCCCAAGGATCAATTCCTCCAAGTGCTCGGCGCCATCGCGGACGCGTGGGAAAACGACCGCGAGCGCATCACGACCGGCGCCGACAGCGCCCAGCAATGGCTCAAGCAGTGGTCCGCCGGTCCGCCCAAGGCCGAAGGCGTCATCCCGCTGGAAGCCGTCGACAAGACGGCCTCGCGGCTCGCACAATACTACGACAAGTCGCTCGGCGGCATTTCCGGCGGCGGCACCAACAAATTCCCGCCGAGCATGAGCATGGACCTGATGCTGCGGGTCTACCATCGCACGGGCGGCGCCGACCTCTTTGAAGCCGTCGACGTCACTTTGGACCACATGGCCCGCGGCGGAATCTACGACCATATCGGCGGCGGCATCTGCCGCTACAGCACGGACGTCGAGTGGCTCGTGCCGCATTTCGAGAAGATGCTCTACGATCAGGCGATGGTCAGCGCGATCTACCTGGACGGGTACCTTGTTTCCAAGAACGATCAGTACGCGTTCACCGCCGGCGACATCTTCGATTACGCCATGGCCGATCTTCAATCCCCCGACGGCGGGTTCTACTCCAGCCGCGACGCCGACAGTGACGGGCTCGAAGGAGCCTTCTACATCTGGACGGTCGAGCAAGTGGAGGCCGTGCTCGGCAATCAAGACGCCGAGCTCTTCTGCAAGTACTACAACGTCACGGACAACGGCAACTGGTTTGAGCAACGAGGCCACGCCCCCAAGGGCCCCAAGAACGTGCTTCGGATTCAGCAGCCCCTCGCCGCGTTCGCCAAGACGCATGGCCTCAGCGTCGATGCGTTCGCCGGCAAGATCAAGACGTGGCGCAAGGCTCTGCTTGCCGCCCGCGCCCAGCGCACGCCGCCCGCGCTGGACGACAAGATTCTCACCGCTTGGAACGGACTGATGATCGCAAGTCTGGCGAAGGGATCGCGCGTCCTTGACGATCCGAAGTACGCCGTGTCCGCCGCCCGCGCCGCAGACTTCATCCTGACCAAGATGCAGAAGGACGGCCGGCTGCTGCGCACGTACCGCGACGGCAGCGCCCGCCTCACGGCTTATCTGAGCGATTACTCATTCATGATCGAGGGCTTGCTGAACCTTTACGAAGCCACGTTTGACCGCCGGTGGCTGGATGAGGCCGTCCGGCTTGCCGATACGGCCGTCAAGCATCATTACGACGCGGCGGGCGGCGGTTTTTTCTTCACCGCCGACGATGCCGAAACGCTCGTCGCACGCAGCAAGAGCCCCACTGACGGCGCGATTCCCTCCGGCAATTCGGTCATGGCGCTTGACCTGCTTCGGCTCAGCGTCCTCTTGGATCGAAAGGATTTTCGCGAAAAAGCCGAATCCACGTTCCGTGCGTTCGCCCCAAGGGTAGGCGGGTCGCCGACGGCGTTCGAGCGTCTGCTCTGCGCCGCTGATTTCTACCACGACAAAGTAAGAGAAGTCGTCATCGTAGGAAAACCAGACGCCGACGACACGCGGAGGTTGCTGCGGACCGTATTCGGGCGATATTTGCCCAACAAGGTCGTGATGTTTTCGGACGGTACGACGACCAACACGGCTCATCCCTTGCTGAAGGGAAAAACCGCGCGGGGCGGCGCCGCCACGGCCTACGTCTGCCAGAACTACAACTGCAAACTGCCGACCACGGACCCGGCCGTCTTGGCCAAACAGTTGGACGCAAGATAGCCATGGCCAGCCTCTGACGTCCGCTTTTCAGAGCACCGGGCGCAAGCCTGGTGACATTCTGC
>JBHHUB010000286.1:0-3230 GCA_046753625.1 Phycisphaerae bacterium | reverse complement strand
AAATGAGATCATCGATTTCGGGCCGAAACGGCCACATGGGGAGGGGACATGGGAATACTCGGAAGGCCGAAACAACCACGATGCAAGCTTTGCTGCTCTGACAGGCCGCTGCCCTTTGGCGAGGACACATGCGATGTCTGCAAAAGAACCTGTCCCGCCTGTGGACGAAGGGTGCCATACGGTGGCAGGGGCAATCCCCGAAAGCTCTGCCCGCCGTGCGCGGAGTTGAACGTCGCAAGGCTGCGCTGTCCCTGCGGTCGCGTTTTCCGAAAGGGGTTGCGGCGCTACTGCTCCGTCGTGTGCCGGCGGGCCGCTCTGAAGATCCGTGCTGGTGGAGACGCTCCCCTGAGCTGGAACCCGGACCTGCCGAGCCTCGCGAAGGAGGAGCAGCTTCACGTGCATGCCGCGAAACTCATCGCGATGTGGTTCCGCGCGAGATATAACTACGAGGGGCCGGCGAAGGACGTTGCCGCTATCGGTGCGACAGTATGGCTCAAGCCCAATACAAGGATGTTCGAAGTCCGCCGAACACAGCTCGACTTCTCAATGCACGGCGGTTTGCCTGAGCGAATTCCGATTGACGACGAGCCGAGGTTCGACGCCCTCGACCCAATGCCTTTGCGGTACATCCTCGTCAATCGCAGCTTCGATGCACTAGCCGCCGTTTCGGCCCAACCTGCGGACGTTGCGCGGTGGACGCGAGAGCCGCGCTGGATCGCCCGGTACAATCAGGAGGACACGATGCTCCTGTGCCCCCGTTCCATGGCTGCGATCCAGCCGTGGCGTTGAGGCGCCGGCCGAGTGGCAACGTCGATGCTGGCTCATCATTGTTGGTCTTGGCTCAAACTGCCATGTCCGGCGCTTTGAGCTCGTCACGAGCCCTTCCCGTCGGACTGTGTCATATTTGGCGCGGCGGACTTGGTGTGGCCGAACCCATCAAAGGCCCATCCGCAGCTCGATTTCCACGGCGAGGGCCAATACCTCACTGTGGGTTCGACCGGCCTCCCGGTTCCAGCGACATGCGTTCGTGCCGCCGTAGCGCTCGGCCAGGATTTCCGTCAGGTGCCTGTTCCATTCCCGCCATACCTTGCCGTCGGGGTCGAACGCGCGGTTCCCAGCGCCCCAGATGCTGTATGCGGTGGCGGTCGAGTCGCACGGCGTGACGATTCGCCCCTCGGCGTCAATCGCTGCCGCGCGGGTCCAGCCGCGTCGCAGAAGATCGGACGGCAGGAGGCGAGTGTTCGCCGTCAAAGTATGTGCGACCGTGATCGCGTCTCGGATCGGACGAGTTGGCGTGTCCGACGACGACCCCGATTCATCGGCAGGTCGAGACCACCCGCACTTCGGGCAATAGGTCCACGCACGATGCTCCTCAATGTGCGGTCGGCAGGCGGTCGCGCGGCGAACACTCCACCACGCGACCGCCGCCCGCATCGTGAGCGCGGTAACCGCTGCCAGGCCGATGACGATGCATAGCCTTGGCAGGTTTCCGAACGTATTGTTGAACAGGATCATGTCTTCGCGCTCCCCAGCGATGCGTCACTCTCCAGCGCGGTGGCGGTCGCCGCCCACGATGGCCTCGTACTGCGCGCTTAGAGCCTCAGCCGCTTGCAGAAGGTCATCCCAGCCGTCGTCGTCACCCGTGTCTCGACTGACCGCTGGCTCTCGGCGCGCACTGAGCCGTTGGGCGAACGAGACGGCCGTCAAGTTAAGGCGCCCGGCGGCGATGAGGATGGCCGCGAACTCGAGAACAATCAGCGGCGCGCTCATAGACCACAGCCATTCCGCCGAACAAATCCAGCCGATATCACTCGACAGGAAGCCGCCCGTCGCTAGTACCGATGACCACCAAAGAATGGACCTGATACGGATGGTCTGGCTGTCCAATCCCGCCTCAGCAAGATCAACCCTGAACTGAATCTCAGCCTCGCGGTAGTTAGCGTTCGTCCACATTCGCCAGCAGTGGGTCGTGGCCTTATAGGCCCGTTCCGCGAGCATCCACGCGCCGGCGAGCAACCAGGGAGCGACGATCCCACTTGCGACAATGAAACGTATCCAGTCCGACATCGTTCCCGTCCTTCCGTGTCCGTTGCTGGTCCACAACTCCTGAAATCCGGCGTTTCCCACGGATGCCCCTACAGCAGTGACAGCCTCTCGAACACCGACCTCAGCATCCGAATCGCCTCGTCAAAGTCGGAGACGACGAGTAGCCACTGCTCGTGGTCGCGGCCCTCCTCCAGTTCCGACTCCAGGAATGAAACCAACTCGCCTCCAATGAGGTGGCCGTCATCATCCCACCATTTCACCTCGCGGAGCCCATCCAACAACGCGACTAGACTCTCCATCGCAACGCCGGGGCAAGCCTCCGCCGCCCAGCGGACTATGACCCGGTACGGCGTGTCCCGATTCACCAGCCGAAACCACCCCGACGGGTTCCTGCGGCCGCGCCGGATCATCGCACGGTACGCTTGCACGCCGACGCGCGGGTCGGCGCCGTCGTACTTAGCCTCCTGGGTTTCGTCGCAGTCGACGGCGTTCGATGCCGATCCCTCGTCCTTGGCCGCGGGGGTTTCAGTTTCGCCCTCGGCATCCGTCGCGCATCCCACGGCGATGGCGTCGAGCAGTCCCTCGCGCCCGAGACGCTTGACGACCATCGTCAAGGCCCGAAAGCGAAGCCGAACCCACTCCGGTGATCCGCACCCAGGCCAATCCTTGGTCGTCCCCAACGACTCGAACACCTCGACCAGGAAGTCGCCGCCGTCCATCGGCTCGCCGTCGTCCGACCGCACCGTCAAACGCGACGTGTTCTCGAACACATGCTCGATGATGTCGTCCCTATCACGACCCTGGTGGCCCAGACGCTCAAGCACCGTCCACACCGATTTGGGTTTACTTGATGCCATGATCCCGTCTTCCTTTCTTGCTGGTGGTCCACGTTTCATGACCATGTCTCACACTCCCGCCTACGGATGGCTCGCGCCGCCGTCGGCATCCTGATGGGGATCGCCTGCGTTCCGCCTACGGAACTTCGATCAGATGTCTCCCGTAGGCCGGAGCAGGCATGAGTCAGTGCGACGTTATCGGCAGTGCTACGACATCGCGTGGTTCATACTGACACCTCATCGCTCTGGGCGCGACTTCCAGGTACGAACAGCAAACTGATAAGCTCGGCGGGAGACCCCCACCCCCTCCCCCAAGCGGACACCGCAACACCGCCGAAACATGGCCTA
>JBHHUB010000285.1:0-3250 GCA_046753625.1 Phycisphaerae bacterium | reverse complement strand
GAGTGGGAATGCTGCCGCGCCTTGCTTCGCGCCGCGCAACGGCGGCACCGGGGGCGTTGGTAACATCCCCGCGCATGCTCTAATATGAGATCATGGCAAGTGTCGGCAAAAGGGTGGCAAAGTCGCGCGGTCGCGTAGGGCTCTGGATGATTGGAGCCGGCGGCGGCATAGGAAGTACGGTCGCGCTCGGCTTGGCAGCGCTTCGCAAGGGGCTGGTTCGGCCGGTTGGCTTGGTGAGCGAGCTAGAGGCGTTTTCGAAACTCGGTCTGGTGCATCCAGCGGACATCGTACTCGGTGGCCACGAAGTACGAAAAGAGACACTTTACCAGGCGACCCAAGCGTCGCAGCGCCAGTCGGGGCTTTTCACGACGGATCTGATCGAAAGATGCCGAGTGGATCTCCGCACGGACCAACGGCGGATTCGCCCGGGAACGCTATACGGTGCATGCCCATCCGTTCTCCAGATGTCCGATCGGAGTGACGTTCCGAAAGAATGCAGCCCGTTAGCGGCCATCGAGCGGTTGGCGGATGACATCCGCAGTTTTCAAAAGCGCCATCGGCTGCGGGCGGTGGTGGTGGTCCACGTGGCGTCTGCGGAGCCGGCATGCCGGCGGGTAGCGGCCCATCGGGGATACGTCCAGCTTGAAAAGCAATTGACGAAGAAAGATTGCAAGCTCCTGCCGGCCAGCTCGATTTACGCCTTGGCGGCGCTTGAGGCGGGTTGTCCCTATATCAACTTCACGCCATCAACGGGGATCAATCTTCCGGCCGTCGCTCAGCGGGCGCAGATGCTCGACCTGCCGTTTATGGGCAATGACGGCAAGACGGGGGAATCGCTTGTCAAATCGTTTCTCGCGCCGATGTTCGCATTGCGGAATCTGAGCGTGCGGAGTTGGTTCGGTCAAAACATCCTGGGCAACCGCGACGGCTTGGTGCTTCGGGACCCCAAGACCAAGCGTACCAAAATCCGCAGCAAGGATGGTTTGCTCGCGAGCTTGCAGGGAGACGCGGCATCGCGCACCGTTGCGATCGATTACGTCGCGTCGCTTGGGGATTGGAAAGTCGCCTGGGATTTCATTCACTTTGAAGGGTTTCTCAATACCACGATGAGTTTGCAGTTCACCTGGCAGGGGAGTGATTCGGTGCTCGCCGCTCCTTTGGTTATTGATCTTGCCCGCTTCGCCGAGCACGCCCATCGGCGCGGTCTGGTCGGCCCGCTGACGCATCTGGCGTGTTTCTTCAAATCGCCGATCGGCGTCGCCCAGCAGGCCTACCCGCAACAATGGGAACAGTTGATGGCTTATGTTCGGTCGTCGCTTGCGACATAGTTATTGGTTCTTCGGCACGCGCTGCGCAAGGACGGCGAGACCATGAAACTTGCCTACAGCTCCAACGCCTACATGCGGCAGCCCCTTGAAACGGCAATGAATCGCATCGCCGCGTTGGGGTATTCGGGAATCGAGCTGATGGCCGACGTGCCCCATCTGTGGCCCCCGTCGACAACCGATGCGGACATTGCGCTCGTGCGAACCAACTTGGATCGCTTGGGGCTGGCTGTATCCAACGTGAACGCCTTCATGATGAACGCGGTTGAGGATTTCTGGCACCCCTCCTGGATCGAGCCCGACGAGGCCTACCGGCAACGCCGCGTTGAGCACACGATCGACGCCCTCAAACTCGCCGCCAAGCTTGGCGCGCCTTCGATAACCACGGAACCCGGTGGGCCGCTGGATCCGCGTATGGATCGCGACCGGGCGCTGGACCTCTTCGTGGCCGGTCTGGAGGAGACCCTCCCGATTGCCGAGGAAGTCGGGGTCGCGCTGCTGGTCGAACCGGAACCGGGCCTCCTGATCGAGCGCGCGTCGGAGTTTCTGGAACTGGCCCAACGGGTTGATTCGGCGGCATTCGGTCTGAATTTCGACATCGGGCACTTCTATTGTGTGGCCGAGCCGCTTGCTGAGACGGTACAACGACTCGCGCAACATACTCGGCACTACCACATCGAAGACATTGCCGCCCATCGCGTGCATGAACACCTCGTCCCTGGGCGCGGGGCGATCGATCTTGGAGAAACGCTTGCCGCAATCCGCCGAACGGGGTATGCGGGATGGCTTACAGTCGAGCTCTACCCCTACCTGGATGATCCCGACGGCGCGGGTCGGGAAGCGTTTGATTACCTCGGTCGGCTGGCCCAATCATGAGCGTGCCCCTCCCTGAGCGCCAAGATCGGCCGGACGTCGGTTCCCGGACGCGGGCATCCACCGACCGCGCAGCCGGGCCATCTTCCAGCGGCGGTCTCGCCGGAAGCATCGGGGGGAGCGTCGCGGGAGCGCTTGCACTGGTGCGCCCGGCCAACGTGTTTACCGCCGGCGCGGATTCGACCGCAGGGTTTCTGATCGCGGGCGGTGATTTGGGGGCGCAGGGGGGTGTCATGGTGCGGCTGATTCTCGCCTCCATGGCGCTGTACGCAGGTGGCGTAGCGTTGAACGACGTGGCCGACGCTCGAGGGGACGCGATCCACCGTGGCCAGCGGCCGATCCCGGCGGGCGCGCTATCGCGTGTCACTGCCGCGCTGATAGGTGTCGCACTTCTGGCGGGGGGATTTGGTGCGGCGCTGTCCGTAGGTATGCGCTCGGGCGTGATAGCCGGAGTCTGCATCGTCGCCATCTTGCTGTACGACTTTTTGTTGCGAAGGACCGCGCTGGCGCCAATCATTATGGGTTCTTGCCGCGCCGCGAATCTGACACTAGGCATCAGCGCCGTGGGGGGGGTGGCTTCCGGATGCGTATGGCCCGTAGTCATCCTATGGGCCTATGTCTCCTCGCTGACTCTTTTTGCACGCCGCGAGACGGGTTTTGTCAGCCGCGATCCTTTGATTGTCGGTTCCGTGGGGTTGGTCGGCGCGACGGCGGCCACGATCTTCTTGATCCCCTGGTCGCCGGCGTACCGCCTGGGGTGGCTTGCCGTGGTGGGGATGGCCGTGGCTTGGGTCGCCAGACTCGCGTTTAGGACGATTCATGCCGCGCGGCCGGAGTCCGTTCAGGTCGCGGTCACGTGGTTTGTGCTCGGCGTGGTAGGGCTGGACGCACTGATGGCGGGCATAGCGCGCGGCCCCTTCGCAGGGCTGGTGGTTCTGGCGTTTCTGATTCCGGGGATGCTGCTGGCGCGGCGGTTCTCAGTCGCGTAGGCGAACGGGCGTGTCCTTCCGGTGAGCGTGTATGACGTAGTTTGACGGGCCGGGTATCGTCAG
>JBHHUB010000284.1:0-3280 GCA_046753625.1 Phycisphaerae bacterium | reverse complement strand
TCCTTGCGATGTTGCAGCGGATCGCGGCGATGATGGATGCCGAGTCGCTCGACGCCTCTCCCGTTCTGGTGCCGGGGCCTGTGGATGCAGCCACGCAGGGAGCGCCGCCCTCGGATCCGTCGCCGAAACCCGCATCCGAAGGTGGCGATTCGAGCGCGACAGGATAACGAACACCAACAATAACCTGACGAACCCCAGAGGAGTGTATTTATGACCGTGGCGACAAGCACCTGTATCGGGCAACACAGCACGCTGGCCAACGACCTCCGGATCGCGCTGCCCCCAGCCGATCTCTCGCTTACGCAGGACGAGGAGTGGTGCGTGGTTCGATTGAACGGCGAGTGGCGTGAGATCAGGCTACATGACTACGATGAACTGTTTTCGGTGCCGGGTCTGTACGAACGCCTCATTTACGATATCTTGAAGTGCGATTCCCCCGCCCGAATACGAGAACTCTTCGAGGCTGAACTTGCCGCCAGCGGCACAAAAGCGGCCACGCTGAGAGTGCTTGATCTCGGCGCTGGAAACGGCATGGTCGGCGATGAACTCGCTGACATCGGTGTCGAATTCATAGTCGGCGCGGACATCATCGAGGCGGCTGCTGAGGCCACACAGCGCGATCGCCCCGGACTCTACGCAAACTACCACATCGTTGATATGACGCGATTGGGTCAAGACGATCGCCGTGAACTCGCGGCGTATCGGTTCAACTGCCTGACCTGTGTCGCGGCCCTTGGTTTCGGGGACATTCCCACCGAGGCGTTCGCCAACGCCTACAATCTGATTGAGCCGGGCGGCTGGATCGCTTTCAACATCAAGTCCGGTTTCCTCGATCAGGACGACAGTAGTGGATTCGCGCGGCTCATCCAATCGGTGATAGCCGACAAGACACTTGAGGTTCGCAGGAAGCAACGCTACCAACACCGTGTCGGAACCAACCGTAAACCCATTGAATACACCGCCATCGTCGGAAACAAACGGCGTGACATCGGCGACGACATGCTGCCGTGATCCGTTGTTCGCTGTAGCTGGGGGAAGTCGAAGCGGAGGAAATAAGCGGCAGGAGTGACACATGGCCCAAGAACGCTCGTTAGAATTGCCTGAGCGCGTCGTAACCAAGATTCAGAAGGTGCTGGGCATCAGTCCTGAGTCATTGCCGAAGCACGACTTGGTGAGCCTCATCGAAGAACTATGCGACACCGCGCTGATGTTCGATCAGAACGCACAGGGGGCAGGCCAAACCAAGGATCAGCAGGGCATGGCGTCTGCAACAGGACGCCCCACGGCTCCTTCCACGACGCCAGCATGACCGCGCGCCGCCCCTTCGGGGCGGCCTTCACTTCCGAGGGTAGCCCGACGCCACCCCGACCCGGCACCGTACTGGCAAGCGGACGGCGAGGTTCGACGATGCCACGGGTGCCGGGGGATTTGCATCGGGACGGAGGTCTAATGCCGATTTCGGTCTCATGGGAATGCGGGCGTCCCGCACAATGTCGGGGAGGGGCAGGGTGTCTTTGCGGGGAACGGGACATCGGTATCGGATGGGCGGCAACCGCTTGAAGGAAACGCTGCCCGGAGGGCAGCGGCCAACGCGCGAAGACCCAGGCGGCGAAAGGTCAGTCGGACGACTCCCTCGAAGGCAGAGCGGGCGCGATGCGCCGCGTCCTGCGGCTCAGCTACCGGATGGGTCTCCGACTGTACCCTTGGGCAGTCGGTCTTGCTCACCATCTTTCACCTTACGGCTTTCCCACGGCAGGCGCAGAGTCCGAGGCTCGCGGCGTTCGTCGAAGGCGGCTACCCACTCGTCCACTTGCTTTCCTGCCCAATGGGCAAGCCGTTTCTTGAGATCACCATACTTCATACCTCATTATAGAGCCGCCCAAGATTTACCGAGTCGATCCCCAGACGGCACCGTCCACACGCGCCTTGCGTGGCACCGGGGATTCGCAGCGCGCCGCTCCGCCCATTACGCCCGTCCGGGGCTGCGGCATCGTGAACCCATCACATGTGGCAGCTCGGCTGCGTCCCTGAGCCGCGCCTCACTTCGTTCGGCTTTAGGGCAACACACCTGTGTCCCCGTCTTGGCGGCACGAAGTGCCGAAGCTCGACAGCTCGGCAATCGCACGCCCTAGAGCGGCGATAGCCGCGAGGCGCAGAGGATTAGCCCCCAGATTAAGGACTTGCCAAGAATCTCACCATTTCCGTGCGGGTCACACGCGCTGCCTTCTTGGTGGAGCGCCCATACTTGATAGGCATGGGGCGTCGGATAGGCTTAATCCGACGACTTCACTTCCCTGTACGCCTTTGTGAATGTGGCGGTACGGACATTGACACAACGATGCGGTGCCGCGCCAGGAGATGCCCGCAGGCTCCCGGTCTCCAGCCGGGTGATCCGGTTGCGATGTCCAACCCGTCGGCGCGCCGCGTGTATCGTCCGGCGAACCGGATTAGCGCACGGGACATGAGTCCCGCACTAGCAGGCCGCTGTGTTGAACACCGCTATGTTCCATTATAGCGGAGACTTTTCTTACAGAATCCGTCCAAGGCCGAGGGGCGGAGGACACACGGAGCAGGGGAGGGCGTCTCACGCTGGAGGATCGCCTCCGCATCAAGGGGGCGCGGCGAGTCGCGCCTCGGCACTGGCCACGGGGACGCCGTGGTCTGTCCACGCCACGGATGCCGGGGACATAGCATCGGGCGGAGGGGCTGATGCGGAGTCCCGCCGCAGGGGGCTGCGGGCGTCCCCTTCGCCGTCGGGGAGGGGCAGGGGGTCTGCCGTCGGGGGGCATCGGTGTCGGATGGGGGGTTGGGCGGCTCGTGGCACGCAAGCAGGGGTCTGACCGACCCGTGCGGGCCATTATGGTATCTCTGTCTGAGATGCCACACTGAGCGGCGCTGCCCACGCCATCACGCGCTCGACCACGCCGCACGAGCAGCCACGGAACGCCGTCATTGGGAATTGCTGTGATGCCGTCACGCCCTAGCGTCAGCCTGTGGGCAGACAATACGACAACATCTCCGGCAACGTCGAGCGCGGATAGCACACCCCTCTCTTCTCGTTCGGCGACTTCCCAGACGCTCTTCGGTGAATCCCCGTAGTATTCTCCTAGGATGCGCTCGAACGACCGAACGCCCTCCTGCCAATCACATTCGGATACGACAAGTTCGCCGTCCGGTCGCTGGTGAATCAACACTGCCATCTCTCTCACCTCCTGCCGATGCAAAGATGCGCAGCAGCAAAGACTCAATCTCCTTGATGTGATCCACCTTGCGGACGAGG
>JBHHUB010000283.1:0-3289 GCA_046753625.1 Phycisphaerae bacterium | reverse complement strand
CCATGAACGACCTCATCGCAGGTGGCCGCGGCCAAAGCCATGGCCACGCCGATCCCGTTATCCGCGCCCAAGGTTGTGCCGTCCGCGCGCAGAATCGGTTCGCCCTTGGCGTCCTGATCGCGCACCAGGCGAATGCCGTCGGTGTCGAAATCGTGCTCGGTGCCGCTGTTTTTCTCACACACCATGTCGAGGTGGCCCTGGAGAACGGTGATCGGCGCGTTTTCATGGCCGGGGGTGGCCGGGACGGTGATCACGACGTTGCCCGTGCTATCGACAGCGGCGCTGAGGTTGTGTTGCTTGGCGACGTCCAGGACGAATTGCTGGGCGCGATGCTCGCGCTTGCTTGGTCGCGGCACGGCCGAAAGCCGTGTGAAAAACTGCCAAACGGCGGCGGGCTCGACGCCTTCGAGCGTGGATGAATTCATGCTGTTCCTTTCGGTGGCCTTGCGAAGTATTGCCTGAGAAACCGTGCCGGGAGCGGGTGTGGCGCCCGAAGCGTGGCCGAACAACCGGTACTTTCGCAGATTGCACGCGCATTGTCCAGCCCCACCAACGGAAACGCGTGCGCCGCACCGTGACGTATTCTGACCCGATTGCTATGCTCTCAGGCTGATTCGCGGATTGCCGGAATCGCACGATCGCGAGGAGGAAATCGAGTTAAGGATACCTGGGGCGGATTATGCAGCTACGAGAAAGAGAGGCGAATCCGGGCGAGCGTGGTCCGGCACGCGGCGTCATGCGTCTGATCGGCCGGATGTCGGTCGCGGTTGTTCCGGCGTTGGCTGTCGGCTGCCACCCGCCGGCGGGTGTTTCCCGAGTCGGTTCGGGCGCAACCGGGCTCGAACGAGATACGCCCCCGATCACCGAAGGTGATTGGTACCGCCCCGACGTCGACGCCACCTGGCAATGGCAGCTTCAACCTGACGCCGACGGCAAGCTCAACACGGATTACGATGTGGACGTGTACGACCTGGACCTCTTGGAGACCGGGACGGACACGATCGACAGCCTACGCACGCAAGGCGCGCGCGTCCTGTGTTATTTCTCCGCGGGTTCTTTTGAGGACTTTCGCCCGGACGCGGCGCGTTTCTTGTCCGCGGAACTGGGCAACGCGCTCGAAGGCTTCGCCGATGAACGCTGGCTCGACATTCGTTCGAGCAACGTACGCGCGATCATGCTGGATCGGCTTGATCTGGCCGTACAGAAGGGCTGCGACGGCGTGGAGCCCGACAATGTCGACGGATTTCAGAACGATACGGGTTTCGATCTGACCGCGGACGATCAGTTGGCGTTCAACCGATTCATCGCCAACGAGGCCCACAGGCGAGGTCTGGCGGTCGCGCTGAAGAACGATCTGGATCAAATCCGGGAACTGGTCGACTACTACGATTTGAGCATCAACGAACAATGCCATGAGTTTGACGAATGCGCGATGTTGGAGCCTTTCGTCGCCGCGGGCAAGCCGGTGTTCAATGCGGAATACGCCGACCCGTTCGTGAACGACCCCACGGCAAGGCAACCGTTGTGCACCGCCGCCTTGAACGAAAGAATCCGCACGCTGGTCCTGCCCCTTGATCTGGATGATTCGTTTCGATTTACGTGTGATCCCTAGGCATCGATGTGCGGGCCCTCGGCATGGAGCCTCTCGTCGGTGTGAATTGCAGGCGACTTCGGCAGATGGATTCCCTGGCTCTTTTCCGGGGAGGCGCGCCCGGCCCGGCGGTCGCGCTTTGTCGACTGGCCGGCATCCCAATCGCGCGGTACGCTGGAGGCCAGCGAGTCGGCGACGGCCGTTGCGGGCGGACGAACAGGTTGACAGCAAAGGATGATGCGATGATTCAGCGCCAGCCCGTACGACAAGTGGTCGATCTGACATCACCAGAGGCCAATGTCATTTTCGACATGGAAGTCGACGCCGCACGGGCGTTGGTGGCGTCGGGCGACCCCGCGCGTGTGGCTCAGATCGAGGGCCATTTCGCGCTCGTGGCCACCGAGGGACATCTTGTGCGCATGGCCCGCTCGCTGGCGATTCCGCTGCGGTACTTCGTCGCCAAGCGGGAAGCCGGGCCGGCACTCGTGGCCGCCAATCGCATCAGCGTGATTCGCGACTGGCTAAACGAGGAAGGCCTCGGTGATCAATTCCATCCAAGCTACACGCGCATGGTGCCTGCGCATCATCTGACCGAAGTGGCGCTGGTCGGCTGCCCCGATCCGAATCCGACGCATCAACGATTCTTCACACCGAAGCGCGAACGGCTGGGCACCGACGTGGCCGCCATTGGGACGCAATACGTTCGCGCGGCCGCGGCGGAGATTACGCGGTGGCTGCAGCGGATTCCCGACGACGCACCGATCGGCGTGCTGTTTTCCGGCGGCATCGACAGCGGAGCGGTGTTCCTGCTGACGCACCATTGCCTGCTCGAATCGGGCATGAGCCCCGCGCGGCTCAAGGCGTTTACGCTCTCGCTGACCGGGGACTCGAGCGAGCGCGGCGGAGCGGCAGACCTTAGGCAGGCTCGGTCGTTCTTGGAGTCGCTCGGGCTTGGTATGTTTTTGGAGCCGATCGAGGTCGGGTTGGATCAAATCGACCTGCGGCAGACGATTCGGGTATTGGAGGATTACAAGCCGCTGGATGTGCAGGCCGGCGCGATGACCTACCTGCTCTGCCGCGAAATCCGCGCCCGGTATCTGGATTGGACCTACCTGATCGACGGCGACGGCGGCGATGAAAACTTCAAAGATTATCCCATCGAGGAGAATCCCGAGCTGACGATCCGCAGCGTGCTCAACAATCCGCTGCTCTACCACGAGGGTTGGGGCGTCGATGCGATCAAGCATTCCTTGACCTACAGCGGCGGGTTGAGTCGCGCGTGCACCCGCGGCTACGCGCCGCAGGAACACTTCGGCTTTCGCGGGTTCAGTCCGCTGATGCTGCCGAGCGTGATCGCGGTTTCCGAGGGCATTGGGTTTATCGAGCTGACCGTTTGGGATCATCAGCGGTTGTACGCTTTGAAGGGTCAAGCCGTTGCGGCCGGTGTGGAGGCGGTAACCGGCATGCGGATGCCCGTCTTCGCCAAGCGGCGGCTCCAGCATGGTGCGGTCGCCGCCCCGGCCGGGTCGCCGGTCTTCCCGGAGTCGCCCAACGCTTACCGCCGCATGTTCCATGAAGTCTTCGACCTTTGATGCGCCGGCGATCAACGATGCGTGGGTCCTCGGGCGGCGCGGCCCGCGCGAGGCGGTAACGCCCGAGCGCGCCTACGCGACCTACGTCGAACGCGAGCGGCACGCG
>JBHHUB010000282.1:0-3324 GCA_046753625.1 Phycisphaerae bacterium | reverse complement strand
CTGTGTCGGCACAGACGGCGATCAGGGGCTCCCGCAGAAGGACATCCAATTGTCCTCGGCAACGTTTCTATGCTATGCCGCCGCGCGATAACTGCACGCGGCTTCGCACAGTTCGTCTTGCTGTTGTATGACTATCTTACCGAGCGTGTGTAGGTTGCGGCCAAGAATGCCGAGCGCGACATAACGTTCGAATCCGATGAGGCGACGATCGCGGCTCCGCTTCAACCCGTTACCAGACTGCATGGCACCGATCGCAGACTCGTAAGCGTACACCAGAACCATTGCGACCCGAGCCGGTCGGCGGGCGGGAATATGGTGTCGGGAGAGGAGTCAGCCCTTGGCGAGACTTTGGCGGCGACCGGCACGCTTCAGACGGGTGCGTTGGGCGCGGTCACGACGTTCGACGACGCGGTATTGGCGGATGGCGTCCGGATGCGAGGCGGCCCAGTTCCAGGGCAGCAACGGTTCGTAATCCGTAACACCCGCCAGCAGCTGGTCCAAGACGTCCTTGATGTATTGCCAAACGTCCAGATCGTTGCGCAACGCACTGCTGGCCAGCGTCAAGAACCCCGCCGCCCGTTCGCCCCCAGCAACGCTGCCAGCAAAAAGCCAATTTTTTCGGCCGATTGCCACTTGTTTCATCAGCTGCTCGGTCTCGTTGTTGTCAATCGGCAGACGCGGGTCTTGCAGATAACATCGCAGCGGATCGAAGTGGTTGCCGATATATTGCAACGCCTTGCCGAGATCGCTTTTTGGCAGAATCACGTTCGACGTCCGCTCGGCAGCTTCCGCCAGCCAGCCTTGCATCGCACGGAAGACCGGCTCGGCTTCTTGCTGACGCAGCACCAAACGCTCCTCGTCGGGCATCGCCCGGCCGCGGTCCTCGATGTCGTAAAGCTGCTGGTACCAGGCAAGCCACTGCTGACGCTCGGCTGGGTACGCCTTCGACTCGAATACCTTGCGGCGTGCATGGGCATTGCAGGCCGCGCGCACGATCGAGCCTTGTGAACTTGTGGCGATTGCATCGAAACCGGACCAGCAATCCCCCAACAGCGTCCCAGCGTAGTCGGCGAAGAACAACTCCGGACCGTCCCGATGACGGCTGACCGTGAAGTCGAACACGTTCAGTTTGACCGTCACGCCGCGATACACCCACATGCGGGCATTGATGCTCGGCTTACCTTGCTCGAATGCCTTGCTGAACACCTCGTGCATGCGGCGCTCTTTCGGGTCGTCGAGATCGAATTTCGGAATCGTCTTGGGCAACAGCAACGTGACTCGCGTCTCATCGGTCCCCACGGCCGGATCGCTTTGCACCTCCTCTCGGAAGAATGCCAGCAGCGGTTCGATCACAAAATGGGCTTGCGAGAGAATACGGCACTGCGTGCTACGCAACGGCAGCCAGCCACTTCCGGCGAAGTAGTCCTGCAGCCGGTACAGGGGCAGGTGGTAGCTGTACTTGCCGGTGATGATCTCCGCGGCAATGCTCGAGTCGTACTTGTTCCCTTCGACCAGACCGGTCGGGCGTTCGGGAGAAACGATGCCGCATTGTGGATCGTCCGGACAGGCGTACTTGGGGTATATCGTGACGCGGACCCGCAGCTTCGGCCGCTCGAACTCCAGCGTCTCGGTGCGGTCCCACATCGATTCGGGTAGCACGGTACGCGGCCCGTGAGCGGGACACGTTTTCTGATCGTCATCGATCTCGGCCGTCACCTCGTAACGGGGTAGGTGCGCCGGCAGGCTTTCGTCACGTTTCTTACGAGGACGACGACGCTGGTGTTCCGGGATTATCTGCTGTTGGTCTTCGATCGCGTCGGCCAGGCCCGCAGCCGCATCGGCCGCCGCGTCCGTGTCGCCAAAGTCGAGACGAAGTTGATCTGGATTGTTGATATACCGTTCGCTGCGGCGACCGAAGGCCCGCTGCAGAAGTAGGTTGTAGGCCAGCTCCCATTCCTGGTTCTCACGCTCAAGCTTGTCGATGTTGAGCTGTTTCGTCTGCAGATCGATGTCTTGCTGACGAAGTTGTTCTCGGGATCTCTGAAGCTCGTCTTCCTTGTTCCGCAGCTCGGTTTCTTTGTTCCGCAGCTCAGCTTCCTTATCCTGCAGCTCGGATTCCTTCTCCGTGAGCAGCCCTACCAGCTCGGCTCTGCTAAGTGATGCCAGATCGTTCATGCCGACAAATGTAACGGCTTTTCCGCATCGCGCAAGACCATTTTTCTCCGCGCGGAAAAAAAGACGAAATTTTTTCGCCGACAGAAGAACGGCTGTTTTCCCAAAGAAAAAACTGGCTTCGTACTGCAAGCAAGACCGTGTGATGTGGCTGCGAACACGAGTCGTTCAGGCCGCTGGCCGGGCCGACTCCAAAGAGAACCTTTTCCGCCGTCGCTTCGACGCCACCAGCGACACGCCCGCCAACAGCATAGTAAGCTGCGTGGCATCCATCTCGATCACCGGTGCATCGCCGACAACCGTAAGTGCCTCAAAGGTCCCTGCTTCAAGAATGCGGTAATACAGCCAGAAACCGCCGCCGTCAAAGTACAGCATCTTCAGCCGATCGCGACGCCGGTTGATGAACACGAACAAACTGCCATCGGTCGGATCGGCCGAGAATTCGCTACGTACAATGCCACTCAACCCGTCTAGCCCTTTCCTCATGTCTGCCGGCCGTGTGTAAACGTGGATTTTCATACTGCTCGCAAACGTCAACATGCCCACACCTCCCCTGTGGCGGCCGTTGCCGTATCTTCTGCTATCGAACGCATGTCCGCCGCATGCTCGAGCAGTTTCCCGACAACCGTTTCGACCACCGGAAGATGATCGGTCATGGCCAACTCCACACCGCTCGGTAACCGCACCGTCAGGCAAGCAGCTCTTTCGGATCCAGTTGTCACAGACACCGGTCGGAACGAAGGACCAAACGGTATTTCCACGATCCCATTCGGCTGCCGCTGAGGAGCCTTTCGACCATGCCCGGCCCGTGGCATCTGGCGGCCATTGGTGACTGTCTGCTGAACGTGCCTCGCAGACCGAGTCAGCTTCTTTCTCCACTGGTAGAACGAGGGTTGTGACACTCCCTCCTGCCGGCAAAACTGGACCACCGTCAGCCCAGACCTTTCGAACCGCTCCAATCGCTCGTTCCACTGTTCTATTTTGGCGGGTCTTGATCCACGCGTCATCGTCGGGTCTCCTGCTTGAGGGCCATGAATTAATCACGGCCCCCAATCTACTCGACCCGTCAACAATGGTTCTGGTGTACGCTTACCTATGTGTCGCGTCTCCGCAAGACGTTCATCCGCGAGGCGGCTGCCGAGCTGTACGTGG
>JBHHUB010000281.1:0-3330 GCA_046753625.1 Phycisphaerae bacterium | reverse complement strand
GGCTGAATATCCTTGCCCTTTCCGCACAGCTTCTTCATCTCGCGCGCGGCGTTGGCACGCCGCCGGGCCACGGGAACATAGGGGCTCCATTGTTTCCAGGCCATCACATCCTCGATTCTTACATCTTCGCCCGAGCAATATCCAAGCGGACCAACTGCATCAGCTCGTCATCCGGCAATTCCGTCAGGTTGACCTCGCCATCGCCGGAGAGGACTTCCTCGGCAAGCTGCCGTTTTTGAGCCATCATCTCGTCGATCCGTTCCTCGATCGTCCCGCGGGTGACAAACTTGTGCACCAGCACGTTGCGTTTCTGGCCGATGCGAAACACGCGATCGGTCGCTTGATTCTCCACGGCCGGGTTCCACCAGCGATCGAAATGGATCACATGCGAGGCCGCGGTCAGGTTCAGGCCCGTCCCGCCGGCCTTGAGCGACAGAATGAAAAACGGCGGCCCGTCGTCATCCTGAAACGTCTCTACCAGGGTCTTGCGTTTCTTAACGCTCGTGCCCCCGTGCAACACCAATCCCGCGCGACCGAAGATCGCGGCCAGATGGTCCGCCAGCGCGGCAATGATCTCGCGAAACTGCGTGAAAATCAACACCTTGTGCTGACGTTGCGCCAACTCCTCGCAAACCTCGCCGAGGCGAAGGAACTTACCACTCTCCGAAGGGCTGTAGTCGCCGTCGCCGGAGAGTTGGCTGGGATGGTTGCAGACCTGTTTCAGCCGCATCAGGGTTTGGAGCACCAATCCGCGCCGGGCCATACCTTCGGCGTTCTCCAGAATCGATTTCATCTTCCGCACGATCTGTTCGTAGAGCCCGATCTGCTTCTTGGTGAGCTGGCAATACCGCGTGGTTTCGATTTTCTCGGGAAGGTCGGCGATGATCGAACGGTCCGTTTTCATCCGGCGAAGGACATACGGCCCCACCAAACGTCGCAGCGGTGCGAACCGGTCCACTTCCCGGGCTTGCAAGTCTTGGATGAACGACTTGAAAACCTTCGCCGACCCCAACAGGCCGGGGTTGAGAAAATCAAACAAGGACCACAGATCGCCCAGACGGTTTTCCACGGGCGTGCCGGTCAAGGCGATCCGGGCTTGCGCGGACAGCTTTCGGGCTGCCTTGCTCTGACGCGTCGATGGGTTCTTGATTGCCTGCGCCTCGTCGAGAATCACCAGCCGCCAATCCAGTTTCGTCAACCAATCCTGGCGAGTCAGCATGGAATAGGTCGTGATGGCTAGATCGGTCTTACCGAGGCGCTGTTTGGGAGATTCGGCGATTCGTTCGAGCGTCTGACGGTCCGTCTCGGCCGGATGCAAGAAGGTGAGCTTCAGCGAGGGCGCGAATTGCCTCGCCTCGCTGCGCCAGTTGCCCAAAAGCGAGGCCGGTACGACCAGGAGCGAAGGCTTGCGCCGTTTCGAGCTCTTGTCCTGCCGATCACACAAGAGCAGTGCCAGCACCTGAATCGTTTTGCCCAACCCCATGTCATCCGCCAGGCACGCGCCGAGGCCCAGCGTTGTGAGCAGTCGAAGCCACGCCAGACCGTCGCGTTGATAGGGTCGAAGCGTCCCCTGCAAGCCGTCGCAAAGCTCGACCGCGTCCAGTCGCGCCGGCTTGCGCAGACCCGCGAGAAGCTCCCGCATCCCCTCGCCGGCAGAAACGTGTACCCAGGGGCGTTCCTCGTCCGCTTGATCCTCATGCGACAGGTCGGCCGATGCCCCGGCCAGCAGTCGCATCCCCTCGACAAAGGAAATCTCACCGTTTGCCGCACGATCCTCCAGGGTCCGCCAGTGCTCCAGGGCCTCGCGCAGCTTCACGCGATCTACCTCGATCCATTGACCCTTCAGCAACACCAGCCCGTCGTCGCCCGCCAGCAATTCCGCCAACTCCTCCGGCGAGAGGGACTCATCCCCCAATGCCAGTTTCATGTTGAAGTCCAGCATCGCGTCGGTGCCGAGCGTGGCTTTCTTCTTTTCGCCAATGGTCACTGACACCTGAGGCCGGATGCGTTTCTTCCACCAATCCGGCAGCCGAACCAGCAGGCCGCTCTCCTCCAGATCGGACGCCGAGCGAAGAAATGCGTACGCTTGCTCGGGCGTCCAGGCCATCGGCTGAAACACGTCGCCGGAATCCACGGCCTGCTTCACCCATGCGCAGCGTTCGGCTGCCTGTTGGACGGGAGCTAGGAGCTTGATCAGCGCCGGTCGATTCTTCGCCCCGGCATACTGCTCCAGCGCTTTACGTAGCGGCACGTGCTTCAGCCGGCCCCCGGCCCCGAAACCTGTGGCATAGGTCGCCAGAAATGCGAACGGACGGTCTTGGTCGACCTTGTTCTCGGCGAGATGAAAACAGACGCGGCCAACCTGATGCCATTTGGGCGCCCGCGCTTGCAGAAATGCTTCCGGTCCGCCGGCCAAGGTGATCGCCTCCATGGCCCACGCATCCAATGCGTTCCAGACGTCCAGCAGGCGCTGTTGGGTCAAGTACTCCCCGCCCCGCATGGGTGGCGCGGTGAGCAGCCAGGTAGCAGCACACTCCGCCGGCGACGGAGGCGCAACCTCGATCTTCTCCGCCGATCCCGGAACATGACAAAGCGCGGTGAGATATTCATCCGCCACGCCCCGCCAATAGCGCAACGTCAGCGAATCACCCACCGGTGTTTTTTCCGCCGCAAGCGTGAACAGGCCTTCCCGCCAGTCATCGGAGAAGACCTTTTGCAACCGCGTCAGCTCCCCCGAATCGGCTCCGTCCGCGCACGCTTCCCAGCGAAGCTGCCCTCCCGGCGTGAGTCGGATTTCAGAAACGGTCTCCGTCTTCATTGCCCTGCACCGAAACAGTTCGTCCTGGTCCAAAGAACTTATTCTCAACGCAAGTTTGTCACGTTTCGGCTCAGATAGCGAGCAACGGCAACGACCGCGAAGTCCCGGGCAGCGCCCCTTAATGCCCATGGCAGATGTTGAGTGACCAATAGACGCCGTCGTACAGATTGAATTCTCAGTAGTCAATTTGCATGAACGCCACTGACCTATCAAGCCCTCCGCGCATGGTTTTATTGGATAGCGAAGGATAGAGTTGAGATTCCAAGTCGCCAACGCTAGACGCTGGCCTCTACGTCTGCGGTCGTAGGTTCTTGTGCTGGTCCTCGACGTCCGTCTCGCTCGACGATGATGGGCACACCGAGGTCGGCCAAGCGCTGGACTTCGCGGCGGATGCCTTCCTTGAGCCCTTTGCTGATGGCATCACGACGTTCTTGAAGGAACTTGGCGTCGATGTTCTTAGTACTACAACGCTAAGACCTCGGCCAAATGCAGGTGCGTATGTTTTTCAGCGT
>JBHHUB010000280.1:0-3355 GCA_046753625.1 Phycisphaerae bacterium | reverse complement strand
CCGGTGAGCATGCACAGCTTTTTTTTCGGAAGGCGGCGGCCGATTCGGCTTGGGGGCAGGCCACGCCCGCCCGACGTGCGTCCCTTTGACCTTCGCACCCATCTCGCTGGCAAACGCCGTAATCAGCCGCTCAAGCTCGGCGTCCTCGGCCGGGCTGAGCGGGATACGCCGATCCTGAAACCGCTCGTTCGGATCGGCCGTTGACACGCGGGAACGCCCTTCTCCCGGTTTGGTCTGGGCCATGTGCGAGGCGGGCATGTGAACCACGTTCGAGTGTGCCGGTTGCTGCGTGGGTTGTGACGTTTCCGCGACGGGTTGTGCGGCCGGTCGCGTGAAACTCGGCGCCGCGGCCCGTTCCAGAGGGTCCAGCTCGACGAATGTCATCGGCGTTTCCTGCCCGGCCGTCTTCGTTCGAACTGTCTTCGCTGTAGCCGTCTTCCGGAGGGGAGGCTCTTGCCGGATGGCCTCTTGCCCACGCACCCTCGATCGAACGGTCTTCTGCCCGGCCATGCCCCGACGCGGCGTAGGTACCGCCGGCCTGGCGGCAGGTGTCGGTCGGACTACCCGTTGTCCGGTTGATCGAGATCGGATCGTATTGTGCCTGGCTGAAAGCGGTCGGACTTTCCGTTGCCCGGCTGAATCGTCGTGGCCCCCAGATGACATACGCTTCTTGAGCGAGCTGCCGGCCACCACGCGTTTCTTTAACGAGTCAGCGTTGAGCCGTAGCACCTTGGCCGTTCGGTAAACCCCATACGTTGCGGAGAGCTTCACCGCCGAACGCCACAGCGGATCCGGAATGCGCGAGCGACGCGCACGGGTGAGCCGCCAATGTTCAAAACGCCGCCGAACCGCCTCAAGCCGCGCGGGCTCCACGCCT
Source organism: Phycisphaerae bacterium (assembly GCA_046753625.1). Lineage (GTDB taxonomy): Bacteria > Planctomycetota > Phycisphaerae > UBA1845 > UBA1845 > JADFOB01. The sequence goes on along the minus strand of JBHHUB010000280.1, from coordinate 2,478 downwards.
CTGCTCCTGCATCTCATCAGACGTCCTCCTGACCACCATCGGTCGACGCCTGACGATACCGGGCCCGTCAAACTACGTCATACACGCTCACCGGAAGGACACGATTTATCCGGCGTATGAGCACCGCGTCTTCGCTTCGCGCGGCCGCGTTGAAGTGAGAGTTTACGAGATGGTGGTTCTCGATTTGTCCGCAACAAGAGAGGCGGAAAGGTTGACAGCCGAGCCTCCGTTCGGGTATTATCGGGGCTAAGGAGGCGAAACTCCGCGCCCCGTGCATGCTCAGTACGTCTTTGTGGTCTTTGGCTTGCGGTGATGCTTTGGTTGGGTACGTCGTGAAAGACACTCGTTTGACACTCATTGCGGTAGCGATTTTGACCTTCGCGGCAAGTGCGCATGCCGACCTTTGTGCCGTCGAAGGCCAAGGGGGCGGGTCGTCGGGCAATCGGTTCGTCGACGTTTCGCGAGCGTCCACCGTTTCCTCAGGGGCGGAGCTTGTTCTGCCGGCTGACGTTTTGGGACGTTTGACCGGTGCACCAATCGATGATGACTCGTTACTCGGTGTTTTGGGGCACGCCTTCGATTCATCGCAGACCGTGGTGGGATTCGATGGCGGACCGACGCGCGCCGTCGTGGAACTTCCGCCGGCTCCGAGCAGTTTGAGCTTGGTTCTATCGGCGATGATCAGTGCCGCGGGTTGGCAGTTGTCGCGGTCGGCCCGCAACATGCACTTTGGAGCCCTGCCGGGGTGGTATCACACCGGCTGCCCGAAGCAAATCGGGCACGCCGTGCCGTACGATTTTGGCCTTATCGCTTTGCCGCTGTGCTGTTTCGAGCAGCCGGCCGGAGAGCGTCCCTTTCTCTATCGCGTCCGGCGCGAGCAAGCTCCGCTCTGCGACGCACAAGGTTTCCTCCTACTGGCCGCACCACGCGGTCCGCCGTCCTTGGGTTGATGCTGCTTTTCTCTCGGCGGACCGATCGACGACCGGTCGCGTTCATTGAGGCGAGAAGCCGCCGATAACCAGGATTCTTGAAAGACGGCTGGTTGAATTCTGATTAGAAAAGACAAACACGATAGCTGGAATGGTCTATTGCGTGTTTTACCCATCGCCCCCGATTCCTTGGGAGGGGGCGGTACTAAGGAATCATTCCGCCGTGAGTATTTCGCGGTGGAAATAAGGATATGATTATGATTAAGGAACTGCAGAGCAATAACGGGCGCCGTGCACGTGCAGCCTTCTTGGCGACGTTTTGTGGTGTTGGCCTCTTACTAGGGGCTCAATCTGCGTCGGCCGACATAACGTTCACGGGGTCGGCTGCATTTACGCTGTCGCCCACGCTTGGCGGGAGCCCAGGAGGCCTCGTGGCTTCACAGACGGGGCCCGGACCCTTGGTGGACCTTCCTGAGGGCTTTACATATACGAATGCGGCGCTGGTCTATACTGCGGACCAAGCGGGGGTGGATGCCGGACCCATCACCATCGATTGGGTTGCTACACGCTCGTTTTCCACGGACGCCGCGGGGTTCACCGGTAACATCTTGGCGGACATTGCCGGAGACTTCGCCGGCCCTGGGTTCCCTGGACCAAGTACCGATTTCACGTCCGCTGTGAACGCGACAGATGTTATGGGTGTTGCAGGTACGACAGCACTCGCGTCGACCGGAATCACGGGGACCAGCGTAGGGCTGTTTGATTTCGATTCTGGCTCGGTTTCGAGTCCGCAATTCGCTTTGGCTGGATCAACGTCATTTTTTCTTCGGCAGTCTGGGACGTTTACCTTTGATCCGTCGGTCATTGGAGACTACACATTTAATCTCCCGGGTTCGTCCGTTTCATTCATAGTCCCCGTGCCCGGCGCGCTTCTGCTGGGCTCGGTCGGTCTTGGATTGGTCGGCTGGATTGGCAATCGTCGAAAGCAGTGCACAGCGGCGTAAGGAATTCTCGAGGCCAACAATCGTCCGCCGCCGTCCGCGGCGGCGGACGGTATTCGCGCAGATCGCTGTTTTCCTGATGATCTTATGCCGCGGGTCGTCAGGCTCGGCGTCGCGGTTTCCGGCGCGGTCATGCCGCGGGCTGTGGTCTTGGACTTGGTCGCTGCAGAGACCCACTATCTAGGGGCCTGTCCGAGGAATACCGTTTTCATTATTCGGACAGCGTTTTGTGGGTACTTTCGGCATCAAATACCCCAGGTCCTGGAGCAAGAAAGTACCCTTTCGTGAAGGCGTTCTTCGTTACTCGGACAGATTCCTAGGCGGCATGCAGGCGTTGCCGGCATACCGACACATCCCGTTCCCGTGGCCAACACAAGTACACTAGCTTGACCGTCTTCTCGTCGTGAACCTGCGTCGTCCACAAGATGGACAGCAACGGAGAGGTAGCGCGTTTCGGCGGATACCTCCCATGGGGCTCGCTGCTCCAACACTGCCAGCAATACGTCGCAACCCTACGCTGGGAGTCGTGCGCAGCAGATAGACGTCGG
>JBHHUB010000279.1:0-3357 GCA_046753625.1 Phycisphaerae bacterium | reverse complement strand
GGCCGCATTCCGCTCTACCCGGGAATCGGCCAGTGGCGACTGTCCGACGACCGCACGGTTGGCCAAATCCACCACGCCCGCGAACTCGGTGCGGCCGGTTTCACGATCTTCAACCTCACCCGCGGCTCGGCCGAATCGGTCGTGCCAGCCATCGCCGCCGGCGTCGGCAAGCAAAAGGCCGTCCCGCCGCATCAGAGAAAGTGAACTCATCCGCAAGGAAAGGAAAAGCTATACCTGCCTCCACGCACGTCGACGTGCCAGCGGTTAGCGGCGTTTCTTTCTGCGTCGGCGCGGCTCCTGCTCTTGTTCTGTACGTGTTCGTTGTTGAAGTTCCTTTAGCGATGGGATGAGCACTACCTGCTTTTCAAGGATCGTACAGAGAACGGGAAAGGACTGCTTGTCGCCAGCTGCGATTCAGACGTAAGCGAGGCTGGCGGGGCGGCGCGCGTGGCTGGATCGACTGGGCGGGGGCTACGTGGCAGGCGTCAGATTCAGCAACAGGAGGCTTCTTGTTGCAGGCGGCGGGCCTTGGCCAGGGCCTTGCGGCGGGCCTTTCCCTCTAAGCTCAGCGTCAGTTCGGTGTGCTCCAGGAGGGTGAAGAAGCCGAAGTACTGCTGCCGGTAGATGATCACTCGGTCCCCGTCAGGCAGCAGGCGACGGGTCGTCTCGCGCGTGCGGCGGTTCAACTCCTGGTGGCCGTGCTGGAGAAGATGGATCTGCAGAAGGCTGTACGTCAACGCCACGAATATCGTTTGACTCATCAGAAGGCTCCAGGCGGTCGAATGGAACCGTGTCAAATCCCAGAAACATTTCACTTGCCGATGAAGTTCTTCGATGTCGGTGCGCAGTCCATAGAGATCTCGATACTCGCTGGCGGACCAGCCAGCATTGGTCCCCACGAGCAACCAATCTTTTTCGTGGCCGTCCGCATAGCAGTCCTTGGAATACGCACCGGTCAGCGGAACCGGGCAGTCGCTCCAACTGGTCAACTCGGGAACCTTGGTGACCAGCGTCTGCTCGAGCACTTCACTGGGATCCGGAGGATCACGACGCTCCGATTCCGCACGCTTCCGGGCTAACGTTTTCTGCCGCGTCCTTTCTCGCTTCACGGCCGTCGGGTGTTTCGGCCGGGCCGGCGACAGCGGCTTACGACCACGCCGTTGGTACTCCTCCCATTTCGCACCGAGCTTCACCACGCCCCGAACATCCTCCAGGATCTCCATGTTCTTGCGCACCGGGATCACGGTGTCGATCTCGTACTCGACCTTCACTCGTCCGATCTGAGGACCGTCAATGAAGCCCCGGTCCAGGATCAGGGTTTTCATCACGCCTCGTCCGACCGTTTCCACAAACGTGTCCACCAGTCCCCACAGAGCGGGAGCTTCCGATTGGTTGGCTCGCAGCAGTCGCACGCCAACCACCACGAACCGCTCGCCGGACCGATCGCAATGCAGAAGAAAGACGGCCCGATAGCAACGCCGCCACTGGCAACGATCTCGCTGGGCCTTGGTCAGTTTCTTTTCCTCCCGCTTGCTCACCGGATGATTGTGCTCATCAAACAAGAGCCGCATGGATCCCTCGTAATTCTTGTTGTCCGGCACGAACAGATAAGAGCCGTCACCAATAAAAAGCCCTTCCTCATCGTAGGCCTCCAGTTCGCCGTAGAGCTTGGCCACATGCTGGTTGTACCACTGTTCCAGTTCCTCGGCATCCGTCTGTTTGGCCAGCTTGCGAAGATAGTCCTGATCGCACGGAGTCGAACGCGGGCCGAGGTTGCGTCCATTGAATCCGGCACACGAGATGGACACGTCGCCCGTCTCGGGGTCGACTTCTCGCCGAGCGACTTCCGGACCCAACGCATCGATCAGCCCGCCGCCGCGGATAATCAGCGGATAGCTGTGAAAACTGTGGGAGCCGTGCAATCGCAACGACAACTGACTGGAAACATACATCCACAGCGGAACGTGGTGTCGCTGACGGGGCGAGGGATAGTGGCGGGCCAATGCCTCCACGACTCCTCGGTCGAAGAGAAATTGAAAGAACTTCGTCTCGGCCACATCGGAAGCCAGCTCGATGTAGTCGAACCGCCCTTCCCGAAATTCATCGATGATGTAAGGCTTGTTGTTCTCGAAGACGACCAAATCCATGAGCGAGCCCTCCGACTTCCATGCACCAGGGACGGGTGAGACCATTAACGTTTACCAGTGGACGACGATATCTGTTGGGGCGACACGTTGAACTTTCGTTTTCCTTGGCGGACCCGCTCGGCCTCGATGAGGTCTACCAGCTTGATCAACTGGCGCTGCCGTTTCACCAACTGAGCGCGTGCCTGTCGAAAGCGTCGATAGGCTTCGGTCCCCTGCTTGAAGCGATCAAGTTGTGCGGGCTGGGCTGTGATGTTCCGAGGACGCAAACCGCCGCGGTAGGAGAGCACTTCGGTCTGATGTAGATGTCCCTCCACGCAGCGGCAGTTCGGTTTTCCGCAACGGCGTTTGAGCGTGTAAACGGAGCCGGGCAGGAGCGGCTCTCGTTCGAGGAAGATCTCCTGCAGTTGCTGGATGTCTTCCGCAAGTTGAAGCAGTTGAGCCCGGAGTGAGCTGAGCGACTTGGCCACGTTGTATCTCCTGCTGCGAGCGACGTCTGTCTGTTCTTTATTATATATATCCGCCTACAGATTTCAAGGGCGGCGAGAAAAAAATTCTCAGGGAGGCAAAAAAACGGCAGGAGCCCTTCTATGGAAGTCGGGCGGCAAGAATCATGGTGGCGACCCCCAGCGGGCCGCAGGAGCGGGCGAGGCAGCTATTTGAAGGATGAGCCGCAATCGCCCCCGGGAACGCCACACACGCCGTCCTGAGCGGCCGCGCGGCAACCATCTCTTACGTCTGAATCGCAGCGCGGCTCCCGCGGCTCCACCTCGTATCTCGCGGCTCGCACCCCGTATCTCGAAGCTCGTCGGTCTCCCCTCCGCTTTTCGACTCTTCGACCGTTGGACTTTTCGACTCCACCGTCAGATGTCCGTATTCGGCGGCTTGCGCCAGACGAGCGACCTCAGCAGCGGGGTCCACACGATTGCCAAACGAGCGTAATTCTGCCAATTCCTGGGACAGGTCCTCGCTGCACGCCTCAGCCACGCGCGGGCGTCGGCGAATCGCTTCGTCTGTACGGCACTCATTGCGCACAGCTTCGCCCAGTTGGCGTAGTTGACCGGATTGGTGCGCAAGTATTGCTCGTGCTCGCGGAGGATGTACACACAGCTCTCGTAGACCGCTTCGTAGTTTGTCCGGATACTGCACCCATTGTGCAAATGACGGATTGCCAGCGGTTCGTCGATACAGGCGATCCGCCAGCCGTTTCGTT
>JBHHUB010000278.1:0-3360 GCA_046753625.1 Phycisphaerae bacterium | reverse complement strand
CATAACCGACCGGAACACCCCATCCGGGGACAGGCGAAGCAGGAATCCCGATCCCTGAAAAATCGTGGTTGCGATAATGGCCTGCCCCGGCCCGGGGTCGAAATCGGAAGTCTGCCGGAACATCCCCGTCACGTAGACGTCGTCGTTTGGACCGATGGTGATGGCGAACCCGCTTTCACCGCCCTCGCTATCCGAAGTCGAGAAGGACCAAACGTACTGCCCGTCGGGGGCCAGCTTCACCGCGATCAGATCACCCGCCGCATCCGAGTTTGCCGTGTGCTCGCCGCCGGGCCCGTCCGGGTTGAAGTCCATCGTGCCTCCAAAGGCGTCCGTGAAAAAGACATTGCCCTGGCTGTCGACGGCGGGTTTGCCCTTGCCGGCGGTCCAGCGCAGGGGATAGGTTCGAGTCCAGCCGTAGTCGCCGTTGGCATAGAATTTGGTAATGAAGGAGTCTTCGATGGTTCCGGGGCTCTGTACGTGAATGTCCACGCCCGGGCCGGGATCGAAATCGACGCTCCCGACAAACGTGCCCGTGATAATGACGTTGCCCTCGGGATCGCTCGCCACGCCGGCATCGCCGTCAGCCCCCGCCCCCCCGAAGGTCCTTGTCCAGGCGTAGCTTCCGTCGGCGTTTAGTCTGGTGAGAAAGGGATCCCAACCCGACGAGCTGTGCAAGTCGATGCCGTTGCCCGGATCAAAGTCAACCGTGCCCAGGAAGGTGCCCGATAGGTACACGGCGCCGTTGGGCGCGACGGCGAGATCACTCATGCCGTACTCGCCTGAGGCAAAGTCCACCGTTCGGAAAGGCGCACCCGCTTGCGTGAGCCACGTGACACGAGGAGCCCATACGAAGGGATCCAGCTTGCGATTCGTGGCAAGGACGAGGTTGCCTTGCGGATTCTCGCTGATTCCGACGCTGCCGGCGCCGCCGGGAGCTTCTTGTACCAATGTCCAGCCGTAGCTCCCGTCCGCGTTGATTTTGAGCAAAAACGCATCGAGAATCCCTACCCCCGCTTTGAACTCTTCGATCCCTTCGGTTGGGTCAAAGTCGACGATTCCATCGAAGTTTCCCGCCAGGAAGAAGTTGCCCTGGGAGTCAACGAACGCATCTCGACTAGCAACGGTTCCATTGCCATCGACCCCGCCGAAAACCCCGACCCACTCAGGTTGCCGCGAAGGACACGAACGGGCTTCTATGTCGGCACCCATGCCGGCACCGTAAGTCATTGAGCAGGCGAGCGTTACGAAAGAAAAGCAAACCCCGGACCTCATCGCGCGCCTCCGAAGACCGACCCGTTGGACAAACGCTCACAGTCCTATTATAGCCACACCCTCGGGTTATTGCCACGCTGGTTTGACGCCAAACCGAGTGGGCGGCGAATGAGCGGTCCGCCGTGCGTTTGTTCGCGCCCGCCGATTCTGTCATGCACCCGCGCCGTGCCTGGAAAAACCAATACGTCGCTCAGGTTGGGTCGGTGATCAGGGGTTGAAAGGCTGCGTAGTCGGCTAGGTCGATGGTGTCGTTGCCGTCGATGTCGACGGCGAGGCAGGCGCCTGACAGGCCCGTAGCACCGAAACAGTTCATCAAAGCGGCCAGGTCGGCGAGGTCTATGTTGCCGTTACCGTCCGCGTCGCCGAGGATGTAGCTGTAGTCGACGATGTTAACGACCGCACCGTCGTCGAGCATGAAGCGCGTGTGCTGCCCGGCGGGAATGGGGCGATCCAGAACGATCTCGAACGTGTCCGGCTCGTCGTTCTCGCGGCGCCAAGTTTTGAGGATTTGGGGCGCGATGCCGCCGCTGACTTCGACGCTGATTTCGTTAATGTAGGCGTAGTTGGCGGCATCGAACGTGACCGCGAAGCGATCCAGGGTCGGGTATTGATCGGCGTCGAGGAACCCGACCGGCGGATCGGCGCTGACGAGGCGCTCGCCGTAGTCAATCGTACCGAAGCGAACCATATCCCATTCGTGGATGACGGGAAGGTACTTGAGACCGCACGACGGCCAACCGCTTAACTGGAGGAAGGAGCCGTCGATCGGTCCTTCCTGATACCGATCAATGAAGACCGTCCCATCGACGGAGACCCAGTAGTTTGCGCCATTGAGGCTCTCGAAGCGGTAGGTGTGAAACTCTTCGATCTGAAGGTCCAGAATCCCATCCGCGCAACTGTGGGAGAAGGCCGCATCTCCGAAAAGGTTCACTACCTCAAACATCTGCCCGTAGCGCGTGACGAACGACGCGTTGCAACTACAGGAATTCGGTGGGTTTGGCTGATTGGAGCGGAATCGCCACTCGACCCACAGCGTGGGGGGGGGCGGGGGGGGAGCCGACTCTGTCGACCCAGTAGTGGTAGAGGTACTGGCTATCCGTGCCCCCGGCGTAGGTGGTTACGTAGTGGCCGTCCTCGAGCGATTCGACACACCCGGCGTCGCAGATGCTTGCGCTCCATCCGGCCTCATAGGGAAAAACGTCGGCTTCGTAGCGATACAGCACGCCATCGGCGGGGCATGGGTACGCCCAAACGATAACCAATCCGATGATGAAACAGGCACGCAGCAAGATGAGCAAGCCACCCCCAATCCAAAGAACGTCAGCGTGATATTAGGGCTTTTCGGGGCCGGAGTCAAGCGATTCTCCGGTCGTAAGCACCGTAGCACCGTAGCACCGTAGCACCGTCGGTGCCGCCGGGGCGAATGAACAATCCGCCGGAAATGTCCGGGAAACAACATACAGGACTGGACATTTGTATTCTATTCGGCGAAAGTTATCGGTAGTGTCCTGTTGAAGTGTCTTCAGTAGGTTGAGGGTAGAATCAAATCGAAACCAGCAGTATCGTGAGTCAACGCGGGAATCTCGTCCATTTGTTCCATTTGTGTGCTGTGTGTCTGTGTGCGACTTTGTTTCTTGGGGCGGCACCGTCCCCAAACACCACGACGTTTCTGGAATCTCATGCCGGCGCGCGATGCGGCGGAGCCGTCCCGGCAGTTGGCCGAGGGCATCAAGGAGCGTCTTGCCGAGTGCGCGGGAACCGACGATCAGGGCCGACCGCAACTGACGGTGACCCTGCCGGACGGCTCGGCGCTGGACAACCTGGCCGACTCGCTGGCCCGCTTGTTGGCGGCATCCGGCGGCGGCGGCGACGAAGCGATCATCGTCACCAAGAGCCGCAAAGCGACGAATCTGGCACCGGTTGAAGGACGCTTGTCCGGACGGACGTCGCGCTCCGTCGGCGCCTACAAAACCCGATGACGCGAGAACCTTGGGGCACGGCGGTTGGCGGCGCGGCGAGCGGGGGTATGGGGCTACGGCGGGCCGGTGAAGGCGTTGGCGAAGAGGGCCAGGTCGGCCAGGTCGATGT
>JBHHUB010000277.1:0-3363 GCA_046753625.1 Phycisphaerae bacterium | reverse complement strand
ACCCAGTGCATCTGAAGGCCACGAACTGCCCGGAGGCGGATCAGTTCATTCGGCGCGAGTATCGCCCAGGATGGGAACTGGACAAACCCCATATTCCAACGGAAGTTCCAGCAGAAAAAACAGGGTAGTGCACATGTCGCCAATTCTCCTCGCCACGTTGACGACAGTGTTGTCTCTCGGCACTCTGGCCGACCAGCTTTGTTGCCTGGCTCCATGACTGCGGCATGGTCGAAGACTCCTAGCACCAAATGGTATTTTAGGCCATTTCGATGCCGATTAAAAAGTCACGGTCCGGCGCGGGCGGCGGGCGGGGGAAGGGAGAGCACTAGGAGACGATCGTCGAGCCACGGCACACGATGCTCCGCGGTGTTGAATCGGTCCAAGACGGGGCGTAACGCCTCCTGTTCTCCGAGTTCGTCCAGCCAGACAATCACCGCCTCCGGCGTCAGGTAAATGTCTCCCGGCAGGTTGAAGAACTTCCGGCGGATCGTCCGAACATGGGCCTGGTGGAAACACGCCGGCAGTTGGTCTGCCAAGTCCATGATCGCGTTGAGCACCAAGGCCACCAGCCAGCCCAACATCTGCAGCGGCCCTCGGGGGAAACGCGGCCGCTTCGGGTTCGGACTCCGCTTGTCGTAGCCGCAGGGCACCACGTCGAGGAACTGGTCGTACACGCCGATGCGATAGGCCTGCTCTTGATGTTGGCGTTGACGGAAATCCAGGATCTCTTGGTAAGGCGGTTGGTCGTCGCTGGTGAACAGCGGCGGTGGCGAAATCAGGTCCCCCGGCGACGGAGTGACCACCCGGAGATCTGTGGGCGAGGCTTCCTCGACGAACGATGGCTCTCCGTCGGCGGGAGTGGGCGATCCGCTATCGCCCAAGCTGCCACGGTCCAGACCGTATTTGCGCAGGAAGTTGTCCAATGCCCGATAGCCGGGCCGAACCTGCCACCGACGTTCCAGGAAGTCCATCACTTCGTCGCGGGTGGCTTGGGGGTGTTCCACGAGACGCCGCGAGGCATAGTCATGACCACCATGTTCCAAAAACCGGAACGCGGCTTCGAGTACGGCAAGTTGACGATCGTTCAACCGTTCGTACCCCAGCCCTCGGCCGCTCCAAAGTCGGTCTTGACAGACGTAGATCGCTCTTGCCCTGTCGAGCGAGATTTGTTTCGCTATGGGCCGATGGAGTGGACGCTATTCTAGGCCAGAATCCGGAGGATTGCGATGAAGACTGTCGACGAACGAGTAGCCGAGTCCGAGACGATCCCAGGAACCCGACGGTTTCGTAGTCCCAACCGCATCCTGGCGCGGTCTTTTCGGCTTAGCCGCGACAAGTGGAAGGCGAGACATCATGCCGTCCGGGCTAAGCTGAAGCAAGCGCGGCGGTTGGCCGCGGAACGAGGCGCATCGCGCGATCGTTGGAAAACGCAGTGCCAGGAAGAGGCGGCTCGAGCCCTGGCGGCGGAGGCGATGGTCGAGCGACAGAAGAGCGAACTGGAACAGGCTCGCGAGCAAATCGCCGCCATTGAGGAGGGCGCAAAAAAAAAAGGATTGACCCTGGCGGGTGCACCGAATGACGTTCTCGCCGCCGCGCCCCCCAAACGCGGTTCCACGCCGCTGGGAATTGTCGACGGGTGCGTGCGTTTGGTGACGCAGGCAGGTGTCGCGCTGCGAGCCGTGCCGCGCGTGTTGGCAATCCTCTTCGGCACGCCCGGTCCGACCGACTCGCTTCCCGGGGCATCGTCGATCCGATCGTGGTTGCAGCGGCTGGGCCTGTTCACGCTGCATGAGTCGATCGAGCATGCCGACGACTGGGTGTGGCTCGTGGACCACTCGGTGCAACTGGGCGAGACGAAAGTGTGTGTCGTGTTGGGGCTGCGGTTGAGCGCGTCGCCGCTTCCCGCGCGGGCCTTGCGACACGAGGACGTGCGGACGTTGGCAATCGTGCCGGTGAAAACGTCCACGGGCGAAATCGTGGCGGGGCAGTTGGAGGAAGTGGCGAAACGCACGGGAATTCCACGGTCGATCGTCAGTGATCGCGGCAGCGACGTGAAGAAGGGAGGCGAACTCTTCACGGCGCGGCATCCGGGAGTCGCGTTGATTTACGATGCGGCTCACCGCGGCGCGAGCCTGCTGAAGCGACGCCTGGAGTCCGACGAACGCTGGTCCGAATTCGTGGCGTTACTGGGGCAAACGAAGTCTCGCAGCCAACAAACGGCCGACGCGCATCTGCTGGCTCCGAACCTGCGTCCGAAGGCGCGGTACATGAATCTCGAACGGCTCCTGAAATGGAGTCGACGCCTGCTCGCGCTGCTGGACCGTGGCGAGGGCGGCGGCGTAGCGACGGCGCGTGCTGAGGCACGCTACGGTTGGTTGCGCGCGTTCCGCGAGTCGATCGGGGCGTGGTCGCGCTGCGAGGCCACCGTGCGTTGCGGCGTGGAGTTCGTTCGCACGCGGGGCCTCTCGATCGCCGCCGAGGGCGAACTGGCGACACGCCTGGAATCGCTACCCACGGGCGAACGTGATGACGCCTTGGCGGCTGAGTTCGTCGAGTTTGTGCGCGTCCAAAGCGGTTCGGCTCGTCCCGGCGAGCGACTTGTGGGAAGCACCGAGGTGCTGGAGTCCCTGTTCGGCAAGTGGAAGCACTTGGAGCGACAAGAATCCCGAAGCGGCGTCACGGGCTTCGTGTTGAGCTTGGGAGCGATCACTGGGAAGTGGCCCCTATCGCGCATTCAAGCGGCGTTGGAATCGACACCGGTAAAGCATGTGGACGCATGGTGCAAGCAATACTTTCCGACGACGCTGCAATCGCAACGTCGCCTGACCTTTTCTCCCACCTCACCGTAAACAAATCCCGACTGATCGGCCTGGCGCGTCAAGAGCAGGTTTGGGGCGGCCGAGCCAGGTACTGGCCGGCCGTCAGCCCTTGTTTTCTCTTGGGGCAGTGTCGGTCGATGAGGGAGACGAGGTCAGTCCATTCTCCCTCTCGCCACAGTGCTTCCGGCAAGCCGAACTGAAAGACTTCCGCATAGGCGGGCTGGGGGCCGCCTTCGACGGCTCGTACAATATCTTCCAGCTTGCCCAAGTAGCGTTGCCAGACGCGGCGACAGCGTCCGTCTTTGCGTTCCCACTTGGAGTAGTAATAATAGACGTGGCCCTTGATGCGTTTGCTTTCCAGCCGCTCCATCGTTGCATCTCCGTTGGATGGCCTTTGTGGCCAGCGCAGACAGCGACCGGAAACGTCTGCGATGGCGACATTTCTGCCCGAAGGAGCGATATGTTAGGGTATATGGAAGCAATTTTCAACCTTGATTTTTCCTGCTAAGACGCACGAAAAGTTAGGGGATATGCTAGCATCACC
>JBHHUB010000276.1:0-3402 GCA_046753625.1 Phycisphaerae bacterium | reverse complement strand
CGGGATAGGGGATTTTTCTAAAATCGCAGCAGTGAAACGTGCGTTTGGGAAATCGCAGTTTTGCAGCCGCGATTCCGGAACGCGACCGATCGATGCCAACACAACGATACCCCATCTTGCAGAATAGATCCGTGTGGAATCCGTTGCCGCAAGCGATTTCCAACATAGCGCGCCCGCGGCGCAGACCGAATCGCTTGCACACGTGTTTGCGATGCCACCAGAATTCGCGCCACAAAGAATAGCGCCAACCTCCGGATTTATAGAATCGGTTGTAATGGCGATCACCGCGACCCTGGTCCACGCAACCTGTCATAACCGTGGGTTTCCTCGACGTATTGAACTTCCTGCCTGCCGTTGGGTTATCGGCGGATCGTCCCGGCGGGATGAGCGGCGATGCTTATCGGACGGTCGGCATTGGGGCCGGGATTCAGCAAGACCGCTTCGACGGCGACCGATAAAACGAGTGTCTGAAGCGAGTGAAGTCCGCGAACTTTGAGGTGCCCCGGTTTACCATGAGGGTGATGCGCCAAATCCCGGTTCATGTCGATTTGCTGCTGAATCTCGCGCTGCGCGACATTCGCGTGCGCTACAAGCAGTCGCTGCTGGGCATCGGTTGGGCGATTTTGCTTCCGCTGTCGCTGATGCTCGTTTTTACGTTCGTCTTCACGCATGCCATTTCGGCCAAGTCTGCGATGGGGATCGACATGCCTTACGCGCTGTACGCTTATTGCGGGCTGGTGCCGTGGACGCTCTTGAGCATGGGGTTGAGTGGATGCGTCAACTCGTTGGTCGCCAACCGGAACCTGGTGACGAAGGTCTATTTTCCGCGCGAAGTGTTTCCTCTTTCGTGCGTGCTTAGTTCGTTGGTTGATTTTCTCGTGGCGATGTCCGTGTTGGTGGGGTTGACGCTTTACTTCCATTGGAAGGGGGCCTGGGTCATCACGCTTTCGCCGGCGATTTTGTTCGTGCCCGTCGTGCTTGCGGTGGAGCTCGTCTTGATCGTGGGGATCGGCTTGACGCTTTCCATGGCGAATCTTTTCTACCGCGACATCCGGCAGATTTTCGCCGTGGTCATTCAGTTGTGGATGTTTGTGTCGGCTGTTGTGGTTCCCGTGCCACGCGATGGCAGTCTGGTGAGCCGGTTGATCCACCTCAATCCGGTGGTCTACCTGATTCGGGCGTACCGCGAATGCATCCTGCTGGGGCAGTTTCCCGAGTGGTGGGGATTCGGGTATGCGGCCACCGTCGCGCTGGTATCGCTCGTGGCAAGCGCTTGCCTGTTTCGCCGCGCTTCGTATCGTTTTGCGGAGTGTATCTAAATGGCATCGGCCGCCGTTCGATTCGACAACGTAGGAAAGCGCTTTCGTTTGGGCAACACCCACGATTCGCTCGCGGAAGTCTTGTTGCGGGGTTGGCGCCGTGTTGCCGGACGGGCGCCGGTGGCGGACGGCCGTTCCGCATTCTGGGCGTTGCGCGGGCTGGATTTTGCGGTCGAGCGCGGAGAGGCGCTGGGGATCATCGGTCCCAACGGTTCGGGCAAAAGCACGGCACTGAAACTGGCCGCCGGGATTCTGAGGGCGGATCGCGGCTCGGTTCGGGTGGATGGTCGGCTCGCCAGCCTGATCGAAGTCGGCGCGGGTTTTCACGGCGATCTGACGGGACGCGAGAACGTTTTCCTGAACGGAGCGATTTTGGGCATGCGGCGGCCGGAAGTGCGCGCCAAGCTCGATGACATCGTCGCGTTCGCCGGTCTGGCCCGCTTTCTCGACACGCCGGTCAAGCGGTACAGCTCGGGTATGTACGCCCGTTTGGGATTCAGCATCGCGGCGCATGTTCGGCCGGATATTCTACTCGTCGACGAAGTGCTTTCGGTTGGTGACGCCGTCTTTCGGGTGCGGTGCGAGCAGCGCATGCGCGAGTTGGTGGCCGGCGGAACGGCGTTGGTGTTTGTGACGCACAATCTCGAACAGATGCGGGCGATCTGTAGTCGCGCGATCGTGCTGGAGGAGGGATCGCCCACCTTCGAAGGTCCGTCGTGTGATGCGATCAATCAATACATGGCCGCCATGTCGCGGGCGTATGCGGAACAGCCCACAGACCTTTGCGGCGCCGGTGGCGGCGCCGGTCCGGTCGAGTCCGTGGAGATCGTGTTCGCACGAGACACCGGAGACCAGGCCGTTTGGATTCGGGCGTCCGAGCCGGTTCGGGCGGAGGTGCGCTTGACGCTGAGTCGACCGGTGCCGCGGTTGTGCGTGGAGTTGGCGGCGCGGGTGTCGGCGGGCGAGAACGTCCTTTGTTTCAATTCGGCTCGGTCGGGTGAGGCGTTCAAGTGTCCGGCCGGTGACAGTTCGATTGCGCTTCATGTGCCGGCGTTGCCGCTGGCGGGCGGTCGCTATTTCTGGAACGTTCGGATTTGGGATCTCGATTCGGATGAGACCATTGCCAACACGCCGTTTCGATTCCCGTTGGTCGTCGATGACGATGGGAACGCCACCGGGCGGCTTTGCGTGCCGCATCGGTGGACACGGACGGCAATGCATGCGTGCAAGGCGGTCGACGACGTCAACGTGACGGACGGCCCGGCGTCGCTTCACGGAGCCA
This sequence comes from Phycisphaerae bacterium, assembly GCA_046753625.1. Taxonomy (GTDB): domain Bacteria; phylum Planctomycetota; class Phycisphaerae; order UBA1845; family UBA1845; genus JADFOB01. The sequence continues at coordinate 801 of JBHHUB010000276.1, read as the reverse complement.
CGGTGTGAACGTATGTTTGTTTGGTGATGCACGTTCGCCGCACATCCGGCGATTGAGTCAGGGATTGGCCGGCCGTGACGTGGCCGTGCATGTCGTGTGTCACAAGCCCGTGGCCATTCCCGGTGTGACGGTTGAGCGATTCGCCGTGCCGCCGGCGAGTTTTTCCAACGCCCACCGATGGCGTCGCCGCGTTAGCCGTTACCTGGCCGGTTCCCTGCGGGATTTCGACGTTGTTCATGTTCATTTCTTGCACGATTGGGGTTTCGAGGCGGAGCACATGGGCCTCGGTTGCTTTGTCGCGACGCCGTGGGGTTCGGAGATTGTCCACCCGCCATTGGAACGCCCGCCGAGTTCCGAACTTATCGCCAAGCGGATCCAGATGTTGCATCAGGCCCCTTGCGTGACGGTTGTGGGTCCGACGTTTGCCCGAATGGTCGAGGCGTTCGCCGGTTTGCCCGCCGGGCGTGTGCAGGTGGTTCCCTGGGGAGTCGATCTCGATCACTTCATGCCGGATCGTGCGAACGGCGATCACAATCGGCGTGGGGCTTGCGTCGGCTTCTTCAAAGGGTTTCGAGAGGTGTACGGGCCGCGGACACTGGTCGAAGCCGTGCCTGATGTGTTGGCGCATTATGAGGACACGGTTTTTGAATTCGTCGGTGCGGGTGCCATGTTGGATGCCTGCCGCGATTTGGCGGATCGCTTGGGCGTGCAGGGATCGATTCGCTGGTCGCCACCTCGACCGATGGCCCGATTGCCCGAGTTGCTGTCCACTTGGGATTTGACTGTGATGCCGTCGGTTTG
>JBHHUB010000275.1:0-3477 GCA_046753625.1 Phycisphaerae bacterium | reverse complement strand
TTATCCCACAAGGAGGTCGTAAAATAGGGGAAAGCCTGAATAATCCGGGCTAGCGTCCGTGTCGCGTGGGCTGCAAATTCAAGTGTGGCCACGCACTGGTCGGGCCGAAGGCATCGTGTCCCCCACGTCCAGAGGACATGGGGCACCCCCGCGTCCGATGGCCTGCCGGGGAAGCGGCCGGCCGCGACGCTCGCTGGATTGGGCGCCCGCTTGCACGATCTCGCGCATTGTGCTAAAGTCGGACGGTTCTCTGGAGGGCCACTGGGGGTCCGGCAGACATCGTTTGGGTTGCTCTTGTGCAGCGCTATCGCCGCCGCCAAGGTGGTTGGTCGCTACTGTCTTCGCGGGGCTTGCATCTCTAAGGCCACGGGCGTAGCGCGCAGCGGAGTGACCCATGGGGGACAGTCATGTCCGATTCAATTCTGGCAAATATGGGAGTTATGAGATGAAGATTATCTCCACTGGGGCAGGTAAGCGCGCGTCGCGCGGAGGGTATCGATCCACGAAACGTGCGTTTGTGGGGCTCGCCGCCGTCGCGTTTACATTGACGGTCGCAAAGTACGCCTATGGCTTTTTTTTCTGGTATTTTCTGATTATCGTGGCGTGCTCAACGGGACCGGCACCGATGCCGACGGGCGTCACCGGCAGCCTATTGGTCGATCCGGTCACCCACATAGTCACCTACGATCTTACGATTGTAGGGTTGGCCGGGGGTGACACCGTCGCTGGCGCCACGGTCGAGGCGGGCGTCGATACCGTCGTGTGCGATGCAAGCGGGAGCACGACGATAGCCGTATTGGATCCGAGCTTGTCCGGAACCTACGTGATTACGCAGGCCGAGCAGGACGCCATGGTCGCCGGTGACCACATCATCATCGTGACCACGGTGCAAGGACGAACCATCTGGATCTGGATCGGAAAGATACCACCGCCAGGGGGCATTCCCGCGGCTTCCCAATGGGGTCTTGCCTGCATGAGCCTCATGCTGCTCGCGGTGGGCACGTACGTCTTTCGGCGGCGCAAGCTGAGCGCGGTGGTTTAGCACCTTTCGGTAGCGCGCCGGATTGGCGACCGTTCGGCACCGAAACCGTGCAGCACCGGACCGCGCTAAGGTTCGAGGCGCAGGGCACGTGCACGCAGCAGAGGGAGGCCGTGCTACAAGCGGTGGCCGCAGGTCCACCTCAGGCGAACCTGCGGCCACCGCAGCACAGCCTTCCGGGCTGCATGAGAGAACCACCGCCGCCGATTGGGTCACGCACCCACCAGTCACCCTACGAAACCCGACAAATTGCCCGCGTCGTTTCGCCGACCTATAATCGTGGCCCGCAGGGCGCGCAATGGTCCAATCATCTTTGGATACGGGAAATTCTCCCGGTATCGATCAGGCGTCTCTACTGTCGGCGTGGTTGTTTACCGTAGAATCCAGGAGGCATCGTGTCAGAGCGGCGCGATGTGGGCAGGTGTCCGCAGCGATCAACGAATGAGAAAACATGGGTTGGCAGGATCGAGATTATGCACAGGTCACCCCGCGGGGTGGCGGGATGGCCCCGCCCGGATGGCGCGGGAGCGGTGGGTCCCTGCTCTTGGGCGGGAGCATCGTTACCACGTTGATCGCCGTCAACGCGGGTATTTTCCTGCTGCAGAGTTTCAGCCCATCGCTGGACAGTTCCATTTTTCAATTCGGCGCCATGCAGGGGCGCGCCGTCGTACACGGGCAGATTTGGCGGTTGCTGACCGCGCAGTATCTGCACGCGGGCATGGGCCACATTTTCATCAACATGCTCGTGCTGCATTTCCTCGGCCGTCCATTGGAGCGGCTTTGGTCGCCGCGCCGGTTTTTCACGATCTACACCCTGTGCGGGCTCGCGGGCAACTTGTTCTTCACGTTGCTGGCCGCGCAAAACGTCATCGACCCCCGCACGCCGGCGGTGGGCGCCTCCGGCTGTATTTACGGGCTGATGGGCATCGTGGCGGTACTCTTTCCTCACGCGACGGTTTACATTTATTTCCTTTTTCCGCTGAAAATCCGCACCGCCGCAATAATCTTTGCCGGTATTTCGTTTTTCACCGTACTTCAACGTGGAAGCAACTTCGGTGGAGAGGCATGTCACTTCGCGGGATTGGTGTTTGGGGCCTGGTGGGCCTGGCGTGGTGACGCCTGGTGGGCACGCACGCAATGGAGTGTTCCGCGGATGCCCAAGATGCGCATGAAGGGTGGTCCGGGCGGTTTTGCGGCCAAAGTGGAGCAGCGCCGCGAGGACGCCGAGACGGTTGATCGGATTCTGAGAAAGGTATACGAAGGTGGGATTCATTCGCTGACGGAGCGGGAGAAAATCGCCCTCAAGGAAGCGACCCAGCGCCAAGCGCAGCGGGAGCGCGAAATGGGCCGGCTTGATAGAATCTAACGCGGTTGCATCGTTGGATGAGAGGATTTGAGCCGCAGAGGCCACAGAGAACACAGAGCGTGGGTTGGATCGCGATGCCTGATGAACGGACGGGAGGACTAATGACGGGTGGCCCCTGTCCTATTGGACATGGGGGAGCCGATGATACCGGCGCGACTCGTATTCAAAGCCCACCCGGAACGAACGCCAGTTCCCGCATCCTTGGATTATCGCCGGACCCCGGCGTCAGTCGGTCACGATCATCGGCGCCCCCACCTCCGAAAGGAGGTGGGGCACCCGCATGACGTACAACGATCGAAAACTGGACAATCCGATCAACTGGTCGTTTCGCGTGTTCCGCGTGTTCGCCATCGACGTTCGCGTGCACGTGACGTTTCTGATCGGTGCTTTCGTGCTCATCGCGATGGAGCTGCCCGAACGCGGCACGGGCGAATCGGTGGCGCTGGGCAAGCTTCTTATCGACGCCTTCGGGACGTATGCGATTCTTTTCTTCATCGTGCTGGTTCACGAATTCGGACATTGCTTCGGTGCGCGGCACGTTGGCGGTGACGCTGATGAGATCCTGATCTGGCCGCTGGGCGGGCTGGCCTACGTTCAGCCGCCGCACGAGCCGCGGGCGCACATGATCACGACGCTCGCCGGCCCTATGGTCAATGTGATTTTCTGCGCGATCAGCTCGGTGGCGCTGGTTCTTTGGGTCGGTCGTCTCGGGGCGGTGCCGTGGAATCCCTTGCACCCGGCCACTCCGGTCTCATCGGGCGTGTTTCCGACACTCGGCCAGGTCTGGTTGATGCGGTTCTTCGGGATCAGCTACGTCATCCTTATCATCAACTTGTTTCCGGTATTCCCCTTTGACGGCGGTCGGGTGTTGCAGGCGTGGTTGTGGCCACGCAAGGGGTACGGCCGGTCCATGGAAATCGCCACCGGCACGGGCATGGTCGGAGCGATCGTCGTCGACTACGCGTGCAACGGCATGGGGACCGCCGCGTTCGTGGCGTTCTTGATGTCGCTGTGTCACAAGAGCTACTCGGCTGCGCAGTACGCGCTGCTGTCGGCGATGATGAGCATCCTG
>JBHHUB010000274.1:0-3524 GCA_046753625.1 Phycisphaerae bacterium | reverse complement strand
GGTCGGAGCGTCCAGGCAGTGGGGTTGGCGACCGAGTCGCAGATTTGACAGTCGTTGGCGGGATTCAGGGCGCCTTGGGCGTGGCATACGCCGTCGATCAGACAGTTTCCGGCGATCAAGACGTTGTCACATTGCTGGGCGGCCTCGTTGCAGCTATCGGCCGTGCAGGCCAGCCCGTCGCTGCAGTCCAGCGGCACACCGCCGGCGCAGACGCCGCCTGTGCATACGGAGCCTGTGGTGCAAAACGCGCCGACATCACAGGCGATCCCATTGATTTCGTCGTTGGGTTGGCAGGTGCCGAAGCCGTTGCAGGTGTCCGGATTCGTGCACACAGTGTCGTCCGGGTTGCCGCACGCTGTGCCGGCGAGCAAGAGATTGGGAAGGCACGTTCCCGCGCCGTCACAGGTATCGGCGAGGTTGCAATCCGTGTTGAGTGGATCGCCGCAAAGTGTGCCGACCGGCGAAAGAGGGTGCGCGCAAACGCCCACGAGGCAGACATCATCGCGGCATGGGTTGCCGTCGTCCGTACAGGCGGATCCGTCCGGCAGTCGGTTCGCATCGCAATTCCCGACCCCGTCGCAGGTGTCCGGATTGTCGCATTCCGTGTCGGCGGGATTGCCGCACGCGGTACCCGCCGTGACGAAGTTGCCCTGGCACGAGCCCGCGCCGTCGCAGGTGTCCGGATTGTCACACTGGTTGCCCACCGGGTTGCCGCAGGGAAGCCCGGAAGGTGCGACATTGGGCTGACACGCGCCGGCTCCGTCGCAGGTGTCTGGATTATCGCATTCGGTGTCGGCGGGGCTGCCACAAGACGTACCGATGGCCTCGAGGTTGTCCTGGCACGTTCCCGCGCCGTCACAGGTATCCGCCCGGTCGCAGTCGGTAATCGTCGGATCGCCGCACGCCGCGCCCGCCGGCTCGAGGTTGTCCAGGCACGTTCCCGCACCGTCACACGTGTCCGCGTTGTTGCAGTCGGTAGTGGTTGGATCGCCGCACGCGGTTCCGGCAGGTTGAGCCCGATCCACGCACGTCCCGAGCAGATCGCAGGTGTCCTGCGCATCACAGGCCCCTTGTGCGGGATTGCCGCATAGCGTCCCGGCCGGTCGAGGCTGTTGAGATACGCTTCCCGTGGACGGGTCACACGCGCCGACCGTGCATTCGTTGCCGTCGTCGATGATCGTCAGGCTTCCATCGACCGGGTTGCAGCAGAAGACGTTGGCATCGAAATTGGGCGTATTGGAGCAGGTGTTGTTGAGGTTGCAAACATCCGTCGTGCAGGCGTTGTTGTCGTTGCAATCGGCGTTGCTTTGGCAAGCGATCGTGATGATCGCGGGCGTGGTGGCGAGCGGGGTCACCGCGATGCCCTCTGAATCCAGCATGAACGTGTCGGTGGCGAGGACGACAAACCCGATGGTGAAGGAACCGATTGCGCCGGCCGGCACGTTGACTTGCAGCGTCCCACCGTACCGATCCATACCGGGAAAGGGGGGCGCTTGAGCGGCGTTCAAAACGAGCGCGCCGAACGCATAGCTGTCGGTGGACGTGTCCACGGCCGCGATGCCGGCCAAGCCGAAGAAGACGTATTCCGGATTGGTAATGTCGATGAGTTGGTCCGCCGGAAGCAAGACCGGCGATAGGATGCCCTGGTACCCGGCTTCATCCACGCGCGCTTGATACGCACCGAGAAAGCCGTTGTGTTGCACGCACGGTCCGGCGGGGCAGTCCTGCGCGCTGACACTGCAGGATGCTCCGTTGGGGCACGCCCCGACATCAGGAACCTGGGTCCAGTCGTTCAGGCGCAATTCCAGCGTGACGACTTGCCCGGGGCCGTCGAGCACGATCTCGTTGCCGCTAATCGTATGCAGGCCGGTGGCGTCGATCGGTTTGAGGAAGAATTCCGCACCACGCGCCGCGGACCATCCAAGGCCGACCACACAACAACCACACAGAACTACGGCGACTCGCTTGTTCATGGCTCTTCCTCTCCAAAACGCAACGCTCCATCGGTGTAAGGGACGGCGACATTGCTGCTACCTTTATGCCCACGATTGGCGTACTTGTACGGGTTAACACACGGCGGAAACAGAACGACACTGGAATAGTACAGATGCCTGCGCGCCGCCAAGGCGATCGCGGCACCCCTGCGCGGCGCTTCCAAGCCCCTTCCTGTAACGGATGTCGTCTCCATTCCATGGAAGAGAAACGAAATCCGCGCGCCACCCCGGAAGCAAGAAATCTCCTGCCGCCCAATGTACCACGAACGCATGCGTCGACAAAACACCGACAGCCGACAGAGCTGGCGCCGCGCGCATGGGTCCGTTCATTTCAGGAAAACGGATCGTGGTTTCGACCGATTCACTTCGAATTCCCCACGTTGTGGCAAAATAGGGGAAATACTGCATGGTCGGAGTTGCAAGTTCGGGTATGTCGCGCGCGGCCGAGGCGTGCCCTGGCCTGGCTGGCGTTGCGGGTGATCAGGCCGATGCCTATACTTCTACGGCTCAGTTCTCTTGAGTTGGATTCAATGTCTTGCCGGTTTCTTGGTCCATGGAGGAATTCATATGCATGGTGTCAATCAGTGCCAGCCACGTCTGCGCAAGAGCTTGTCTCGCATGTTTGGGGCGACCGTTGCCTGTTGGGCGCTCTCGCTCCTTTCGGGGTGTCCGCCCGCTACGGTTGGTGATGGTGGCGAGGGCAATGGAAACGGAAGCGGGGGCACACCGCCTGCGGTGGACACTTCGACCATCAGCGAAGATACCACCGTGGAGTCCTTCACTGTTGCGGCCGGTGAGACCGTCAAGGTCGAAAACAGCGCGACGATCACAAGCAACGGTGACGTCACGATAGACGGTACCCTCGTCGCCGATAGCGGGAGGGTTTTTATCAAAGCCGCCGGCGCCATGACCGTCAGCGGAACCATCCGCGCCAGCGATAATGCCTTGGACACGCTGCCTCGCGATGTTCCGCTTAGAGATATCGAATCGGGTATCGTTCTGATCGTCGGCGACGGCGACGGCGAGGGCATGATTTCAGAAACGGCCGTGCTGGAAACCAACGGCTACTTGATCGTTACCGACGACGAATCCGTACTCGACCGGACGCCCGAGGAGTTCTACAACGAGGTCGAGGACTTATCCGGCGACAACCTCGATACCCTGGCGCCGCTGCCGCCCGACAATCCGGCGTTCGCCGGCGACGAAGGAGCCCCCAAAAGCATCCGGCCAACGACGCAGCAGGCCATGCTTCCTCCGTTTACGGTCATGGGGACGTGGCCGCCACCCGGCGCGGCGCCGGTTCCGGGGGACGTGCCGGTCTGGATCTTTCGCTTCAATGGCCCGCGCATACTGAACCTGAACAATTACACGATCAACGGCCCGGCCGCCCCCGCCGGCGCCAACAACGACCAGTCGATGAATCCGGGTGATAACGCCACCGGGAATAACGGCAAGAAGGGAATGCGCCTCAATATCTGGAACAACGGCGGCCCGATCAACATCGTCAACACCGTCACGTTAAACCTGGCC
>JBHHUB010000273.1:0-3529 GCA_046753625.1 Phycisphaerae bacterium | reverse complement strand
CCGCCGGCCCGGGCGACGCCGGCGTCTCGAACGGTCCGCCCTGCAGGCCCAGATCAAACGCGAACCCGGCCAAGCCCTGGCCTTGACTGTTTCGGCGTGGCATAATGGTAACCGGCCCGGCGGGCCGTGGTTGGACCGCGCCGCCGGGTCTTAATTCACCGCGGGGACGGGCAGGCCGTGACAGGTTCGTGGCTGTTCATTCATAAACCCGTCCGCTTGCCTTTTCCCCGCATTATGGACAAGCGGCGTCGCAGCCGATGCCCGTCGGATCGCAGGAGTAGCCGATCTGGTTGGTGCATCCGCCTTGGTTGAGCGTCACGGTGCCGTTGTTGGCCCCGTCGATGCAGACATCCAGGTCGCAGGCGTTGGCGTGGCAGCCGGTCACCGTGATCGTCCCATCCAGGTCGCCGCCGTTTCCGGCGGATGCCTGATCCCAAATCTTGATCCCGCCGTCGAACGTGATGCTGTTCAGCGGAAAGGGGATCGTCGCCGGGCCGAAGTGCATCGTCCCGCTGGCGTCGAAGTCGCCTTGGTTCGTGTTGATCTGAATGCACCCGTTGGCCCCGAGTCCGTCCGTGCCCGTGATCTGCGAAAGGGCCACGGTCTCGTCCCCGATCTCGATTCCGCCATTAAGCAGCCCGGCGACCATAATCCGGCCGGTGGCCTGCAGCTTCCTGCCGATCGTCGCGATCCCGGTGAAATCGCCGCTGACCGCAAAGTCGCCGGAAAGACTCTCCCCGACATCCAGATTGCCGCTCATGTCGTTCTTCACCATGACGTCGCCGTCTGCCGCGCCGCTGATTGAGATACTTCCGGAACAGGCCCCAATCACCTGGATGAGTCCTCCGGCAAGCAAAGTACCCCCGTCACCGCTCGCGTCTGGCTCGATGATGATATCGCCGTCCATGGCCCCGGTGATCATGACATCGCCGGAAACGTCGCCGCCCCCGACTAGTATTTTGGAACCCGAATCGACGCTCGCAAATGTGGCGCTGCCGGAAAAGGTATGCCCCCCGGAGTTGAGCGGCAAGCCCAACGCGACCGCAATCAGAAACGGAGTAACCCCACCACCAACGACAGCGCTTCCGTTGAGAATTTTCCCGCTTCCGCCGCGAGCGACTATGAGCGTCCCTGCAACATCCTTGTTCATCAGATCGATCGATCCATTTGGACCCAGCGCACCACCCATACCCACCACGCAATGCGCGGGAACACCCTTCGGGAACTTCGCGCTCCCGTTCATCGTGCTGGTGGCCGAATTGGCGCCAAGGTCAACTAGACTCGCGCCAAAGAGTACTCCGGACATGTCGGAGATCGTGATCGAGCCTGTTGAGGCCACATCGCTGTGGAGGATAACGGATGCCCGCAGAACGTTCGCGACTTGGAGCGTTCCCGCGAAATCTCCCAAAACGTGGACTTCACTATAGAAGCCCATGCTCACGCTAATGAGAATCGACGCGGTCGAAAGGACATCGCCGCCGATCACCAAACTGCTGCTAGCGGCCAAGTTGCTAAGCCTCATCGCCCGGTCGTAGTTCCCGGTTATCGAGAGCGAGTTCTGGACCCAATCGGCCGTCACGTTGCCGGTCAGATTCCCGCCGACGCCAAGATCATGGATCGTCGAGGTCACCGACACGTTACCCGTCATGTCCGCACCAACATCGCCGTCGACCAGGTCGTTTCCGGCCGTGATGTTGCCGGTTAGCGGGCCCCCGATGTCCAGGAGCGTTATGTCGCCGCCAGCCGCGATATTGCCGCTCATGGCATCGGCGATGTCCAGGAACGTGATGTCATCGTCCGCGTCGATGTTCCCCGTCACGCCACCGCCGGTGATGGCCGTGCCTACCTTGAGGCTTGCCACCTCGCGGCAGTCCACGTTGCCAGCCAGGCTTCCGGCGACGTCGAGATTCACGACGCCGCCGGCTCCCGCAGCCGTGGCCGGAGCGATGACGTCACCCGTAACGTCACCCAGCACGGCCGATCCCGGCGCGAGCGATCCGGAGTGATCTCCAATCGGCGTCAGGTCGATCAGACCGATGTTGTCGGCCCCTTCGTCGCCGCCCAACGTAATCGCGACCGTGAAGTTTCCGCTCCCGTTGAGCGTGAGCGTGCCGATATCCGCCCGCGCGGGAATCAAGTCGAGGGTGGGCACAATCGCGTAAACCTCCCACTGGTCGTCATTGGTCGTAAGAACGACTTCGGGGGCTGCGGCACACCCGGCGCAGGCATAATCGACGGTGAAGTCCTGGTCCTCGATCGGGGCTACCGGTCGCTGCCACACGACGCAAGTCTTGTGCGTCTCTGAGGAGTTCAGCTTGCACGTCTCGGAGGCGTTGACCGAATGCGCGCCCGCAAGCGTGATTCCAAACGCAATGGCCAAAGCGCTGGCCGTCTTTTCCATCTCTTTCGTTGCCATTTTTCTTTCCTTTGCCTATAATGGCTGAAGTTCTGCATCGTGGGCACCGTGCCCACGATTCGTAAGCCCATTCGAAGAAGGGGGATGGTTCGATGTCGCCGAAACTTGCGGCGGTGCTCGCGCTCTTGCTTGGTTCATATTCCTACTCCCAGGTCTACGTGTATGAGTGTGACGTGCTGCCCCTCGAAGCTGGCTGGACTTTGACTCAAACGTTCTGTGATCCCGGCGAAGGAATCATTGATGGGGGCCTTGTTTACACGGTCGATATCTGCCCGACTCAGCCTCCATTTGGCCAGCAAATCGATTACCGTATTCACATTTCGGAGTTCATCGGTGTTCCAGAAATGTTTTTCGAGTGGCGAAGCGAGTCGACGGGTGACCGAACGGAGTTGAACTTCACAGCCCCATCGTCCTTTGTCATGGCTGATGGCGGGGGCGTCAAGTACCACTTCACAATCGCTTCCGATCAAATCCGCTACATCCGGGACGACAACGATCCGTGGGTATATATTGACATTACTCCTAATGCGCCTCACACCTTTAGGGTTGAGCTTTTCGATGTTGATTGGTTCACCGTGTTCATCGACGGAGTGGTTGTTGACGAGGGCATCCCTGAAGGAACACTGATGCAATTCGATCCTCGCATCAGCTTCCGCGCCAAGGCGCAGTTCGTCGCCAGCAAGACGACCTGGGAATACATGCGTTGGGGCGTGATTCCCGCGGACGGCAGCGGCGACTTCGACAGCAGCGGCGCCGCGGATGCCTTCGATCTGTTCTATTTTTCCGAATGCTTCGACCGCAACCTTGCCGGCGAACCCGCCGACCCCAGTTGCCAATGGGCCGACTTCAACGCTGACAACACGGTTGATTGCACCGACGCGGCCGCATTCGCCACCGTCTATACGGGCGACCCCGCCGACCTCAACTTCACCCAATGCAACCCCATCCCTGCCGTGTCGGAGTGGGGTATGGCCATTTTGACCTTGCTGGTTGCGTCCATGGGCGCGATCGTGTTTCGTGGCCATTGCGAGACGCGTAACGCTACCGCCTCGTGACCCGCAGGTTCCCCCGCAACCCAGCCCGCCGGTACAGCCCGGAGCCCAGGAGAACTTG
>JBHHUB010000272.1:0-3542 GCA_046753625.1 Phycisphaerae bacterium | reverse complement strand
CCCGCGCTTGGGGTGGCACCAGTCCGAGGGCTGGCGCCCACGGCTCTGATCCCTAACGAACCCGCAAGTTTAGGTGTGTCAAAGTACTAGAGCGGTGGCGTTGTTCATGGAGCCGTTGTCGGGCAACGCCCGCGGCTCACCAACGCGGTCGAGCGGCATCGCAGGCCGGATGAGGAGTGTATTGGATGAAGGGTTTCCTGATTCTACTGGTTCTGGTTGCGATCAGCGCGGGCGTGTTCGCGTTGGGCAAGGTCCACCGAGCATCGGACGACAAGCCGCTGCTTCACGTGGCCGAGGACGTCGCTCTGGAGGTGAACGTGGCCAAGCCGACGCGCGGGAAGATCATCCGGATGGCGCAGGCGCCGGGCGATGTTGAAGCGGTGTTGGACGTGGACATCAGCTCTGAGATCGTCGCCAAGATCGTCGAGATGCCGGTGGAGGAAGGCGACCGGGTCCATGCCGGTGATTTGCTCTGCCGCTTGGACGATAAGTACTTTCTCGCGGAGATTGAGTCCGCCGAAGCGCGCATCGCCGCTCTGCGTGCGGTGATCGCACAGGCGGAGGCGGATCTTGAAAAGGCGACGCGGGATTGCGATCGCCAGAAGCGTCTTTCGGAGTCCAACGCGACATCCACGCTGGAGCTGCTCGACTATCAGACCGTACGCAAGAAGGCGCAGGCGGTGACCGACATGCGCCGCCACGAGCTTGCCCAAGCCCAGGCTTCGCTGCGGCGATTGAAGGAGGACCTCAAGCGGACGGTCATCACGTCGCCGATCGACGGGATCATCTCCAAGCGCTACGCGAAGCCGGGTGAGGTCGTCGTGACCGGCACGATGAACAACCGCGGGACGGTTATCATGACGGTAACGGATCTGTCCAAGATGCGCGTCCGCGTTCGCGTCGATGAAGTGGAAGCGCCCCTGGTCAAGCCGGGGCAAAAAGCGCTGGTGTACCTTCAGTCCGATTCGGATCGGCCGGTGGCGGCGCGGGTGCAGCGCGTGGCCTCCAAGGGGACCAAGCAACCTGGTCGAGACATCGTTATCTTCGAAGCCATTTTGGACGTGTTGGAGGTCGCCGATCGGATCAAGCCGGGCATGACGGCCAATGTTGAGATTGAGGTGGCCGAGCAGGACGACGCCGTGACGATTCCCGTCGAGGCGGTCGTCCATCGGATGCGCAAGGAATTGGACGAGTCGCTGGTGGCGCAGTTCGACAAGATGCAAGCCGGCTTGGATCTTTCGGATCGAATGCGGCAGGCGCAGTACATCAAAGTGGTCTACGTGAAGGATGGAGATGAGGCGCGCGTGCGGGTGATCGACCCGGGCATCGCCGACAGCAAGCGGGTCGAGATTCGCGGCGGCGTGGCGATGGACGAGGAAGTGATCATCGGCCCCTACCGCAGCTTGGATCAGTTGAAGGACGGAAAAAAAGTGGCGTTGGCGTCGGATAATGGGAAGAAGGAAGGTGCCGGGTTTAAGGAGTCCCATTCGGCCGACGAGGCCAAGACCGCGGATGCCGAATCGCAGCCGCCCGGCACGGGCCAACGCGACGATGCGGACACCCCCGGAAAAGACGAGCAGGGCCATGCCGATCGGCAGGCCGTCGCATCGAGTACCTCGCCGTGATGGCAAGCAACGACACCGTAATTCAGATCGAGGGCGTGACCAAAATCTACCGCGTGGGCACGGAGCTGGTGCGCGCGTTGCGCGGCGTCTCGCTGACCATCTCGGCAAACGAATACGTGGCGATCATGGGGCCGAGCGGATCGGGCAAGAGCACGCTGATGAACATCGTCGGCTGCTTGGATGTTCCCACAGACGGCAAATATTTCTTGCGCGGCACGGACGTTTCCAAGCTGTCGCAATCCAAGTTGGCCCGCATTCGCGGGCGACAGATCGGCTTCGTGTTTCAAACGTTTGAGTTGCTCCCGCGCATGACCGCGCAAAAAAACGTCGAGCTTCCGCTGATGTACGCGCAGGTGGCGCACCGCCGGAAGCGATCCCTGGCGGCGTTGGAGCGCGTCAAGCTGCTTGATCGGGCGACGCATCGTCCCAATCAACTCTCCGGCGGTCAGAAGCAGCGCGTCGCCATCGCCCGCGCGCTCGCTCAGGAACCGGACATCATTCTGGCCGACGAACCCACCGGGAACCTCGATTCGCAAACCGGTGACGAGATCATGACGGTGTTCGATACGCTGCACGCGGAGGGGCAGACCATCATCATCGTCACGCACGAGGCGGAGATTGCCGCCCGATGCAAACGGGTGATCCGATTGTTCGACGGACTCATTGCCTCCGATGAGTGTGCGGATCGGTCGGCGGTCGCCGCCGCGCCCGTCGCGGCGGGTATCGGCGCGGCCCAACCATGAGACGCTGGCTGACGATTCCATGGGTGTTGTTTCGCGGGGTGGTCGGCACGATGTTCGGCCTGGCGCAAAACGTCGGCACGGCCTTCGTTCAAATCTGGGCGAACAAGGGACGCTCGTTCTTAACCACGCTGGGCATCATCATCGCCGTCACGTCGATCATTACGGTGGTCTCACTTGTGCAGGGATTCGGCGATCAAATGACCGATATGGTACGGGGCTACGGCACGCAGTTCATGATGGTCAAGCCGTTTGCCCCGCGCGGTCGGCACGGCGCGAACCGGGCCCGTGCCAAGCTCGATCTGGCGGACTTCCGCGCCGTGGCGGCGGAATGCCCCAAGCTGCGCCGCATCACGCCGTTCGTCTACACGCACGACGCCGAGCTGACCTACGGCCTGGAAAAGGCGGATGACATTCCGGTGCGCGGCGTGACGGAACACTACCAAACCATTCGAAACTTCTTCGTCGACGTGGGGCGGTTCTTCGGACCGATCGACGTCGCCAACGCCCAAAACGTCGTCGTGCTCGGGCGGACCGTGATGGAGCGGTTGGAGGCCGATGAATCCATCGTCGGCGATCACGTGTCCATCGACGGCGAGCGGTTTCTCGTTGTCGGCTTGCTGCAGAAAAAAGGCGGCGCGTTCGGCGACGACCAAGACGAGACCATCATGATCCCCTACACGACCGCCCTGAACCTGTACCCCGATCGCCGCAGGAGCGTGCCTTTCCTTGCTGAAGCCCGAAGCGAAGAGCAGATTCCCGCGGCCGCCGCACAGATCCGGCGCGTGCTGCGCCTGCGGCACCGCCTGCAACCCGGCGCACCGGACGATTTTCGCATCGAGCGGCAGGATCAAACGCTCGAGGAGTTCGAAACGATCAAGAAGACGGCATCGGGTATCCTTGGCGGCATCGTAGGTATTTCGCTGCTGGTCGGCGGCATCGGGATCATGAATGTCATGCTGGTGTCGGTCAGTGAGCGTACGCGCGAAATCGGACTTCGCAAGAGCGTCGGCGGCCGACGGCGGGACATCATGCTCCAGTTTCTCACCGAGGCGGTGGTGCTGTGTACGCTGGGCGGCCTGGTCGGCGTGGTGCTCGGCTATGCGATTTCGCACGTGGCGTCGCTGCATCCAAACATGGTTGATGCCCGCGTGCCCCTCTGGTCGGTCGCGCTGGC
>JBHHUB010000271.1:0-3588 GCA_046753625.1 Phycisphaerae bacterium | reverse complement strand
TCGCCTCCCAATGCTCCTGCGTGCCACACGTTTGACCGGGCAGCAACCGGCCTGCCCACGCCGGCTCCGCCGCGGGCGCGTCGGGCGCGGCGTCGTTGACCGCCGGGTCGGTAGCAGGTAGGGGCGCGAACGTATTGGTGGCGGCGTGCAGCGTGCCCGGCCCGGACCAATCAAGCACCGTTGAGGGGGCGACGTTGGTTGCGCCGTTGGCCGGGTTGGGGTTGGCGGCGGGGCCGGGGCCGGCCGTCGGGTCGCAGAATACCTTCGCCCAGTAACCCGCAAACAGACCTCCGGAAAACACCGCATCGCACCCGATGGTGGGGTGGTAGTAGAGATCGGCCGTCAGTCCGAATCCCGGATCGGCGGAGCTGCCGACGAGCCAGCCCGCACCGTTGCGGCTGAATTCCAGGCCGATCCAGAGGGACCGCGGGACCGCCACAACCGCCGTGGGTGTAATGCTCAACGTGTACACATTGTCATCGGCGAAAATCGCCGTGCCTTCCGTGCCGGGGATCAGCACGCCGCCCTCGCCGGGGCAGCCGTCGTACATCGCATAATTCACCGAAAACCCCGCGCCCGTGCCGTCGCCGCCACCGCCGACGCGCACTTCGTAGTGCTCGAGGGTACAGCCGCAAGGTGAGATCGTGCGGAGATCGTCCGCGATCAGTCGATTGGCGCCGGGAGGAAACGTCAGCGTCGCGCCCGTGTTGCTGTACACCAGATCGCCAACCGCGGTCTCGGACACGTTACCGCCGCCATCCGTATCCGCCGTCCCCGCAAGAACAGCCATACGCTGTATGGGAGCCCCTGAGGTGACGGGTTCCGGGAGCGATCCCGTTGCGATCGGGGAGTCGATGGAGCCTGAACGTTCGGTACGGTCGGCGGCCAAGACGTGGCGACCCGAAGCACCAGCCACAACCAGCAATAGGATGATCGGTAGCCGTGCGAGACGGGTTTGCCGGAACCGGTACTCCATTCCTATTGGAGCGGTTTCATAGATTCGTTGCTTGGCTT
The DNA here is from genome assembly GCA_046753625.1 of Phycisphaerae bacterium. Classification (GTDB taxonomy): domain Bacteria; phylum Planctomycetota; class Phycisphaerae; order UBA1845; family UBA1845; genus JADFOB01. The sequence continues at coordinate 2,574 of JBHHUB010000271.1, read as the reverse complement.
GGTTCATCGACGATCTCCTCTTCGTGCGTCGTTCAGTGCCTGAGGCATCCGGCTACACATTGGATCCTGTGAACAATGTTTCCAGGGCGTGTAGCCGAGGGCCAATCGTGCCTTACTTCGCGGCGGGCTCGAACGCCAGACACAACATAGTGGCGGCCGCCGCGAACATCCCCAATCATCGTGAAGCGCACAGCCGCCCGTCCCCCCGATCCGCGGCCCGCCATGTTTCCTCAGTGGTCCCCATCAACTGGGGCATCGTACACAGGCGCCATGATACCTCTTTTCGGAGACCACTACCAGAGCTAAACCGCTCGTTATCGGCCTGTACGGGGCACAGGGGGGGCGGGCACGCGATTACGGCATGTTTCGCGCCCATCCCAATCAGTCCAGGCGGCCCACAGGTCCAGCACGGATCGCCTCCTCGATTCGACCCGGCACGATACCTATGGGCACGGCAGCGGGCACCCCGTATCCGCGTAGGTTCCGCCTTGGAATGCGATGACCACCTGCAGAATGTCATCAAAGTTGACGGATTGTTCCGGCAGACACGGCCAGATGTCGAGCACCTCCAAAGGCTGTATGTTGAAGACACCCTGGAATCCCAGCACGGTCAACTGTACATCCGCCAGTGTTACGACTCCGTCACCATCCGCATCGCCCCAAATGGCCGTACGCGCCGCGCCCGGCACCGACGTGAACGAACCGCACAGTGCCTCGACCTCATAAGTCGTGTCGGGTACGACATCCACATCATTGACGATGATCGTGCCCCAGACGTCGATCAGTTGGAACACCGGCGCTGCCGTGAGTGATCCGTCGGCGGCGATGTGCTTGATCAGGCAGGGCCAATCCGGCGACGTAACCCGCAGCGCAACGGGCCCCGGGGCGCCCGCGGGCAGCGGCGTGACCTGCAATCTTCGCGAACCGAGGGCTTCGATCAGCGGGGCTTGAGCCACGGCGTCGCCTTCGCAGAAGCCGTCCACGCACGCATCGCCACCGGTACACACGTCGGCATCATCGCAAGCGGTGCCGTTGGGCTCCAGGTTGGGCAGGCAACTCCCGGTGGGGTCGCAACTGTCGGGATGGTCGCATTGCGAGTCGGTGGGCGCCCCGCAGGCGGTACCGACCGGCTCGAAATTATCCAGGCATGAGCCGAGTCCGTTGCAGGTGTCTGGGTTGTCGCACTCGGTATCCGCAGGGTTTCCGCACGGTGTCCCCAAGGGGTGGGGGGGGTGTGTGCACGTACCCAGATCGCACAAGTCCTGACTGCAATCGTTACCGTCGTCGCTGCACGCCGTCCCGGTTGGGACGTGGTTGGCCAGGCATGTGCCGATACCGTCGCAGGCATCGGGGTCGTCGCACTCCGTAGCGGACGGATCGCCGCATGCGACTCCGCTCATCTCGAAGTTGGGCAGGCACGTCCCCGTGCCGTCGCACGTATCCGGATTGTCGCACTGCGTGTTGCTGGGGTCGCCGCAGGGGAAGCCACTCAGCTCCAGATTGCTTTGGCAACTACCCACGCCGTTGCAGGTGTCGGGATTGTCGCAGTCGGTATCGGTCGGGTCACCGCACGGCACGCCGTCCGCCTCGAAGTTCACCTGGCATGAACCGGCTCCGTTGCATGTATCGGGATTGTCGCACTCCGTGTCCGCTGGATCGCCGCACGCGAATCCTAACGGCTCGAAGTTGGGCAGGCAGATGCCCGCCCCATCGCAGCTATCGGGATTGTCACAGCCGGAATCGCCGGCATCGCCGCAGGGCGCGCCCGAAGGGCTGTTCGGATGGACACACGTTCCGCTATTGCATTGATCGGCCGTGCAGTCGTTGCCATCGTCCGTGCAGGCCAGACCGTCCGGCTGATGGTTCGGATTGCACGCGCCGGCGCCGTCGCAAACGTCCGCGTTGTCGCATTCGCTGGTGCTCGGGTCGCCGCAGGGTACGCCCGTCGGAATGAAGTTCGCCAGACAAACGCCGCCGCCGTCGCACGTATCGGGCGCATCGCAGGCGGTACTCGTCGGATCGCCGCACGCCGTCCCCGAGGTCAGGAACGGGTGATCGCAGACGCCGCTGCTGCACACATCGGCGGAGCAGTCGTTGCCGTCATCGCTGCACGGCGTACCGTTGGGCTTGTGGTTGATCTCGCAGACGCCGAAACCATCGCAGGAATCGGGGCTGTCGCATTCCCCAAACGCGGGATCGCCACAGAGGCTTCCCGCCGGTCGCGGCGAGTAGGCCACGCTGTTTTGCATGGGAAGGCATGCCTCACATTCATTCAACGGATTCGCGGCCCCGGCGGGAACCCCCACGCCGTCGATAACGCAGCACGACACGGTCGTAATATTCAGGCTGATGTCGCCGGAGTTGTTCAAGAACCCGGCCACACGGATGAAGTACGTCTGACCCACCACGGCGTCGAACTCGAGGAACGAAAGCAAGCCCGGGCCTGCGTCGTCGTCGCACGCCACTTCCGGCCCGCCGCAGGCTCCGTACACACTCAACACCGTATCGTTGCTGGGGGTGAACAGACTGCCGATCGTGTCCACCATCACGGGACCACTGCAGGAGGCCACGTAG
>JBHHUB010000270.1:0-3612 GCA_046753625.1 Phycisphaerae bacterium | reverse complement strand
GTTGGGGGGGGCGGGGGGCCCCCCCCCGGGGCCCCCCCACGGCTACTGTGGGGCAGCCTTACAGGCTGCAGAAGAGAACGGCGCTGAAGCCGAGGCGTTACGCACCTCACCCCACTCGTTCGCCTTGTGGCACCAATGAACCATCCCCCTTCCTCTTCTTGGTGCCCTGGTCGTAAACCCTACGCCGAACCCGTCACGCCCGCCCGGCCACCTGCCCAATCGCCCGGTGAACGATCTTGATGTCCTCCGGCTCGATGGTGCGCAAATCGAAGCAGACCGCGTTGTCGCGAACGGTAGCGATGACCGGCGGTTCGATCTGGCGCAAACGCTGAACGATGAAGGCGGCGGAACCCGCCGCCGGGCGCCACTGCACGACCACGCTTTCCAAGACCTGCTCCGGCATCGATCCCCCACCGGCGCACGCTTCCGATGAGCAGACTAAAAACCCCTCTTCAGGCAGCGCGCGCATGAGTGAATCGCACAGCCGCTGCGCCCGCCGGGCCAGCTCGTCCGTCTCCACCGACAGCATGGCAAGAACCGGAATGTTGGCCCGCGCGGTGTCGGCGTCGGTGTACTGATCGAGCGTGGCTTCCAGGGCCAACAACGTAAGCTTGCCGGGGCGGTAGGTGCGCATCAGCGGGCTGGATTCGATCTCGCGGATCAAATCCAGGCGTCCGGCGATGATGCCACATTGCGGCCCGCCCAGCAATTTGTCCCCGGAGAAACAGACCAGGTCCGAGCCCGCTGCGACCGACGCCGCCACCGTCGGCTCGCCCGAGCCGCGGAAACGCGAAAGCTCCAGCAACACACCGCTGCCCAGATCGTCCAGGGAAAGCAGATCCCGCTCGCGCGCGAGTGCCGCTAGCTGGCCCATCGGAACCTCCTCGGTAAACCCGACGACGCGGTAGTTGCTCGTGTGGGCCCGAACGATCATGGCGGTCTGCTCGTTGATGGCCAGCGCATAGTCGGACAACCGCGTGCGGTTCGTCGTACCCACCTCACGAAGGACCGCCCCGCTGGCGCGCATGATGTCGGGCAGGCGAAAACTGCCGCCGATCTCGATCAGTTGTCCGCGAGAGACGATGGCCTCGCGCCCGGACGCAAAAGTCCGAAGAATCAGCAGCGTAGCGGCCGCGTTGTTGTTGACCACGGTCGCCGCGGCCGCGCCGGTCAGCGTAGCGAGTTTGCGCCCGACGTGATCCATCCGGCGTCCGCGCCGCCCGGTTTCCAGGTCGTACTCTAGATTGCAATAGCCCGACGCCCCCAGCGCCATCGCATCGATGGCCGCTTCGCAAAGCGGCGCGCGGCCCAATCCCGTATGCAACACGACGCCGGTCGCATTGATCACGTGCGTAAGCGAGGGCTTGGCCCCGCTTTCGATCGCATCCTGCGCTTCGCACAGAAGCGCGTCCACGTCGACGGGCTCATCCTGCACCCCGGCAACGATGCGCTGCCGGGCCGCTTCTACGACCGCGCGCAAGGCGGCGACCACGGCCGCGCGCGGCCTGTGCTGAAGCCATGCCTGAACGGTGTCACATTCCAAAAGGGCCGAAACGGAGGGAATCGTCTTGAGGCATTGCTTGACCTTCGCGTTCATGGGTTGATCTCCGTTGCGGCCGCGAGCACACGCACATCGCCCACGCGCCGGGTGAACCCGATCTTGTCGAGGTATTCCATATAGGGCACCACATGCTTGCGGCTCGATTTCGTGCGCTCGCGGAACTGCGCAACCGTAACACCGCCGTCCGCCTCGACCATCGCCTGAAGCATCGCCCGCAACGATTGATCCGCCTCCGCGTCCATGTACACCCTAGCATCGATCTGCACGATCTCACCCATCGCCACCGCCAGCGTCGCCAGTCGCTTAAGGCGCTTGCGATCGACACCGGCGGCGATGGACAGTCCGTCCAGCGCCGGCGGGCGATGCTGCGCCCGTCGCAACTCGTCCGTCAACTGCGCCAATAGGGTTTCATCGGCCGCCGACAGCTTCGGGGCGAACTCGGGCAGGCAAACAAACCGGCCGAACGGCTTGAGCCGACCACGCCGGACAAACCCCTCGTACAACGGACGGGCCACCTGCTTTCCACAGGATCGCTCCAACCATCCGATCACGGTCTCGACCGCCGGTCCCGGCTGGTCCGGCCGGTGTTCATGAAATCGGGCCAAGCGCCGGGCCAGACGTTCGCCGGCCGCATCCACCGCCTGAGGCACGGCGTAAACGTCGGTGCCTTCCACTTGTCGCCAGAGACCTCGACGTTCCAGCTCATCAAACACGTCACGCAGCGCCTCCAGTTCCACACCGGCCAGCGCGCACAGCCGCAGCGCCGGCGGACGCGTAAACCCCTGGCCCGCCAGCACGACCTCCACGCGCTGCAGGTCGCTGCCGGTGCGCAACGTTTCCAACCGCTTAAGATCGACATCGCCCGTCCCGTCCCGCCTGGCGTTCGGTTCCAGCACGACGCCGCCACCGACGGTGCGCGACGCGGTTTCATCGCGAAGGATGAAGCGCTGACCATGACGGCAGGTCAGCGCCGTCCCGCTACGCAACTGCGCCAACCCGCTCGACCCCGGCTGAAGGTGCTTGTCGTTGCCCATCAGCACGACGCGCACGGGCACCTCGCACGTTCCGATGCCGAACCTGACGATGCTGGTAGACTTGAGCGGCCTGGCATTCGAGTCGAGCAGATCCAAATGGACGTTGACCAGCCGTGTGGGCACGAGAAACCCCGACGTTGCCAGTTCCGACCCGCGCCCGAGCGCTTCCCGGGCCACGCCGCTCAGGTTGATCGCCGCCCTTTGGCCGCACAAGAGCGACCCGCGCCGCACGCCGTGGGCTTGAAGGTCACGCACGCGGCACGTCGCGCCGCCCGGCCAGACCTCCAACTCGTCGCCTTCCTCAACGTGCCCACGCTGCACCGAGCCGGTGATTACCGTGCCGCGACCTTGAACGGAAAAAACCCGATCGATCGCCAGATGAAATGGACGCGCGCGACGCCGTGGCGTCAGCGATGCGGCCGCCTCGGCCATGCCGTCGCGAAGTGCCGCGAGTCCGGCATTCGTCACGGACGATACCGGAAACAACGAAGCCCCGGCAAACGGCGACCCGGCCAAAAGATCGCGCACATCTTCGCACACCAGCTCCACCATGTCCGCGGCCACCGCATCAATCTTGGTAATCGCCACAACCATGTTGGCAACACCGAGCAGCTTGAGAATCTCCACGTGCTCGATGGTCTGAGGCATCACCGAATCGTCCGCCGCCACGACCAACAAAGCCAGGTCGATCCCCGTCGCCCCCGACACCATCGTCTTGACGAACCGCTCGTGGCCCGGCACGTCGACCACGCCGAAATGCGCCCCGCCGAGGACCAACTCCGCGAACCCCAGCTCGATGGTCATCCCGCGCTTTTTCTCCTCCGGCAGGCGATCCGTATCGGTGCCGGTCAACGCGCCAATGAGCGACGTCTTGCCATGGTCGATGTGCCCGGCCGTGCCGAGAATGAAATGCCGCTCGGACGACGTGGAAACGGCCGCATCAGTCTGGCTTGGGTTGGTCATGCGGTAGATTATGAGACCACGGTGGCCGCGATCAAGAGGGATGCCCGCAAGAGC
>JBHHUB010000269.1:0-3626 GCA_046753625.1 Phycisphaerae bacterium | reverse complement strand
GCCTGAAGTACCAGGCGCCTTGCCACTATCGCTGGTCAGACCGCCCCTGACATGTTCCAACGACGGTGGGCTTGGCGCGCGTTGAGTTTGCCCACATACTCATATGCCAATACCTGTGAATCGCCTGACAAAGGAGTGACCGAGTTATGCTGAACAGAACGGGTGAGTACGCCCTCAAGGCGATGGTGTACATTACCCAGACGGAAGATGAATGGCCGGTTTCAGGTCCGCGCATCGCGCGCCATACGGGTATCCCCGCGAAATACCTCTCCATGGTGCTCGGAACCCTGGTCCGACGGGGAATTCTTGACGCCACGCGCGGAAAAAAGGGGGGGTTTCGCTTCAAGCGGCAGCCGGATCACGTTCATTTGCTCGACATCGTCGCGCCGTTTGATCCGCAGTTTACCGAGGCCGAAAAGCCCTGTCCGTTTGGCAACACGATCTGCAACGACGCCAACCCCTGCGGTGGACACAAGAGCTACAAACGCATTACGGACGGCTTTCTGGCGTTTCTGACGAGGACTTCGATTGCCAAGGTGGCCAACGCGCCGGGTACGGCGCGCCATGCGCCCAAGTCTGCCAAGAGCATCAGGCTAGCCGCGAAAAAACAGGCTGCGTCCAAAACCGCCAAGTCAAGCAAGAAAACCAAAAAGACCAAAAAGACCAAAAAGACCGAAAAGACCGAAAAGACCAAAAAGGCCAAGAGTACCAAGAAGGCCAAGAAATCCGCCAAGTTCTCGAAGTCCGCGAAAGCGGCCAAGGCCAAGAAACGCGCGAACGTTCGCTAAGACCGCGTGGACACGCACCAGCCGGGCGTTGGTTGAGCCCGAGGCCGGGGATCAAGCCTATCTCCCCCATGGTCGTGCAATGGGACGGCTCCGCGGCGGCGTTCAACAATTCGACAGCTACATTGCCCGCACCATGTGCAAGTGCGATCGGAAGTGAGGCGCTGGGCGATCAACTGTCCGGATCAAGGATTTCGCCCCTCCAGAGGCTTTCCGGTCCGGCTGCCCCATCATCGTATACGGTCCGGGTCGTAAGCCAATTCTGGGCATTGGGTTACGGTCTGCCCCGGTTTTGGTCTCCTTCGGCGCGGGCCGCAGTCTCCCATCGCTTTCTTCGGCGCACGTCCGGTCATGATCCTGGATTATCGGCCGGACGGGTTGGGCCGGCGATGCTTCTTGCGTAATTCAAGACATGTTGGTATACATATATTGGATAGGTGGGGATGAGTGATTCGCCAGGCCCGACCGGCCTCGCCCGGTGCCGCGTTGGGTCGCGGTCGCAACCTGCCGCCAAAGTCGTGGGGGTCAGGCATCAACTGCGAGATGCGGGCCAAGTAACCGACATCGCACATGCCGAAACGGTGATGCGCGTTGAGCGGGGCGGGCGTGGAGCGATGCGCGGATGAACGGGACCCCTCGAGTGAACAAGCGGCGACGGCTACTTGCTCGATGGAGCTGGTTGAGTTTGATGGGTACGCTGGCCGTGGCGGGCATGATCGTGGCGGTCAGCCGACCCACGGGTAAGGCCGTGCCCGCGGCTGGCGCGGACCTGGAGGGCTTGACCAGCGTGCTGTCCAAGACCGTCAAGCAAGACAAGGTTCCCATTTCGTTCACGGAGGTTACGGACCGGATGGGCGTGACGTTCCGGCATTTCCCCGCGACGCGAGCATCCCTGCTGCCCGAGGACATGGGTTCGGGTATCGCCATGGGCGATTTTGACGGGGACGGTTTTGATGACGTGTTTTTTGTCAATTTCGCGGGCAACGCCGTACCCGGCGCGGCGCTCGACCGGACGAACGGCCGTTCGCGGCTTTATCGCAATGACGGCGGGTGTGGGTTTGTCGACGTGACCGATCGGTCCGGTGTCGGGTTCGTCGGTTATGGGATGGGGGCGTCCTGGGGGGATTACGACAACGACGGCGATCTCGATCTCTATGTGACCGCATTCGGGGCCAACGCGTTGTATGAAAACAACGGCGACGGGACGTTCGCCGAGGTTACCGATCAGGCGGGCGTGCAGGATGGTCGCTTTAGCGCGGGTTGTTCCTGGGCGGATTACGATCGGGACGGCGATCTCGATCTCTACGTCTGCAACTACGTTGCGTTCGTGTACCGCGAAAAGGATCGAGGCAGCGCCGAGCGTCAGTATTCGACCGAGCAACCTTACACCTTGAATCCGTCCGCCTACAGGCCTCAGACGAACGCGCTGTTTCAAAATAACGGGGACAAGACGTTTACCGAGGTCGCTGCGGAGGCCGGACTGGACGATCCCGGCGGGCGAAGCCTGTCGGCGAGTTGGGTCGATCTCAACGGCGACGGCTGGGTGGACCTCTACGTCGCCAACGACGTATCCAACAACGGCGTCTACCGCAACAACCGCGATGGAACCTTTGCGGATGTCGGCGCGGCGTCTCTTGCGGCGGACTACCGCGGCGCGATGGGAATCGCAGCGGCGGACATCGATGACGACGGGGATCAAGACCTCTTGGTGACGCATTGGATTGCGCAGGAAAACGCGCTCTACCGAAACATGACGCATGACCGAATGCTCGGGGATAGCGAAGGGGGGCGGCTCTGGTTCATGGACGAGGGCGATACGCTGGGGTTCGGGCAGGTAGCGTTGGACATGGTCGGGTGGGCGACGGGGTTCTGTGACTTTGATAACGATGGGCGCCGCGACCTCTGGCTTGTCAACGGAAGCACGTTGGAGCGCGCGGCGGATCACAGTCGGCTGGTTCCCCAGAGACCTTTCCTGATGTGGAATCGGGGCGAAGAGGGGTTCGTCAATGTCGCCGGTGCAGCCACCCCGGTGTTGAGCACGCCGTTTGTCGGGCGAGGCGGTGCGCAGACGGATTTTGATCACGATGGACGTGTGGATTTAATCCTGGGCGTGCATGGAGGCCGGCCCATGATTTTGCGAAACGAGTCGACCGGTTTGGGCAACTTTTTGCGAATTCGGCTTCGCCAAAGCGGCGGCAACACCTTTGCCTTAGGGGCTAAGGTGGTCGTTACCGTCCGTGGCCATGCGCAGGTGGCTGAGGTGGGGGCGAGTTCATCCTACCTATCACAAGATGAGCTGATGCTCCATTTCGGACTGGGCGATGCCCAAACCGTCGACTCTGTATTGATTCGTTGGCCCGATGGGAACGAGGAGACCCATCGGGATCAACGCGTCAATCAAGTACTCGAATACACCCACAAGGCGACGTACCCGTTCCGCAAACCGTCCGGAACAGCGCGGGAGTAGTAGCGCGTTGAAACAAACGGGGCTCCGTCGTTGATTCGATGGGTATCCCGTGTGGCACAGCGGCCCTCCGCTGCGTCTGGGCGACCGCCCAGCCGAGGGCGGCTGGGCTACAACGGTGTTCGGCACGGGTGCGGGTGCCCCATGTCCTATTCGGACATGGGGGAGACGATGATCTCTCGGGCATCAGGATTCGAACGCCCTCCGGTACGAACGCCAGAACACGGTCGCTCGGATCGTCGCCAAGCGCAGGCGCCAGTCCGTCACCGTCATCGGCTCCCCCACCTCCAGAAGGAGGGGCCACCCATCCAGAACCATTTCGGGGCGTGCGGCCCGGCCTACTGCGGCTCGCCGGTGAACGCAAGCTGGAACATGGC
>JBHHUB010000268.1:0-3632 GCA_046753625.1 Phycisphaerae bacterium | reverse complement strand
CATCATGCCAGATCGAGGAAGATGATTACAAGATGCATTTCACCGAGCGCTTACGCTGGATACGCTCCACCGGAAGGTCACTGGTCCGTTTGGTTCGGTTGAGGCGGCAGAGTCCCTGGGGCTCAGCCGCGAGCGTGCCCGCCGGCTGCTTGCTTACCTGGCCGAACGCGGCTGGCTCGCGCGCGTGCGGCGAGGGCTATACGCGCTCGTTCCTCTCCGGGCGGGTGAGCCGGCAGAATGGCGCGAGGATCCGTGGGTCGTAGCTGCCAAAGCTCTGGCACCATGCTACATCGGCGGCTGGAGTGCATGCGAGCATTGGGAGGTTACCGAGCAGATCTTCCGCGACATCGTCGTTGTGACCGGCCGTGGTGTGCGAAGCAGTAACGTCGAGATTCAGGGGACAGCGTTTCGGTTGAAGAGCCTGCCTAAGGCAAAGCACTTTGGTACGCGGAACGTCTGGAAGGCCCGCGTGCGTGTCGCCGTCTCCGACCCGACGCGGACGATCGTCGACGTGCTAGATGATCCGAGTATTGGCGGCGGCATTCGTCACATCGCCGACGTAATCGACGCCTACTTTGCCGGAGAGCATCGCGATGACAAACGGCTTGTGGAGTATGCGAATCGCCGGGGCAACCGGACCGTGTTTAAGCGACTAGGATATCTTGTGGAAGCTCTCGGTGTCGAATCGGACACGCTGGTGCACGCTTGCCGGGCGGGACTAAGTGCAGGGCTGTCGCTGTTGGACCCGAGTTCTCGTCGCAAGGGGCGGATTTCGACACGGTGGAACCTGCGCGTCAACGCGGACGTGGCACGAAAGAAGTTGCCGTCATGATATCGCGGCTCGACATCGAGGAGCGCGTCCGCGAATGGGGTCTTCGGGAAGACGTGGTCGAGAAGGACTACGTCATCGGATGGCTGCTCTGGGCTAGACGACTTCGCTGTAGGCCTTCCGTGAGTGACTGAGCACGACGCGGAGGACGTGCGTTTTGCGTCGTCTTGATTTGACGCCAACCGGCGCGGGCTCGCCTTCGGGTATGACTACCGGGGCACCGGTTCCGAAGTCAATTTGCGCCTCGGCGCCCGGAGCGCATTCCATGCGGCGGAACGGCAGATCCGTGGAGACCGCCAGCCGACGGGCAAAGCGTTTCAGGCAGTCGTAGCCGCCGTCGAAGTCGTGCTCAGTCTTGAGATCCTGCCAGATCCGCTGTTTTCTGAGACCCTTCTCCAAGGCCTGGGTGATCTGCTCGCGGAACGGTTCGCACTTGCTCGCCGGTCCGGAATACCCGGCGGGCGGGTTTGGCCGGTTTTGAGTAGGCGGATCGGACACCTCCGATCCATCGCCGCATGCCGCTTTGGACAGCTCAACGTAGCGTTTCACCGTCTCCCGGTGGACGCCGAGTGCCCGGCCGATGCGTCGATACGACCATCCCCGGGCGTGTAACGTCAATATTGACTGAATCTGGGCCATCTTGAGTTGGTTCGCCACTGCTCTCTCCTTTCAAGGAGAAAGCTAATGGACGAATCCAAAGCTCCTCAAAATGGCCGGTTTTCACCCGCCCACTACTGGCCGGTTTTGCCCGCCCGCTGACACATTTCGCAGCGGACCAGCAGCTCGCCGCTACCGTGGCGTTAACGTGACCGCAGGTCGTTCGCAACCGGGCCGGAAACACCGAAAACCGGCCCTACCGCCCGATAATCGCTGCTCTTGGCAAGAAAAGCACCCGTTTGTTGACTTTTCCGACGAAATGCTATATACTGTCAACGTTGACTTTCGCGACATGGGAATCGATAACGTCAACGGAGGTTGCGGGATGATTGGAGATCGAATCAGGCAGGCTCGGATTGCTTCGGGCATGACGCAGGACGAGCTGGTGGACGGCTTGGTTGCCAGCGGCGTTCAATTAACGAAGGGAGGTCTCTCCAAGTACGAAAGGGGAGGCAGTGTCCCGAAGCCAACCCTTCTGCGCGCCTTAGGTGACGTGCTGGGCGTAGAGTCGTCGTATTTTCTGGAAGAACCGAGTGTGGAGCTGAGCTGGGTCGCTTTTCGGAAGGCGTCCGGGTTGGGGAAGAAGAAACAGGAACGTGTCAAGTGCCTAGCTCACGCTCAAGTCGAGGTGATCCTGAACCTTCGCCACGCGCTGGAGCCGTCGGCGACCAGACAGGTCTTGCCCCCACGGAGAAATGTCGGGGAACCGGAAGACGCAGAACGTGAAGCGGAATCGCTACGAGAACACTGGCGACTGGGTGAGCAGCCTATTGAGAGCGTGACCACGGCGATCGAGGATGGCGGTGGCATCGTCGTAGAGTCGGGGAGCGACGAAGATGCTTTCGATGGCTTGTCTGGCTGGGCGAATGAAACTGTGCCCGTAGTCGTCGTGAGCGGCGCGGTGCCCGACGATCGCCGGCGGTTCAGCCTGGCACACGAACTCGGTCATCTTTGTATGCACGTGTCCGACATTGACGAGCGAGCAGAAGAAAAGCTCGCGCACCGATTCGCGGCGGCGTTCCTGGTGACCGCAAGGACGGCGCGACGCGAACTTGGTGAAAGACGACGGCACCTCGACCTGTGCGAACTGGCAATGCTCAAACAGAAGCACGGGTTGAGCATGCAAGCGTGGATCATGCGGGCCGCGGACTTGGGCATCATCGACGAATCACACAAGCGAACTCTCTTCACGGAAATGAGTTCGCGTGGCTGGCGGCGTGAGGAGCCCGTCGAGTACGAGGGACAAGAGCGTCCGCGGAAGATGCGCCAGTTGACAGTTCGAGCTCTAGCCGAGGGACTGCTGACCCGCAGACAGGCGGAACGAATCTGTCCAGGCGCCACTCGGGGCATCGCGGAAGAGGAGCCAACCGGCGCGCTTGATGCCAGATCGTTGGCACGTATGCCGAGAGCCCAACGAGATCGGTTGATGGAGCAGGCCGCGACGGTCGCGGCTGAAGAGTATGAGGATGGCGGCGACCTCTCAGGATTCGAGTCCCTCGACGAGGAAGATCACATTGACAAGTCGGTCGACGACTAACCCGGTTCGCGGCGAAGTATGGCAGCTGCGTTTTGATCCCGTGAAGGGAGCGGAGATGGGCAAAACACGTCCTGCCGTGGTCGTAAACCCAGACTCCATCGGACGACTTCCGTTGCGGATCGTCGTTCCGCTCACTGAATGGCAGAAGAAGTTCGCGGGTGTGCCTTGGCTCGTTCTAGTGAAGCCGCGAAAACGGAACGGGTTGGGCAAAGAATCAGCAGCAGACTGCTTTCAGGTTAAATCAGTCTCGGTTAGCCGTTTCGTCACGAGGCTTGGTGCGCTACGCGCCAGTGAAATAGAGGAAATCAGCGCGGCGATAGCGCTGTGCGTGGGGGCGTAACCGTTCACAGGGTGGAATCGGCTTTAGCGCTCCCCAAACGGCATTGTGAGGGGCACGTCGTCCCCGTTTCGACCGCCTTTCTGTACCGACCATCACGAAAACCACTTATTCTATAGGGTCTTGACCCCGTGAACGGTTACGTGGGGGCATAGGAAGGCCAGTAGTGCAAGTTAGAAGAGAACATTCTGTATTCTCAAGGAGTAGCTGAGTAGCTGAGATATCTCCAAATGTTGTGGATGAGTTCATGATCAGGCGGCGGTTTTTTTGAC
>JBHHUB010000267.1:0-3653 GCA_046753625.1 Phycisphaerae bacterium | reverse complement strand
CGGCCCAACGCCCCGCCTACGGCGGACCAAGCCCCCGCCCTACCCACCACCAAGTCATGACCCAACCCACTAGAAAAATGTCCCGATCAGGAAGCTGAAGACTTGGGTCTCGTCGTCGCTGTCACTGCCGATGGGTGCGGCCAAGTTGAACTCCAGCGGCAGGGGTCCGAAGAGGTTGAGGATGATCCGGATGCCGACGCCGATCGAAGCCCGGTAGGCGCCGGAGCCGACGGTGCCCGTGTCTAGGAACACGTGCCCGCGCACGTTCTCCGCGATAAGCGGGTAGGAATACTCCGCACCAAGCAAGACCAGGAAATCGCCGCCGATGTTGTTGTTGTCGATCCCGCTACGTTCGCCGACGCCACGGAATTGAAAGCCGCGCAGGGAACCCGTTCCTCCGGCGAAGAACCGTTCGAACACCGGCGCATCGCCGATGATGGTGCCACCTTCAGCGCTGAGGCGCAGCACGCTCTTGCGGTCGAAGCGATCGGTCTTGACGGTCTTGTACCAGGTGTACGAACTGATCAAACGCCCGAATCCGAAGTCGCCGCCCAAAATGCCGAACTGCTCGTAGCTGATGCGGAGGCGGTCCCCCGTCGTAGGCAGGAAGAAATTGTCCGTCCGATCGCGCAGCAGCGACACCTTGACGCTCGATAGAAAATTGGCCCCCTCGTCATCGCGGATTTCACGCGCAGCGAACAAATCCACATTATCCACCTGCGTCCGTTCAAGACGCAGCGAGACTTCGCCGGACCAGCCATGCAGGAAGCCGGTTTCAAAACGCTTGCCCAGCGAAACCGTGACGCCGCCGCGGCTTTCGTCGTAGCCGTCGCGCCCGCGCACGAAGACAAAGCCGCTCAGATCAAACCGGATGGGCTTGTCCATGAAGTAGGGCTCGGTGAAATCAACGCGAAACCGGCTGACGTCGGTGCCCGGTTGCAGTTCGACGCGCAGCCGCTGCCCGCCTCCGTGGAACGATCGAAACTTCCAAAGCTCCTTCCAAGTGCGCGGCGGGTCGGCGAGATCAAAGTTCTTGAAGTCCAGGTTGATCGTCCCCACGACGCCGCTGTTGCTCGTCACGCCCAGTCCAAAGATCACGTCCCCGGATCGTTCGGTTTCCTGAACGTCGATGACAATGTCGCGCCGGTCGGGTTCATCGCCAATCGGGAAGACGCGCACCGCATCGAAAATCTGCGTTTGGCGCAGGTTGTCCTGGGCCTCTTGGGTCTCGTTCAAATCCAGCAAATCGTCGGGGGGGTACAGGTTCAACGCCCTCCGTACCACTTTGTCGCGTGTCCGCGCGTTGCCGCGGACCTCGATCCGACCCACCTTGTACTGGCCACCCTCCTCGATCGCGAAGTGGATCTGCGCCAATCCGGGTTGTTCGGAAAACACCCGGTCGGCCTTGACCGCGACGTAAATGTAGCCGAGTTCCCAATACTTAGACTGAACCGCCCGCACATCGGCGTCGATGACCTGCTGCTTCACGGGCTGGCCGACCTTGGATGAAAGCACCGCCCTGATCGCCTCTTCAGAAACCTCAGCGTTGCCCTCAATCTGAATGCGTTCGATCTGATACCGAACACCTTCGGAAATCGTGAACACCAGCGTGAGGCTCCGCCCATCGTCGCCCAGTTCGCGGCGAAAACCGACTCTGGCATCGAGGTAGCCATGGTCGCGGTAGAATCGCTGCAACTGGGCTGCGTCTGATTCGGCCCGATCCTCGTCAAAATCACCGGCACGAAAGATTCCCAAAGAGGTTTTTGTCAGAATCTGAAGGTTGAGCTCGCGTGGCTTGAATACCGTGTTGCCCTCGAAGAGGATTCTGCGCACCCGAATACGAACCCCCTCCTCAATCCGATAGACCAGTTCTCCGGTCGATTCCACGGCCACCTCATCGTACGAAACCTCACAATCGTTGAAGCCGCTCTGGCGATACACCTCCCGGATCGCATCCCGACCACCACGCACGGCGAACACATCCAGCGGATCGCCGACGGCGATCCCCACCTCCTTCGCGAGCCGGCTTGCCGGAAATTGGACGTTGCCCTCGAAGCGTATCGCGGTCACCGTCGCCCGCTCGACAACGCGAAAAACAATGCGGTGCCCCGCATCTTGGGGTTCGTCGCGCCAACGGGCCGACAGAAATCGCCCGGTGCGCAGCAGGCGGCTGACGGCCGCGTCGAGGTCGGCGGGCCTAACGGAGTCACCGGCGCGCAGGCCCACAATATCCTCGACGTAGGCCCGGTTCGTCCGACCAAGCCCCTCAAATGTGATTTCCGATACGGCGAGCGGTCCTCCTTCCTGGGCCAGGACGGAGGCCGCCGGCGCCAGGCCGGCCATCAAACCGCACACAACGGCGGCGGTGTGACGATTTCGCTTGGGCAAAAAAGGAGTATTCATGGATTTCTGTTACTCGAACGCTTGATTGAGCGGACGTGCGCTGTCGGCTACTCCGCTCGGAAACACACTGGCGCGATGCCGGGCCACACCACCATCTGCGCTCTTGCCAAGAAAAGTGAAACAGATGCTCACCGGGCGACCGCAACCGGCACGCCCGCCACGCGCCAACGTCGCACGCATGGTAGCAGCATTACGCCGATGGGCAAAAATCTTCGAGCCGAATTGGAGCCTGCCGGGCTCAACCGCCGCGCCCCATCTTTCGTGGGATACCCACCCTCCGCCGACAACCGGGACGTTGAGGTCGAACCGATAGGATGGCCACGATGTTGATCCTGGGCCAACAGGCCGCTCGCGACGACCGCTTCCGCGCAATGCGTGGCTTCCGACCGACGACGGCTCCATGTGAAATCTTGTCGCCTGCGGCAAGGATAGGCATGGGTGGGCGTTATGCTGGGTGGTATAGTTGCCGACAAGCCGGAGAATGCGATGGTTGGGTATGCTTCAACAAGTTGGGCCGTCATTGTGATATGGGTGCTGGTAGGTTATCCCGCGGTAAGCAGCGCTCAACGGCCCTCCGGGAGGCCCGACGCCTCGATTGAGTGGGTGCTGCCCGCGGTACAAGCGCCACGTCTCCAGTACCGTGTTTTCGACAGCCGGGCTGCAAAATCTAAGGTGAGCTACCAGGTCTATACGCCCCAAGCGTACGACAAGGAAAAGGATCGCCGCTTCCCCGTGCTGTACTGGCTGCACGGCTCCGGTGGCAGCGGTCGCGGCATACGGCCGCTTGCCAGGCGATTCGGCGACGCCATCGCCGAAGGAAAGATCGCGCCCATGCTCCTCGTTTTTCCCAACGGGCTCCCCAATGGCATGTGGTGCGATTCCAAGGACGGAAGAACGCCGGTCGAAACGCTCCTGATCAAGGAGCTTATCCCGGATGTTGACGCACACTTTCGCACCATCGGCTCGCGCGCGGGAAGAATGATCGAAGGATTCAGCATGGGCGGCTACGGTGCGGCGCGGCTGGGATTCAAGTATCCCGATCTGTTCAAGGCGGTTTCCATCCTGGGCGGTGGCCCAATGCAGCGCGAGTTCAAGAAGACCCCGCGGGCCAACCCGCAGGCCCGCCAATGGCTCCTGCAAAACGTCTACGGCGGGGACCATCAGTATTTCCAGGGTCAAAGCGCATGGACCTTGGCGCAAAGTCACGCCGCCGCGTTGCGGGGCGACATCGCCATACGCCAGATCGTCGG
>JBHHUB010000266.1:0-3694 GCA_046753625.1 Phycisphaerae bacterium | reverse complement strand
AACGATTCTGCGTAGCAACGCTCAGGTTCGGCTCAACGCACAGCAAGCGCTGCGTGGCCTGGAGTTGAAAACGCCGGCAAAAATAGAGTGCATTCAGCGACGAAAGCACTACCGCGTGGGCGTATCCGGCTTGAAGCTCGCCGATATCGAACTCGCTCGCCCGCACGATGGACACGACGATCGGTGTTCTATCAACGGCCGCATCGGCCCCGGTCGCATCATCAACATCTCCGCCGGGGGCATGACCTTGCTGTTTGATATTTCGGTGCTCAAGCGTGCCAAGATCGGCGAGCGCTTCTTCGGCACGTTGACCATTCCGGGGCACCCGGAAGCGTTGCACCTGTTGCTTGAGGCCCGCCATGCCCGGAACATCGTCTCCAGCGAATCGCTGCTTGTGGGGTTTGCGTTCCGGCCTTGGGTCGGCATGGAGTTCCGTCACGCGCAACGTACGCTGACGCGGGTCGTAACGGAGTTGGAACGGAAGTTACTCCAAAGGACGCACTGAACCCATGACGCCGTCAATGACCAAACCCGAAACGCGCCGGCTGATGGATCGTACCGCGGCCCGCCACATCCTCGATACGGCGTGTCAATCTCGCGTCAGCATGGGCATCCGCCCGGACAACCCGACCTCGGGAAGCCAGACGACGGGCACCGTGGCACGCATGGATGCCGACGCCGAGACGCTCGTCGTTGCGTTGGATGCGCCGCTGCATCCAGCGTCACCGGGGGATTGGTTCTTGTTTTCGTTTCGGATCGCCAACCGCGCATTCGCGTTTCGGACGCGTTGGGTTGGGATGGATCGCCCGGGGCAGGCCGGCGCTGCCGTATTCACCTATCCAACAGCGATTGAAGCCGTGGATCGTCGCCGTGCTCCGAGACGCCGCTTCCGCAACCGCAGCATCGTGTCGCTGGCGTTCCTCGAACCGGCGTCATCGTCCGCGGTACGGGGGTCGCTGCTCAATCTAAGCGCATCCGGCCTGGCGTTCCTGCTCGACGCGCCGCCACCGCCGGCCCTGGTCGTAGGCGCAACGATCCGCGTGACCCTCGCAGGCGATGCCACCGCCGATCCGTTGCTGCTGCCCGCGCGCCTTGTCAGTATCACCCAAGGTGCGGACCCGTGCACTTGGGTTGTTGGAATCGAGTTTCTGAGAGACGACCTGTCGTCCAAGGTGGGGGTTCGCCTCGCCCAATGGCTCAAGTCGCCGGACGAACAATAGGAAGGCCGGATGAACGCCCTGAACACTGTATTGCCCCGGCGAGACCTAGAGGCTCTAGCCAACGCCATTCGCCGACGATTTCGAGCGATCGTCACGCTGAATCTTCCCGGCGGCTGGCGTACGCACAAAGGCGTATTCGTCGACGCCGGTGATGCCCACTCGGTAGTGGTTCACGTCTCCTCGGAGCAGGACAACCGCTGGGCATCGGACGACCGCCGCAGCCGCACCGTCGGTGTCACTTTTCGCGTGGGCCGCCAGAAATGCATGTTCGCATCCCGGCTTCGCTCATCGGCAAGCGATGCCGACGGCGTCCTGCTGACACTCGACTGGCCCACCGAGCTTGTGTTCCTCCAACGCCGCGCGTACGAGCGGGTCAATCCGCCGGAAGGACATGTGGTAACGGTTCGATTCTGGCGGCAGCAAGATGCCCACGATCCCGGTGGCCGGGAGAATATGCGCTATGGTCAGCTTGAGAACATTTCAGCCGGGGGCATGCGTGTCAAGACGCGCGACCACGCCGAAATCGAGCTCGATCAAACCTATCGGTGCAGCTTTTGTCCGTTCGAAACCGGCACGTCCCTCGTGATCGATGCCCATCTGCGTCATCGCGAGTCCGCCGAGGGCGAGCGCGCCTCGCTCGGTTTCCAGTTCGTCGGGCTGGAGGCCACCGAGCCCGGCCGCAAGACCTTGGCACAGTTGGCCGCGGTCGTCGCCGACTACCAGCGTACCCACCGCAAAAAGCACCGATCGCGGGTTCAATAGCCGCACGCTTCGTCTTCTCAGAGCGCCGCGCACGGGTGATTCGCGGATCTCCGACTTCCTGAGCGGCGTAGACGGTCCGCACGTTGGCACGTGCCAATCGGGTGATTGGCGGTCCCAAGGTCCGCAGGCCAGCGTCTGCGGCTCCGAGTCGGCGACCTCATGGCGATGGCACCGGCTCTTGGCGCCTCTTCGCCAATCCTTATCCTACAGTCTGAATCGCGGCCACCATTCACACCAACCAGTGAGAGTGCCTTATGAATCCTTCTGCCACGACGTACCTGCTGACGCTGACCCTGGTGGCCCTGATCGGCCCCGTTCGCTGCCTTGGGGGAGATCGCTTGACCGGAAAACCCTTCGCCACCCGGTCGGAGGTGATCGCCCGGCACGGCATGGCGGCAACGAGCCAGCCTCTTGTCACTCAAATTGCCTTGGACATCCTCAAGGCCGGCGGCTCGGCCGTGGATGCGGCTATCGCGGCCGATGCGGCGCTCGGGCTGATGGAGCCCACCGGTTCGGGCGTCGGCGGCGATCTGTTCGCGATCGTCTGGGACGCCAAAACGAAAAAGCTGTACGGGCTCAACGCGAGTGGGCGTTCGCCGCGTGGTCTGTCTTTGGCGCATTTCAGCAAGTTGGGACTGGAATCCATCCCGCCGTATGGTCCATTGCCGGTTACCGTGCCCGGCTGCGTGGATGGCTGGTTCGCGTTGCACAAGCGATTCGGCCGCCTGCCGATGGACCAAATCCTGGCACCGGCGATCCATTATGCCACACAGGGTTTCCCCGTATCGGAATTGATCGCGTACTATTGGAAGCTTGGCGGCGCGCGGCTGGCCAAGTACAAGAATTTCGCGGCCACGTTCCTTCCCGGCGGCCACGCACCGCAAAAAGGAGAGAGGTTTCGCAATCCTGATCTGGCGAGCACGTTGACCACGCTCGGGACGGTCGGGATGCCTTTTACAAAGGACCCCTTGCGCAGCGCATGGCGGCCTATTGCCGGCGAAGCGGCTGCTTTTTGCGCATGGCGGATTTTGCGGCCCACACCTCCACGTGGGTCGAGCCGGTCTCCACCAACTACCGCGGCTACGACGTGTGGGAACTTCCCCCCAACGGGCAGGGCATCGCAGCCTTGCAAATGCTCAACATTTTGGAACCCTACGATCTCGCACCCATGGGCCACAATTCAGCGCCGTATTTGCACCACCTGGTCGAGGCTAAGAAGCTTGCCTTTGAAGACCGCGCTCGTTTCTATGCGGACATGGATTTTGTCGATGTCCCGGTCGAGACCTTGATTTCCAAACCCTACGCGGCCCAGCGGCGCTCACTGCTCGACGCCACCAAAGCCGCCCGGACGTATGTCGCCGGTGATGTCACCTTGCGCCATGGCGATACCGTCTATCTCACCACCGCCGACGCCGATCGAAACATGGTGTCGCTGATCCAAAGCAACTACCGCGGCTTCGGATCGGGGTTGGTGCCCGATGGCTTGGGCTTCGTCTTTCAGGATCGCGGTCAGCTCTTTTCGCTGAATCCCGAGCACGCCAATGCCTTTGAGCCGGGCAAGCGCCCGTTCCACACGATCATCCCCGCATTCATCACGAAAGATGGAAAACCGTGGATCGCCTTCGGTGTTATGGGCGGCGACATGCAGCCGCAAGGCCACGTGCAGATCGTCTGCAACCTGATTGATTTCGGTATGAACCTGCAAGAAGCCG
>JBHHUB010000265.1:0-3740 GCA_046753625.1 Phycisphaerae bacterium | reverse complement strand
CGCGGGATTGGCTTTCGGTTCATTACACGAGTCTCGAGCCGCATGAGGGCATGACCGCGTTCGTCGAAAAACGGAAGGCTGATTACGTTGGGCTTCGCAAGAAGGCGGCCGATCCGAATGGGTCGAGCGAGTTCTTGTGGGGGCCGTACGCCCAAGCCTGCCCGGAATGCGGAGCGAAGGGGATGCCCCGTGCGTTCGAGTTTTGCGGCAAGTGCGGTGCGACGCTTAAGGCCGCGGTGACGACCTGACCTACGTTTCGTGAGGTTTGAATGTCCGAAGTGCGCAGAACGTTGGTGACCGGGGCGGGCCGCGGCATAGGCCGCTGCATCGCCGAGACGCTTGCGCGGGACGGATGCGACGTGGCGATCCTCGATCGGGAAACGCCGCCGGATAGCGACGGCCTCGTGCGCGCGATCGAGTCGAGCGGTCGGCGTTGCCTGATGATCGCCGGGGATGTTCGGGACGCTGATTCGGTGGGCGACGCGGTCGAATCGGTGGTCGGTCGCTTCGGCGGGCTTGACATTGTGGTCAACAACGCCGGGATCGTGCGTGACCGGGTTAGTTGGAAGATGGCGGACGAGCAATGGCAAGACGTGATCGATGTCAATCTGACGGGCGTCTTCAACGTATGTCGCGCGGCCATTCCTTGTCTGCGCAAGGCTGGTTGGGGCGCGATCGTCAACATCGCGAGCATCAATGGGCTGCGCGGCAAACTCGGGCAGGCGAATTATTCGGCGGCCAAAGCCGGCGTGATCGGCCTGACGAAGACGCTCGCGAAGGAGGTCGCCCGGTTCAACATTACGGTCAACGCCGTAGCGCCGGGTTTCATCGAGACGGACATCGTGCGGTCCATGCCGGCGGAGGCCAAGCAGCAGGCCGTGGATGAGATTCTGCTCGGTCGGCCCGGGCAGGTGGGCGACGTAGCCGAGGCGGTGGCGTTTTTGTGCGGGGGGCGTGCCCGGTTCATCACGGGCGAGGTGCTCCGGGTCGACGGTGGGCAGTACATCTGAGGATGGCAGCGCGATGAGCGATTACGCATTTTTCGATTTGGATGTTCAAGCGGGTGTGGCCGGTATCACGATGCGGCGTGCGCCGCTGAACGTGCTTCACAATCCGATGATGGCGGAGTTCAACACGATCCTGGAATCGACGCTTTCCGGAGGGGATCTGGCGGCGGTGGTTCTTCGCGGGGCCGGAAAGGCATTCAGCGCCGGCGTTGATGTGGGTGACCATTCGGCCGACAAGGTGGCCGACATGATCCACCTGTTTCACGGCATTTTCCGAAAGCTTGCGTCGACCGACGCGCTGACGATTGCGGCGGTTCAGGGGGCGGCGCTGGGCGGGGGATGCGAGTTGGCGTGTTTTTGCGACCTGGTTCTAGCGAGCGAGCGGGCGAAATTCGGGCAGCCCGAGGTGCAGGTGGGCGTGTTTCCGCCAGTGGCGGCCTGTGTGTTGCCGGCGCAGGTGGGCATCAAGAAGGCCATCGAAATCAATGCGTTGGGCGGGACGATCGGCGCGGCCGAGGCGCACGAAATAGGCCTGGTCAACGCGGTGTACCCGTGTGAAACCTTTGACGCGGACGTGGAAGCCTATCTCGACGGGATTCGCAAGCTGTCGCGACCCGTGGTCCGCCTGGCCAAGCGGGCGACGTGCTTGGTGACGCGGGAGCAGGTTCTGGCTCAATTGGCGCGGACAGAAAGGCTCTATCTTGATGATTTAATGCAGCTATCGGATGCGCACGAGGGGATTGCGGCGTTTATGGCCAAGCGGGCGCCTCTGTGGCGACATGCCTGAGGCACCAGGAAGTTAGGGCACTCGATCGTAAGGAAAAGTGACTGATGAAAGCAGTGGTATGGCACGGCGGCGACGTCGGCTTGAAAACGGAAGATATTCCGATTCCCAAGATCGGTCCGGATGAGATCCTGGTGAAGGTGGCCGCCTGCGGCGTGTGCCACACCGATTTGCACTACATCGAGCACGGCGTACCCACGTTCAAGAAGCCGCCCGTGGTCTTGGGCCACGAGGCGTCCGGCGTCGTCGAAGACGTGGGCGGCGAGGTCGCGGCGTTCAAAAAAGGCGGGCCTGTGCTGATTCCGGCGGTGCTGACGTGCGGTCGGTGCCAGTTCTGCCGCATGGGTCGCGAGAACATCTGCAGCAATATGACCATGCTCGGCAACCACATCAACGGTGCCTACGCGGAGTTCGTGGCCGTGCCCGCCAAAGATGTGTTGGCGTTGCCCGAGTCGATTCCGCTGGAGGAGGCGTCGATCATCGCGGATGCCGTTTCCACCCCGTACCACGCCGTTAAGAACCGCGCCCGGGTGCGGCCCGGCGATACGGTTATGGTGTTCGGCTGCGGCGGGGTGGGGATCAATGCCGTGCAGTTGGCGCGGGCCAGCGGAGCGCAGGTCATCGCGGTGGACGTCAACGACCGCAAGCTGCAGTGGGCATCGGAGTTCGGAGCATCGCATACGATCAACGCGTCCAAGGTGGATCGCGTCAGCAAGGAAGTCAAGAAGCTGACGGGCGGTGGGGCGGACATTGCCATGGAGGTAATCGGCCATCCCCGCACGATTGAGGAGGCGTTCGAGTGCGTTCGGATCGGCGGGCGGTTGTGCGTCGTCGGTTACACCCACGAGAAGATATCCATCGTCGCCGGCAAGATCATGTTCAAGGAGATCGAGGTCGTCGGATCGCTTGGCTGTCGCCCGCTCGACTACAAGCCGTTGATTCGCATGGTGGACTCCGGCGCGATCGACGTGAAGCGGCTGGTGACGCACCGGTTCGGGCTTGATGAGCTGGATCGGGCGTTTGCGGTGATGAAAGAGGGCGTATCGTTGCGGTCCATCGTGGTGCCGTAGGAGTAAACGGGTTATGAGCACGGCGGTCAAGCGGGTCGAGATCAAAACGCAGAAGCGCCTCGGCGCTTTGATGCGCGACCATTTTCTCGATCTCGATAAGGCCGCGAGCGATCCTGGCCGCAAGGTGGCGTGGTGCACCTCCGTCGGTCCTTGCGAGATGCTGATGGCACTGGGGTTCGAAGTCTATTTTCCGGAGAACCACGGGGCGTTGCTGGGGGCGCGGAAGATCAGCCAGGAATTCATCCCCCGCGCGGTGGGTATCGGCTACGGCGGGGAATCCTGTTCCTACATGACCAGTGACATCGGTTCGGCGCTGGCTGGGGTGAGTCCGCTTCAGGCTGCGTTCGGTATCGCGGGGCCGCCGGAGCCGGACCTGCTGGTGTACAGCACGAATCAGTGCCGCGAGGTACAGGATTGGTGGGGCTTCCACGGGCGGCGCAGCGGCGCGCCGGTTCTCGGTGTGCGACCGCCGTCTCATCTGGGCACGGTAACGGATGAGCATGTGGCGTTCGTGCGCGGCGAGTTGGAGCGATTGATCGGACAAATCGAGGAGCAGTTTGGCACGCGACTCGATCGGGATCGGCTGCAAGAGACGGTGAGGCTGTCGAGTCGGGCGAGTGAGCTCTGGCGCCGCGTGCTCGACACGGCGCGCGCGCATCCGGCCGCGATGACTTTTTTCGATGGCGTCATTCATATGGCACCAGTTATCCTCATGCGGGGTTCGCAGAAAGCGATCGACTA
Organism: Phycisphaerae bacterium; assembly: GCA_046753625.1. Lineage (GTDB taxonomy): Bacteria > Planctomycetota > Phycisphaerae > UBA1845 > UBA1845 > JADFOB01. The sequence continues at coordinate 138 of JBHHUB010000265.1, read as the reverse complement.
TTACGAAGCGCTTCTGGCCGAGCTGAATCAACGCGTCGAGCAGGGCGTCGGCGCGGTGCCCGACGAGCGGTTCCGTGTTTACAGGAGAAATTATTATTGCCATGAAGTACATGAAACCTTTTTTAACGGTGCTCGTTA
>JBHHUB010000264.1:0-3753 GCA_046753625.1 Phycisphaerae bacterium | reverse complement strand
GGGATCGGGATTCCTGCTTCGCCTGTCCCCGGATGGGGTGTTCCGGTCGGTTATGAAACTGGGCGAAGGGGGCAAGACCGACCCGAGGTTCATCGGCGTCGCCGGGCGCGACGAGCCCGTGGTTATTGGTAGGTTTAACGCGGCTGCGATCGACTTCGACCCGACTTGCGAAGAGGAAGTGCGCGGCGTCCCACCATCCGGCACGTCCTCGTTGTTCCTCGTACGCTACGCCTGCGTCGAGCCGACGGCGGATTTGAGCGGCGATGGGTTTGTCGAACTCAAGGAATTCGCCCGCATGTCCTGGTGCCTGACCGGTCCGGCCCCCGCGCCGGGCGAGGGTCGTGGCGATCCCGCTGACCCCGTCGAGCCGATCGTGTGCCACCCCGGCTGCGCGATGCAAGACCTCGACGCCGACGGCGACATCGACCTGGCCGACTTGGCCCGCTGCGCCAACGCCTTCACCGGCCCGCCGTAGCCCCATACCCCCGCTCGCCGCGCCGCCAACCGCCGTGCCCCAAGGTTCTCGCGTCATCGGGTTTTGTAGGCGCCGACGGAGCGCGACGTCCGTCCGGACAAGCGTCCTTCAACCGGTGCCAGATTCGTCGCTTTGCGGCTCTTGGTGACGATGATCGCTTCGTCGCCGCCCAGGAGCTTGCACGCCTGCTGATAGGTCAGACGCGAAAGACGATCCTTGAGCGTGAGCTCGCGCGTGCCGTTGGTCTTCCCATGTGTGACCATGCCGATTCCTTTCCTAGGGCTGTCGATTATTCTTGACACCAGATCACCGTCCACGATCATGCGCCATCGATCAGAACCGCGACCGCAAGGAAGCGGCCCGTGGAACATCATGTGCCGCCTAATCGAGCACGCTGATTTCGTACTCCATTACAGCTTCGACGAGGGGTCCGGTTCCCGGTGGTGTGGGGTAGCTTGTTTGCCCGTGTTTTGCCCAGCACCGATCACGACAAACCGCTCGCATTAACGGGCGCGACCACGCAACCACCGCCCGTTCGCAACAAGTGTAGCCGCCTCTCGGGCGCGTCGCAATTCTCCGCGCGAATAGCCCTTTGCAGTAGCGGCGAAGCCAACATCCGACTTCGCCATCGATCCAAACCGCGACCGTCGGGGAGCGGCCCATGCCGCCATCGGGTGCCCCATGTATGCTCGGACATGGGGGAGCCGATGATCTCGCGGCCCCCAGGAATTGAAGGCCATCCAGCACGGATGCCAGAGCACGGAGGCTTGGATCGACGACAAGCGCAGGCGTCAATCGGTTGCGATCATCGGCGCCCCGCCTCCAAAAGGAGGCGGGGCCCCCGCGCAAACACTCAGCACGGCTGCGTCTGCCCCCGCGCCACCCGTGGCTACAGCTCGGCGCGCCGCAGGGCGAATTGACGCTCCGCCGATGCCGGTACCGACGCGTTTTTTCCGCGCTGCAAGGCTTGGCAGCTTCTATCCAGGCCGATACACTATATACGCCTGGAGAACTAATGGTTGGCATGGGCCACGCTTCGTCGGCGGCTTCGCCTGTGCGGCTCGGTTCTGTGGAGGTGGTGAGCATGGGCGAGGATCATCGGCCGGAATTCCTGCAAGACGCGGTCGGGCAGCGCGTCTGCATGATCGGTAATCTCGCGATCGTGCGCGGGGCGCTGGAGGCGGGGGTGCGATTTGTTTCCTGCTATCCGGGGACGCCCTCGTCCGAGATCGGCGATGCCTTCGCGCGGTTCGCCCATCAAGAGGATATCTTCTTCGAGTACTCCATCAACGAGAAAATCACCGTCGAGATTGCCTTCGCAGCGAGCCTGACCGGTGCGCGGTCGCTCTGCTCGATGAAGCATCTCGGCCTCAGCTACGCCGGCGATCCCATCGCCACGATGCCCTACGTCGGTGTCGAGGGTGGTATGGTCATCGTTTCCGCCGGGGAGCCATCACTCATCACGAGCACCAACGAGCAAGATCAACGCCACCTCACGCGCTACCTCTACTATCCGATTTTCGACCCGGCAACGCCCGACGACGCCCGCACCATGACCAGGTTCGCCTTCGAAGTGTCTGAGGCGACGAGGCTTCCTGTAATCATGCGGCCGACGACACGAGTCTGTCACGGCAGCGCGCTCGTCGAGCTCGGTCCGCTACCCAAGCAACGGACCAAGCCGGCATTCCAAAAGAATCCGCCGCGTTACGTGCCCATCCCCGCCAACGCGCGAAAGATGCGCACGGAATTGACCGAGCGGTACCGACATGCGGAAACCATCTTGGCATCCTCGCCTTTTTTCCCGCGGACCGGATGCGGCCGCAAAGGCATTATCGCCAGTGGTATCGCCTACACCTACGCAGAGCAGGTTATCGCGGATCTTGGTTTGCACGAGCTCGTGACGTTGCAAAAGATAGGTGCCTACCCGATTCCCGAAGCGGTGCTCTCCGGTTTTCTGGGGTCCGTGGATGCCGTCCTGGTCGTCGAGGAGTTGACCCCGCTTGTTGAGGAGTGGGTCAGCCTCTCCGCGTTTCGTGCCGGCCGATCGATGCCCGTGCTGGGAAAACATTCGGGTCATTTTCCGGTCGAGTTCGAGTACGATCCCGATCTCGTCGAGGAGGGCATGCGCCAATACCTGGAACTCGATCGACGGCCGCGGCCATCGGTGGAGGTGCCCGAGTTGCCCGCCCGGCCGCCGGTGCTGTGCCCGGGCTGTCCGCACCGCGCGAGTTTCAATTTGGTAAGCCGCGTGTTTGGGAAGAAAACGGTCTACAGCAGCGACATCGGCTGCTACACGCTGGGCTATGGCGAGCCGCTGAACGCCTGCGATATTCTGCTGTGCATGGGGTCTTCGATCTGCCAGGCCTCCGCGATCAGCCGCACGACGGATCAGCGCGTCGTGGCCTACATCGGCGACTCGACCTTTTTCCACAGTGGTCTGCCCGCCTTGGTCAACGCGGTACAAGCCGATGACGAAATCACCGTCGTTATTCTGGACAACCACATCACCGCCATGACGGGTTTTCAGCCGAGCATGACGACGGATGCCGGCACTACGAATGGGAAGCCCGCGGCGGCATCGGGCGCCGGGCCGACTCGCCTTGACATCGAGGATGTGGTGCGCGGGTTGGGTGTTGCTGATGTGACGACCGTCGATCCGTTCTGCGAAGAGGAAGGCCTGGCCGCGCTCAAGCAGGCGAAGGCCGGTCGGGGCGTCAACGCGATCGTGTTCCGTTCCCCATGCGTGGTGTACGAACGTCGCGCGATTCGAGAAGAGGATCGCCCGGCCTACGTCGTGGACGATGCGCTGTGCAATAGCTGTTCGCTTTGTGTGCGTGCGTTGGGGTGCCCGGCCATCATGGTGATCGACGGTCGGTATGTGATCGACGAGGAACTCTGCGACGGCTGCGATCTTTGTGCCCAGGTGTGCCGGCACGGCGCGATCGCTCCGGTAGTCGAGCAAGGAGTTAAACGGTCTTGAACGACGTCGTCCATCAGGCTGGTTGCCGGATTCTCATCGCGGGCACCGGGGGGCAGGGCGCGCTCACGGCCGCCCGCTTGCTGTGCCATTGTTGCGGCGCAGCAGGGCACGAGGTCGTCAGTGGCCAGTTGCACGGAATGGCGCAGCGCGGCGGGGCGGTTCAGTCCACCGTCATGGTGGACGCCGGCCGCAATCCTGTGATTCCGATGGGGGCCGCCGACGTCGTCCTCGGCTTGGAGCCCGTCGAGGCGGTGCGTGCGTTGCCGCTGATGTCGTCGCGAACGCTTGTGTTCGTGAA
>JBHHUB010000263.1:0-3785 GCA_046753625.1 Phycisphaerae bacterium | reverse complement strand
CCCGACTTCGACGCGGTGGTCAACACGCGGCGGGATTGCGCGAGATCGAATGCCGTTTTTTCGCAGAACACATCGCAGAATTCCGCGAGCCCTTCCTCGTGGATACGACGCAACACGTGCTCATCAAGAATCGAATCCAAGTATTCGTCCGGGCGGCCGGAGTATTCTTCGGGCACGGTATGGGCGGCCAGGTAGGTGCCCACGACCTCGATCGGCTGCACCTCGCCGAGCCGCCGGACGGCCTGAAGCATCTTGATCTCGTCATCGACGGTCAGTCCGTATCCGCTCTTGATTTCCACGGTCGTGACGCCGCGTCGCAGCATGCGGGCGAGCCGGGGCAGGGCGAGCTCGACCAACTCGTCGCGGCTGGCCGCCCGGACGGCCTGAACCGTGGTCTTGATGCCGCCGCCGCCGGCTTCGGCGATTTGAGCGTAGCTCGCCCCTTCGATGCGGCGCACGAACTCCCCCTCCCGGCTACCGGCGAAGACGGTGTGCGTATGGCAATCAATCAATCCCGGCATCACGCAACCGCCGCGTGCGTCGAGTACGTCGCACTGTGGGGGCATTTCAAGGTCACGCTCGCGGCCGAACCAGGCGATGCGATCGCCATCCAGCAGCATCGCGGCCGAGGAAATCGTCCGGATTTGCCCCATGGCCCTTCCCGCAACCGGCCCGGGAGGCACTACCGCCAATTCCGAAATGTTTTTTATCGTAAGCATGGCTCTATCGTGCTTGCGAGTGCCTCAGCGTTGGGTCTGCACGCCGGATTCACGTCGTGCCGACGCCTCCGCTTTGTCAGACGGCACGATAGCGACTCCTGCCTGATGTTGGTAGACCTCCCGAGTCGGTCGCCGTGGAGGGCGTGCACGATGTGGTTGGCGGATCGATCCTGCCGGACCGGTAGCGGGTTCCCGGATCATCGGGCAGGCATGGTCTTGCATACAAAGCCGGCGACCCGGCTTGTTGTTCGTGTGAGACTCCTGGTACACTCCCTCGCATGAAGGTAGGTTCCATGGGTATCTCTGGCAGAGGAGCATCTCTAAATGAAACGAATGATTCCGCTGGCGTTGGGGCTGATGGTGTTCGCCCCGATGGGCTGCGCTTCCATGAAAGGCAAGCCGGCGCCTGATTTTGCGTTGAAGAACCTTGAGGGCAAGACGGTCCGACTGAGCAGTTTCAAAGGCAAGCCGGTATTGCTTTGCTTCTGGGCGGTCGGGTGACCGCCTTGCCGTGAGGAGGCTCCTCACCTGACCAGAATAGCGCAGCAGCACGCCGGGGACGGACTCGTCGTCCTGGCGGTAAACGCCTGGGACGAGCCGAAACGGACGGTGGCCGAATTCGTCAAGAAGAAGAAACTCACGCACACGATTCTCCTGGACGGTAAGTCCGCTGCCGAGAAGTACCTTTTCGATGGCGTTCCGATCGTTTTCTTCATCGACCGCGAGGGTATTGTGCGGGATGTCGAAGATGGATTTGGGGGCGAAGCCTCGCTTCATCGCAAGATCCAAGCGCTCATGCGACGGGGGGAATAGGGTTGCGTCCATACTGATTCGATTGGGAATGTCGTGTAGCACAGCGGCCTTCCGCTGTGCCCGGCCCTACGCACGGTTTGGGCGGCCGCGCGGTTGAGGGGCGCTACCCAGCCGAAGGCGGCTGGGCTACGTGGGGCGGCTGGGCTACATGCTCCGGCACGAAGTGGATAGGATGCCGGTGTGAAGACCAAGATCCAAGTGGCGTTGCTCGTCTTGCTCGGCGGCGCAGCGATCGTGCGCCTGACGGGGCTGGGAATCTACATGTTCGATGTGGACCGGGTCCGGTTCGCCATGGACGCCGCCCGCCCGGTTGAGCATGACGGGGAATCGCCCGATCCCTTCTTTGTCAAGCATAATTGCCTGACCTCGTACACCATCGCAACGTACTATGCCACGCAGCGGGCGGACAACATTTACGACCCAGCACATTATCGCGGGGCGGAAATCGAATCGCCGACCCACGTGGCCGTGGGTGATGCTCTGACGATCGACCGTTTTCAATACCCGCCGCCATTTTTGCTGCTGCCGCGTTTGCTGGCGGAAATCAGCGGCGATTTCTTCGTCATTCGGGCGATCTGGTACGGGCTTAACGTCGCCGGCATCGGGTTGGCGCTGGTTCTGGTGGCGCTCTGGTGCGGCGGAGGTAAACTCTCGTGGGCGCTGGCGATTTGCCCGGTCGTCCTGCTCGCGCCGACCACGCTCATGTCGTTGCAATTCGGCAACGTTCATCTGCTGATTATCGCACTGGCGATGCTGTCGATGTTGGCATTTGCACGCGGCTGGCATGCGCTCGGTGGGGTGATTCTAGCGTACGCAACGCTTTCAAAAATCTTCCCCGGCGTCTTGTTGGCCTATTTGCTCGTCCGCCGGAAGTGGCGCAGTGCGATTTGGTGTGGGGTCGCCATGATCGGGCTTGGAGCCTTAACGCTGTACGTTTTCGGGGCCAAGCCGCTGGACGCGTTCCTGTCCTTCCAGCTTCCGCGAATAGCCAATGGTGAGGCCTTCGATTTCGCCACCCGCATGATGAAGCCGCTAGCCGTCAACCTCTCGGTGTACGGTGTGCCCTACAAACTGGAAAAGTTGGGGGTTTTCGGGGCTTTCTCGCCCGCCAAAGTGGCGACCATCTTTTCCTGGATACTGACCGGGAGCCTTGTTTTGATCCTCGCCGGCCATCGAGTCCAGACCAACCGGGAGCAGGCGGGGAGGGTGAACCCCTCAAGTCGCTTTCGGGAAGCGGCGGTCTGGCTGGCGCTGCTCGTGCTCGCGCAGCAGCGAAGCCCGTTCTTGCCCTGGACCTACGGCACGTTTGCCACGCTCTGGCTCATTGCGCTGTTGATCATGCAAGGGCGCGGCTGGTGGCTTCGCATTGTGCCGCTGGCGGCCATCGGGGGCATGCTGGCCGTCAACATCCCGCCGCCGCTGGGGCCCGATACGGACGAATTCAAGCTCCGGTACACCCTAATCGGCTGGTCATTGATCCTCATGGTCAGCCTGGGCGTGCTGATCCTTCGCTTGGGGCTTCGTGCCCCGGCGGTTGCCGTGGTCGAGGAGCCATCCGAGCCGTCGGTGCCGGTTCCCGTCAAGCCGACCGCCTCGGCACAAATGCAAGCATTTGCGGGTAGTCCGGCCGGCACCGTCTCCACCGGCGATCACGATCAACCCGCGGATCCCACCACCGATGAAGTCGATCCCGCTTGACGCCTGCTTCTCCTTGGACGGGTTTCGACAAATCCGCTAGCATACCCGGCCCGCCGCGGCGTCGGTGGGCCATGGTGCGGGCCAATGGGACGAAACACCCTCGGAGGAAGCCCTTTGAAGATCCTTTGTATCGTAAAGCAGGTTCCGGATTCGAGCGCCCCGATTAAGGTGCTCCCGGACGGAACCGGAATCGACCCGGCGGGGTTGAAACTCGTCATCGATCCTTTTGATGAATTCGGCGTTGAGCTGGCGATCCAACTCCGCGAGCAAGGCAAAGACGTCAGCGAAATCGTGGCCATGACCCTCGGCGGCGACAAAGCGGCCGAAACGCTCCGCATCGCCCTGGCCATGGGCGCAGACAGCGGCGTCCATATCAATGACCCTGCCCTCGAATCGCTTAACGAGGTTTTCGCGGCCGCCGTGCTCGCGGAGGCCGCGAAGCTGGATGATGTGGGGTTTGACCTCATCCTCTGCGGCAAGAACAACATCGATCTGGATAGCGGAGCCATCGGCCCGGCCGTCGCGGAGTTTCTGGAAATCCCCCACGTCGGCGCG
>JBHHUB010000262.1:0-3796 GCA_046753625.1 Phycisphaerae bacterium | reverse complement strand
AGCAATAGCTGCGAATGTCATCACGGCGCTACGGGGACAGAAGCCACAACGCTAATCGCAACGAACAGCGTCTGCGTAGGCGCCCGAGTGAGTCTTGGACTGGCAGTGTTTCTTAACGGAAGGGAAGAACGATGAAGAAGCAAAAGAAGACGGCCAAAGTATCCCGAACGAAGAAGTCCAAACGGAAATCAAACGGTAGCGTCAAGCGTAGCCGTGCTGTCAAGGTGAAGCAGACAGACAGCTTGAAGATTGCCGACCCGTTCTCAGGTGGTGGTGGGATGCGTCTCGCGTTTCAGGCAGTCGGCTTGGCGTGCGCGTGGGCGTGCGAAATCAACCGATACGCGGCGCGCGTGTACAAGGCCAACTTCGGCGACGACCCGACGGGTGACATCACGGCGGTCAAGGCTCACGACATACCCGACTTTGACATTCTCTGCGCCGGGTTCCCATGCCAAAGCCACAGTCTTCAGGGCAAGCGGCGCGGAATGAAGGACCCCCGTGGGCGTCTCATCTACCACATCCTGCGAATCCTGATGGCCAAGCGGCCCAAGGCATGCGTGCTGGAGAACGTCGAGAACTTCATGCACATCAATGGCGGACAGCCTTTCGCCAACCTCAAGGCGCAATTGGAAGGCCTCGGCTATGAAGTTCACCACGCCGTACTCGACGCGCGGAACTTCGGGGTTCCGCAGAGTAGACGCCGACTGTTCATCGTTGCGATTCTGCGCTCGGTCGGCGCCAAGGCATTCCGTTTCCCAGAAGGGGAACTGCCTGCGACCAACCTCCAGGAGATTCTGGAACCGGACGGGGATGTGCCGGAGCGCTTCAACTTCTCGGAATCCTATCGGAACTCGCTGCTGCGTGCCAAGGACATGAACCGCGCCAAGGGCAGCAACCACGGGTTCATCTTCGCCAAGCGCACGCACTTAAACGCCCTGATGAGTCGGGAAAGCGGCGTCGAGAAGAACGTCATCATCCGTCCCGATGGCACATGGCGACGCCCCACGCCGCTGGAGTACAAGCGTGCGCAAGGATTCCCCGAAGGCTACGACCTTTCGTCGGTGAGCGTCAGGCGAAGGTACAACCTGCTTGGCAACAGCGTGGCCGTGCCTGTGGTCAAGGCGATAGCCGAGCGCCTAGTCGCCGCGCTCACCGGAAAATCGCCATCACGCCCCCGACCTGCGGGGCGCGTACGCAAAGGCAACCCAATCAGCAAGCCCATCGCAGCAACTGCGGCAGGTGCGCCAGTCCAAGAGTGCCGAGCGAACGGCAACATAGCGCCATCTCCCCTAGCGTGGTACGGGGCGAAGAACAAAATCACCCCGAAAATTGTCAGTGTCTTTCCACCGCATCGCACATACGTCGAACCGTTTTTCGGCGGCGGCAGCGTCTTCTTCGCAAAGCAACCAAGCACGGTGGAGACGGTCAACGATATGAACGGCGACCTCATGAACTTCTTCAGGATGCTGCGCGACCGCCGACAGCGCAAACATCTCATAGAGTTGCTTGAAGCCACGCCGTGGGCGCGCGAGCAATACTGCGACGCCCTTGTGGCCATGAAGGTCGGCAAGTGGACAAGCGACGTCGAACGGGCGTGGACATTCCTGGTCGCCACCCGGCAGTCGCGTAACGGCGTGGCCAAGTGTCCAGGCGATTGGTCTCGTACAGTCGGTCGAACGGGCAACGGGGCCAGCAGCCGAACCACCATGTGGCGGAACCTTCCAGAGCGCCTCGCGGTCGCGGGGCAGCGCTTGAAGAATGCCCAAATCGAGTGCGGGCACTGGGTGAAGATTCTCGACGACTACGATTCCGAAGACACGCTTGCGTATCTCGACCCGCCTTACGTTCACTCCACGCGCAACCCGAGTAACCGCAACTCCTACGACCACGAGATGACGGATGTGGACCACGCCCGCCTGTTGCTTCGGTTGAAGCAGTTCAAAGGCAAGGTCGTGCTAAGCGGTTACGCCAGCAGCCTGTACGACCAGTTGCTATCAGGCTGGCACCGCATCGAAATCAAGACGACCAGCAGCGCATCGAACAAGGTCAACAAGAAACACGCCAAGCGCACCGAAGTGCTGTGGCTGAACTACACGCCTGCCGTGGCGAACGCGGCATAGGGGTGAGCACGAATCGTCGAGGCGGCGGGGAGTGTCTCACGCCGTCGGATAATTGTCTCAAACACTCTTGAATGGGGGAATAGGATCATGTCATCGGAAAGAAGCAAGAAGAAGCGACATCAAAACAAGAAGGTCCAGCAAGGAAGGCGGCGGGACGCACGGAAGAACTCTACGCATTCCGACCGCGAGCGCGGACACGGTTCGAGTGGCAAGCCGGGGTCAGGCCGCAATCGGAAGGACAATTCCAGGGACGGACTTCACGACGGCAAGCCCACGGGTGGCTGCGGGTTCACGACGAAATGGAGTCGGCGGAAGTCGCCGTTCAAGAACGGCTCGGATGGAAGGGTCTCGCCGCGCACCTGCGTCCTGTGCAAGGACCTTGACGAACCGACTGCGGAGTGCGTCTGCCAGCGGCGCGCCCTCCAGTCTCTCGGGCCTGACGATGCGCACGTCAAGCTCATCGCGCCGCCGGGCTGGGGCAAGAGCGTCTTCGTCCAGTGCGACATACTCCGGCGGGCTAAGCGGAACGCAACGCAGAAGTTCGTGATTGCGATCCCGCAACTCTCCATCAGCAAGGGCTTCTCGCGCCGCACACGCTTCGCCTCCGGGGAGACGTTCGTCATCCGGCCGCAGAACAACCTGTGCCAGAACGGGCCGGATAACGGCAAGGTGAAGGACATTGTTCGTTGGCTGATGGAACCGACCGCATCGGACTTCAGCGGCAGGATCATGCTCGCCAGTCACGCCGCCCTCTCGCGGGCGCTGGGCAGGATCGAGGATCTCGCATCCGTCGGGGACGCCCACTTCTACTTCGACGAGGCGCATCACCTTTCGCCCGACTGCCTGAACGGAACGGAATTGGGCAGGCAGGCGCGGCGCCTGCTGGAGATCGCGTCCTGCGGCATGACGCTGACGACCGCCACGTTCCTGCGCGGCGACGGCATGCCGATCCTGCCCGAGTGGGCCGAGGGGGACTTCAGGGAGTTCTTCGTGCCCGTCGACCTCCACATGAAGCACAACATGAGGGAACTGGAAAGCGTGGGCTTCAGGACGCTGGCGCTCGAGGGCGATGACGTCTGGCCGAGCCTCCGCGACCTGCTTTCAACCGGACGCAAGACCATCGTCTACCTGCCCACGAAGAACCAGTCGCTCGCCAACGGATGCAGCCGACGATACCACGACGACCTGCTTCGGCAGATCAAGAGTGAGTTCCCGAAGAGACGAGTGCTGTCGTTCGTCGGACCGGAGGCGTTCCAGAGACGCCAGATGGACCGCTTCCTGGGCAGGGGCATGACGGAGTCGGAGCACAGGAGATTCCTGGAGGGCATCGACACCATCCTGACGATCGCCATGTTCGACGAAGGGGCGGACTGGCCGGAGGCGGAGCTCGCCATCGACCTGTGTCCGCCGAGGTTCATCGGCAGGGCCATCCAGAGGGTGGGACGGCTGCTGCGCGACGGCAAAAAGGCCTGCGAGTACGTCACCGTCTACACGGGCATCGACGAAGAGTGCGACGAGAGTGTCCGCACGAGGATCTCGAACAGGCTGAACGCCGTGTTGGCCCCCATGGTGACGCTCAGCGCCCAACTGGAGGGCGGGGTCAGGCTGCCGGGTCCGAAGGGAAGAAGCTACCTGGAGACCGTGTTGCCGACCGTCAAGGCCCAGCACGAATTCCG
>JBHHUB010000261.1:0-3829 GCA_046753625.1 Phycisphaerae bacterium | reverse complement strand
AGCTTCTGCTCCATCCGCAATTGTTGCGACATGCTCTGTGAGAAGAACTGCGACATCTACGACCCACCTACAATTCCACCGGGCAGACCCGGACAATACAACCCATTATCCATGGGAAGATCCGCCGGCCCCTCGGAGCAACGGTCCTACGCACTCCGAAGCGTGCTCCCTTGCAAGCACGCTGCATTATAGCATGTCTCTTCGCCGTGCGAGATTGTTTATCCGTTATCGGACAAAGGCGGGCGGTTGCCACCTTCGGCGGGACGAGCGCGCCGAATCAGAGCCGCTGGCGCCAGCCGGCGGACCTCCCGCGGCGCTGGCGCCGGCCTGCGGACCCCGCGGCAGGATGTCACCGCGCTTGCGCCCGGTGCCCTGAAAAATGCCGACCAGAAGATCGGCGATCCGCGGACCATGGGCGGTTCTCGGAGGACTATCAGAGTTGGGTGCGCCCGCGAATGGCCGCTTCGAGCATGCCGGGCGTGGCGTATTCGAGTTGCGATCCGACCGCCAACCCGCGTGCGGGCTTGGTGACGGAGATGCCCCGGCCTTCGAGCAATTCCTGGATGTACAGCGCCGTCGCGTCGCCCTCCACGGTAGGATTCAGGGCAAGCACAACCTCGCGCACCTCCGAGGCGTCGACGCGGTCGGCAAGCTTGTCGAGGGTAAGGTGTTCGGGTTCGATACCGTCCAACGGGGCGAGGTGGCCCATCAGGACATGGTAGACGCCCCGCACCAGCCCGGTCGCCTCCAGCGCGATCATGTCCTTGGGTTGCTCGACCACCCAAATCTCACCATGATCTCGATGGGGATCGGCGCAAATCGCACAGGGATCGGCCTCCGTCAAATTGAAGCATACCTTGCAATGCACCACCTGATTTTTCACATCGAGAATGGATTTCGCCAGCGATTCCGCGTAGCCGCGTGGCTCGCGAAGAATGTGAAACGCCAAGCGCTCGGCGCTGCGGGCACCAATCCCGGGGAGCTTTTGCAATTGCTCCCTCAAGCGTACAAGCGACTCGATCGGTTCCATCGCCATATATGCCTGACCTTTTCGCGCGCCGCAGGCGGCGCTGCGCTCGCCTTGGGTGGTTGACTCGGTCATCCGTAACCCAGCCACCCTCGGCTGGGTGATTTCCAGATACGGCGGCGGGCCGCTTGACCATGCACCAACACAGCGAAGGGCCGCTGTGCTACACTTCGCTTGAGGCGCCCATTATTGAGGCGCACTGCCTCCGCCCAACATCTCGTCTAAACCAGGAATGTTGAGCCCGCCCGTAAGCTGAGCCATTTCGGCCTTCATCGCATCGTGGGCTTTGGTGGATGCGACACAGACAGCGCTTTTGATCAGGTCTTCAAGCAGCTCGACATCCTGTGCGGCTGTCGGCTCTATCCGAATATCCACAAGGACGCCCTTCCCATCGACCGTTGCGCGAACCGCGCCGCCGCCGGCTTCCGCCTCGAAGCGCCGAACCGCAAGCTCCGCCTGCATCTTGGCCATGTTGGCCTGAATGTCTTTGGCCGACTTCATCAAACCCGCCAGATTACCAAGTTGTCCAAACATTATTGATCCACTCCAAACATTAGAAGACCTGACGGATTCCTATTTCGTCGGACCCTCGTCCTGCGCCGTCACCCCCTTTGTGGCCGGCTGCACATCGAAGAGCGTCCCTTCAACGGCCTCGCATACGCGCTGGACCGCCGGGTCGCGCGCCACCTGCTGCCATTGCTGGGACGAAACCGGCGACCGCTCCTGCTGCCGCGGCGACTCGTGCCGGACGGTTTCTTGCGGCGGCGCGGTGTGCGTCGATGCCGCTTCGTCCGCTACCGGACGCGGCGCGGGTTGCGTGTCGCTTCCAGTCTTATCGGCTAGCGGCGTTTCGCGGTCGGCCCTAGCCGACTCTTTTTTTTTTGCCGGGTCGCTCTGTTGCGCATCGGTCGCGGCGCATGGGGGCAAGTCCCCGCTATCCAGACGTTGAATCAACTCGGAGACCGCGGTGAAGTTTTGAGCCAACGCCAACCGAACCACGGCCGACTCCGCCAGCGCGCGAGAGGCCCCACTGCGCTTGGCGTCGCGCCGCAGTGCCTCGAGCAACGTGACCATGTAGACCAGCGCGGGCGCGTCCATCGCGTGCGTTTGCTCGGCCAGGGTATCCCTCATGTGCGCGGGGATGTCGACCAGGTCGGTCTCACCGCCACAAACATTGAGCACCATAAGGGTTCGCGCATGTTCGATCAGGCTCTCACAAAACCGCTCAACCGCACGCCCGCTTTGAAGGGCACGGTCCAGCTCGGTCAAGGCACCGCCCGGATCGGCGGCAATTATTCTGGCAATCACCGCGGACGCCATTTCGTCATGGGAGGCGGGGATGACGGCCTCCGCCACCTCCAAGGTCAGCTTTTGGGCATCGTAGGAAATCAGCTTGTCGAGTAGCGACAATCCATCGCGCATGGAACCGCGGGCCAACCTGGCAATCCGGCGAACGACGGCCGGGTCCGCCTCGGTTTTCTCCTGGTCCAGAACCGATTGGAGATGGCTCGCAATGCGGTCCACGGCGATGGCACGAAAGTCGAATTGCTGGCAGCGGCTCTTGATGGTGGCGAGCACCTTCTCCGGCTCGGTCGTCGCCATGATGAATTTGACATGCTCCGGCGGCTCCTCCAGCGTTTTGAGCAGGGCATTGAACGCCTGCTTCGAAAGCATGTGCACTTCATCGATGATGTAGATCTTGAAGCGTGAACGCACCGGATGGAATCCCGCATTGCCGCGAAGGTCGCGGATGTCGTCGACGCCGTTGTTGCTGGCCGCATCGATTTCCACGACGTCGATATCTTCACCGGCCGCGATCGCGGTGCAGGACTCGCACTTACAGCACGGTTCGGGCGTCGGTTCCTTGGACGAAAAGCAGTTCAGCGCTTTGGCCAGAATGCGGGCCATGGAGGTTTTCCCCACGCCGCGCGTGCCGCTGAAGAGGTAGCCGTGGTGAACACGCCCGGAAGTAATCGCGTTCTGCAGGGTCGTGCTGATCGGCTCCTGCCCCACGACGTCGTCGAAGGTCTCACTGCGGTAGGACCTGGCTAGGACGCGATAGGACATGGGACCTCATTCCTCCCCGTCAACGGCGGGCGCGACGGCCGGCGGTTATTGACGACCAGGCGATCCAAGGCACCTGAACGATCCAGGTGGGCTGCTCTGTCTCCAGCCTGACCCGTTGTCTGAAACGCCCACTGCATGGGGCCTGGCCGTCAATAACCGCCGGCGACTTTGGTCCATCTGCAACTTTTGCAGCCTCGAAAAAAAAAACCAATCACCGTCGGTACCGGGATCGGGATGTTACCAAAACTCGCGTCGAGGGGAACCACCCCCTACGCCTGCCCGATAGGGCGAATACTTCATGCCATATCAGGAAAAAGTTGGGGCGGCGACCGTTATTCGGACGGCAAGCTGCGGCCACATGGGTGAAATGCCCCAGGCCCCGCCGACGCATAGCCACGGCGCCCGAGGCGGACAGCGCGCCGAAGCCCTTGGTGGGGTTGCACTCCCTCGCAGGTTTGGTATCTTACTTATGGCGGCGGTGCGGGTTGTTCCTTCTTTACCCCGACCGTACCTGTGCCGTCGCCATTTTTCCCTCCCCCCTTATCCGGTTGGCTCTTTTCATCGGTGCGGCGCTGGGCAAGAATAGCGCGCTGATCTTCGACCCCGGCGAACGGAAAGCTATGTCCCTGACGTGCATTCAATGCCATCATGTTGTCACCATTACCGCCGGGCGTCGCTTCCGATGTCCGAATTGCGGGTCGAGAACGCCACCGCCGCAGGACTCTCCCTCCAGTG
>JBHHUB010000260.1:0-3873 GCA_046753625.1 Phycisphaerae bacterium | reverse complement strand
TAATGGTGAGACCGCAGAAATGTGGAGTAGCCGTGCGATGCCCATGGAGGGCCGCGGCTTTCGAGGAATCTACTACACATTATTGAGACGCTCAGAGAGCCTCGAGCCATTCGAGTACGGACGCATCTTTGCGCCATGAAGCGACTGGCGACGGGCCGTCGTCGAAGGTTTTCGCCTTGCTGATCGCGGCGCGTTTCGTTTCGAGATCCACGGTGACGTAGCGGTTCGTAGTGTTGACGCTTGCGTGACCAAGCCAGTGGCCGATGGTGACCAAGTCGACTCCGGACTTGAGCAGATGGAGTGCGGTACTGTGACGCATGCTGTGCGGATGAAGCCGTTTGCCTACCAGCGTTGGCATAGCGCGGCTAGCCAGGCGGCAGTACTTTCCGAGGATGTAGCGAACGCCGAATCTTGTGAGCGGCTGCCCGCGACGATTGCGAAACAGCGGCTCAGATGACTGCGCATCGATGCCGTGTTCAGCCAGGAGCTCCCGAAGTAGCTCAGCGGTCTGCGACCACAGGGGACACAGGCGTTCCTTTCGCCCCTTACCGACGAGGCGCGCGTGGAAGGGTTTGACAAGTTGAAGGTCGCACGGCCTGAGGTCGAGAATCTCTTGGACGCGAGCGCCGGTGTTGAACATCATGGCAAGAAGGGCGTAATCGCTTCGCCCATAGATATTTCGACGATCGATAGCGGTAAGGACGGCTCGGATTTCGTCGTACTCAAGGTAGTCGACCGGCCGCGAGCCCGTACGCTTGAAGGGCACACCGAGAACTCGCTGGCAATGATCAAGACGATCGGGGTGGCGGCTGGCCAGGTAACGGAAGAAGCCATGGATGGCCGCCAGGCGAACATTGCGCGTCGACACGCTGTTGCTACGCACTTGCTCGAGGTGTCCAAGGAACGCCGCCACCTGCTCGGCGTCCAGATCATCGATGTCGAGTCTGGCCACGGGTTTCGCCCGACGTGCGGCAACAAAGCGAAGCAAGAGCGTGACAGAGTCGCGGTAGCTGTGAATCGTGTGCGGACTCATCCCGCGCAGCCTGCAAAGATGGTCGCCGAAGTAGTCGCGCAGGGCACGCGCCAGGGCATTGGGGCGCTGTATCTTCTTCATGATGTACCTTCCTTTTTCGGTATCGGCGTCACTAGTGCGCCGCAGGCCGTATCGAAGCGCTCACTGGCCGATGCTGCGAGCTCCTCGACAAAGCGCAGGTAGTACTCAGTTGAAACGATGGAAACATGCCCCATGTAGGTAGCGAGCAAGGGCAACTTTGCTTGGACGTCGGCACCAGTCCGATACCAACGCAGGAGTGCGTGCACCGCGAAGCAGTGACGAAAATCATGAACGCGGGGTCGCCCCCCACCGGCTGTATGAATCTGCGCAGCTCGAAACAGCGCTTGAATCGTCGAGCCGAAGCCCACCCCTGTGTAGGCTTTACCGCCACCGTATCGATTCCAGATTAGCGGCGCTTCGGCGGCAGTAGGCAGACGGCGCGCCCGGCGAATCTGGAGGTAGGTGTCGACTTCGCGCGTCGGGTCGGATGACAGCGGCAGCAGTCGTGACTTGTGGAACTTCGATTCGCGAACCAGCAAGGTGCGTTGCGCGGGATCGTAGTCCCCGACGGTTAGGCGCAACAGCTCTCCGCGGCGCAGTCCAGTGGTGTATAGCAACGCGATCGCCAGCCGGAAGTTTTCGCTACGCAGCGGCGAACCAGCGGTGGGCTGCAGCCCACCGGCGGCGGTTAGCAGCCGCGTGATCTCAGTTTCGGTGAAGATATGGGGCCGAACCGATTGGTGGGGCAGCGGAAACTGCGATGGGTCGGGCACGAAGCAATCGCTGTCTGTACGCCGCCGGTACAGGCATAGATTGCGCACTACTCGCATCCAGGTACGTCGCACGCCAGAGGTCAGATGCTCTCGTGTGCGACACCATTGCATGAAAGTCTCTGCGGTGAGATCCGTGGTGCAAGAATTCAGAAACGCATCGAGATGCTCTAGGATCTTCTGCTCGACTGCGTACTTTCTGCCCAGGGCGCACTTGAGCGCCAAGTAGTCCGCGATGCACGGGCCGAGGGGGGAAGTCAACGATGTGACCCTGCTCATCGCTGTACCTCCTGTGTGGCCGTGACCGGGAGACTCAGTGCGACATCACGTAGATCCTCGATATCGAGGCGGAGGTATACGCACGTGCTCTCTGGGCTGCGGTGGCCAAGCAGGTCGCCTATCGTCTTGAGCGATACACCCTGGCGCAGAAGGTGGACTGCGTATGAGTGGCGCAGGCAATGGGGTCCGTGAAAAGGAATCCTCAACCCGCTGCGCTTCGCCCACGCTTGGAACGCGTTGTTGACGCCGCAGCGACCAAGCGCACCGGCCGGGGCTCGATGCCGCACGAAGATCTCACGGTACGACACCACGGGCCGACCGCAACGAAGATACGCGACCAAGCTCTCGCCGACCGCGTCGGTGAGCGGAAGTAACAGCGAGGTGGCTGTCTTGGGCCGAGAAACGCAGAGAAGCCCGGTGCGCCATTGTACGTTGTCGAGTTTTAGTCCGGCAACCTCGCTACCTCGAAGCCCGTACGTCGCAATGAGCAGAAGTATTGCGTAATCGCGAACGCCAATTGGTGTGGACCGATCGACCGAGGCCAGCAATGCGCTCACCGTCTGCCAAGGCAGCGATCGAGGAAGCTGCTCGCCTCGGTACATACGTGGCGTATCGATTTGCGTATCAAGCCCACGCGCGGTTTCGCCGCGTCCGGCAAGAAACCGTAAGTAGGAACGCAGTTGCGCGACGATGTGCTGCATCCTGCCGCGCCCAACTCGGCGACCTGCCGCTCGCACGAAACCTTCGAGCTCTCGTGTGGTCAGTATGCGAAGCTGCGCGTGATCTCCCTGCTCGCCGATGTGCTTGAGAAACTGCGATACCGTTGTCAGATGCAGCTTGATTGTGCTCGCGGCCAGACCACGCGCCTCACTCAGATAGGCCGCATAGCCCATGAGCAGCGTTTCAATCGGGCTCGGTGGCGTGGACGATGACAGTACGCCGAGTCCGGCCAGATAGCTCTCCAGGACACGCACCGTCGCCGCAAGACGGATGTGCTCGTTTTTCTTCTGTGGCGGCGAGACGCACGCTCGCAGACGCGAATGCGTGATCTGATTGACACGGCGGCAGCCTCGCTTGCGCAACCGCCGATCAACAAGCAACGCCGTACGAACGTGCTGACGAATCGATCCTCGTGAATACCCCTGATCGATAAGGAACTCGACGAATTCTTCCATCGTCGAGCCGAGCAGCAGCAGAGATGAGTACCGTCTGTGAGCCTTTGGAAATAGATCTGTTAGCATCGGGACCTCCGTATGAATGAGCGATTGGTCCGGATGCTACGGCTTCTGTAATGTGAAGCCCCGTTAGAAAAGCACTAGCGATTTCAAGAGGTTTTGCTCCCTACTTCACATTTCTGCGGTCTCACCATTAGTCGCTGATCAATTGATCACGCGATATTTGACACAACGCGCGACTCTGCTGATATTCGTGGTTGTGACCCCTAGTTTGCTGTGTGCGTGCTATACTGTGCCGGGAGATTCGTCGTGACTGAGTGGCTGAGGGATAGGTTTTCGCTGCCGTTCCCGTCCTTCCTGCGGGGGATGGCTCGACTGGCCGACGTCTCTGGCTCACTCAATGAACCCTATCGACGGATCATTTTACCTGAGTATGACGCCTTAGCTATATACAGTGACTGGTCGGCGGTCGGTGACGATTTGGCCGCAGCAATGGATCAAGTCATTGTCGAAGCCCAAGAAGAAGAAGAACAGCAACAAGCCACGCTCCCGTTCTAGGTCGAGCGAAGCACGGTCGCCGACACCGCAGCACGAG
>JBHHUB010000259.1:0-3879 GCA_046753625.1 Phycisphaerae bacterium | reverse complement strand
CCGAATCTCGGGGATTCTACGCTCCGTCGGGTTGGGACCTGATCGCCATGGCGCACTACGAGCTTGGCCACTCGGGCCAATCGCAAGAACCGTTCAAGCGAATGAAGGAATTGATGCAAGGGACGCTTGCTTCTCGCCACCCGGATAATCAGTTTCTCGCAAGCGAGGCCACATCGTTGCTCGGTGTAGAATGACCGTTTCGCATGGGCCGAACAGCCTCGACCGAATTGGTGGGCGTGGGCGTGGGCGATGCTTCCTAACTAGCACTGGATCGCTAGAATGACACTTGTGTTGGCTGCCTGAATCAGATCGCCGCTGCGGATTTGCTCATGGTTGGGAGTTCGCCTTGACGGAGTTTCTCGCCCACCTAATCAACAGCCGCCCCGAGCCTCTTGAGGACCATCTTCAGTTGGCGTCGAAGCTGGCTGCGGACTTCGCTCTTTCGTTCGGCGCCGAAGAATGGGGCAAACTTGCCGGCTTGTGGCACGACCTGGGGAAGTACTCCGAAGAATTCCAGACCTATCTGCGCGTAGCCGCTTCCGGCGCCACCAACTCCTGTGACACCAATTCACCGAGGCCGAAGGGCCCCGATCACGCGACCGCGGGTGCCCAGCACGCGAACGAGCGTTTGAAAGGCGTCGCCGGCCGCATTCTCGCCTATTGCATTGTCGGTCACCACGGTGGATTGCGCGACGCTGTGGATGAAGGCGGCGGTAGAAGCGGTCTGAATGAACGATTGGTCAAGGTTGTCCCTGACTGCCGCGATAACGCGCCGCGTGAACTGTTGGAAGCCCCAAGCTTGCGCATTCCGGCAATGAATTGGCGCGAAGGCGCCGCCAAATCATTTCAAGTCTCTGTGTTCTGCCGCATGTTGTTTTCGTGTTTGGTGGACGCCGACTTCCTTGCAACCGAGCAATTCATGAACCCCAAGCGCGCCTCCCACCGCCCGGGCGAATTGCCACCGCTGGAGATGCTGCTCGATCGACTAGACGTCCATCTGGCCAAACTCGAGGCCAAAAGCAAGGCCACTGGGGTCAACGCACGGAGACGGGAGGTATTGGCGGCCTGCCGCGAGAAAGCCGCGATGTCGCCGGGGCTGTTCTCGCTGACCGTACCCGCGGGCGGTGGCAAGACGTTGTCATCCCTCGCGTTCGCCCTGACGCACGCGGTCCAGCACGATCTGCGAAGGATCATCTACGCCATCCCCTTCACGAGCATCATCGAACAGAACGCCCAGGTTTACCGCAACGCCCTTGGGGCGTCCGGAAATGACGTCGTGCTCGAGCATCACAGCAACTTCGAACACACGAAAGCGGAGCCAGGTCGAGCGGATCTGGAAGAAAAGGACCCGGAGGAGGTATTGCACAACCGGATGGCCGCGGAAAACTGGGACGCCCAAATCGTTGTAACCACCAACGTGCAACTGTTTGAGTCGCTATTCGCGAGCAGGGGGGCGCGATGTCGAAAACTGCATCGAATTGTCAATAGCGTAATCGTCCTCGATGAGGTGCAAACGCTGCCGGTGGAACTGCTGCGGCCCACGCTGGCCATGCTGGACGAACTCTGTCGCAACTACGGATGCACGGTTGTGCTGCGCAGCGCGACGCAGCCGGCCATCGAACATCGCGATGGGTTCTCGATCGGCCTGCAAGACGTTCGAGAGATCATCGCCGATCCCCCCGCGTTGTTCACAGCCTTGCAACGGGTGGACGTCGAGCGGATCGGCCGGGTGGAGGATCCCGACCTGATCGCGCGGCTGGGCGAGCACAACCAAGTCTTGTGTGTGGTCAACAAGCGGCAGCACGCAGCAGACGTGTTTCGCTTGCTGGAAAGCCAAGTGGGCAGCGGCGTGTTTCACTTGAGCGCCAGCATGTGCGCCCACCATCGCAGGGAGACGCTCAACCTGATCCGATGCAAGCTAGAGCAGGGCGCCGAGTGCCGCGTGGTCAGCACCCAACTGATCGAGGCCGGCGTCGATATTGATTTTCCCGTCGTTTACCGCGCCATGACGGGCATCGACTCCATCGCCCAGGCCGCCGGTCGGTGCAATCGAGAAGGGCGACGCGATCGAGGCCGGGCGTACGTGTTCGACACCGAAGTCGATCCACGAGACGGCCTGCGCCGTCGCCGCCAAACGGGCGAGGAAGTGGCCGGGGAGCACGACGACATTCTGAGCCTTGAGGCCGTGGAACACTACTTCTCGCTGCTGTACTGGACTCAAAAGGATGCGTGGGACACACACGACATCATGAAGTGTTTCTCCTATTCCAAACGAGGACTACACGCCCAATTCCGCAAGGCGGCCTCGGGTTATCGCCTGATACGCGATGAGCAGCACCCGATCATCGTGCCCTATGGAAAGGAAGGCGAACGCCTAATCGAAGAGTTGAAATCGATGCCCAAGGCACCCGATCGTCGATTCAGCCGCCGGGCGCAACGCTTCGCGGTAGGCGTCTACGGTTGGCATTTAGAGAAGCTACGAGACGCGACGCTGATCACCCCGCACCACGACAGGTTCTGGGTCTTGGACGAACCCAACGCCTATGACGATCAGCTCGGTCTACTCCGCGATCCGCCCGAACGCAATCCGGAGAATCTTATCGTGTAACAAAACGGTTTCATATCACAAAGGAGTTTTGAAGTGTTGTGCCAAGTCAAGATCAGAGTCTGGGGCGACCTCGCTTGCTTCACTCGTCCGGAAATGAAGGTCGAGCGGGTGAGCTACGACGCCATGACGCCCTCGGCCGTCGTCAAGCTGTCGGGGGCGGGGATGACGCGTTGCAGCGGGGAAACGGGCGTGGTTTACAGCGAGAGTGGACGTTTACGATTGAACCGGCTAGGCCGCTCTGATAGCATCATGGCTTGAAGTCTGGTATTTGGGAAATGTCGGGTAAATCGGTCTGTTTCCAACCCGGAGGATGCCCCATCCCTCATCCAATTTCCACAAGATTCGATACTACCTCAACTTTGCTGAGGACGCCCAATCGTAGTGGCTGGTACATGAACCGGGGCCGCGGAATTTCACGAAGAGAACCGTTGCACGTTACACGTGAATCTGCTAGACCGGCTACGCAGGTCGATTCCGACGACGCATCCCGTCGGCGACAAACAGTGGCGGTCAGGTACGAACCGAGCCCCGTGCTTAAGCGAATGGTTGAGCGTTCGCGGTGCCGAGGAGTCCGTCCCCTCACGATCGTGGCTCGGGTCGGACGCGAACCGTACCATTTCCAAGGAGACGAAGTATGCCGCCGCAGTCCCATGAACGCGCAAACCCGTCCCGACGATCCACACCTTGTCAAAAGAGCCAGACCAGCCAAATGAGCCGGATGATTGTGTATCTCTTTCTGGCGTCCCTGTCGACCGCGGGACGACCGGTCTGGGCTCACGGTGTATGGTCCGATGGCTTCGCCTCCCCGGGGCTCTCCGGACCCGCAAAGGCTCTGACGGTCTTCGACGACGGAACCGGTCCGGCCCTGTACGTGGGCGGCTTCATCCAAACGGCCGGGGGAGTCAGCGCCAATAAGATCGCCAAATGGGACGGGGCGTCCTGGTCCGCGCTGGGCAACGGTTTTGACAGCGAGATACTCACCATGACCGTGTTCGACGACGGGACCGGCCCGGCACTCTACGCGGGGGGCGGTTTCATATTTGCCGGGGAGGGCAGCGCCAACCGCATTGCCAAGTGGAACGGTTCGGCTTGGTCCGCACTGGACAGCGGACTGAATGACGAACCGCGTGCCCTAGCCGTGTTCGACGACGGGACCGGCCCGGCACTCTATGCGGGGGGTTTCTTTACGACGGCCGGGGGAAGCGCGGCCAACCATATCGCCAAGTGGAACGGATCAGCTTGGTCCGCAGTGGGCGGCGGATTGGATAACA
>JBHHUB010000258.1:0-3892 GCA_046753625.1 Phycisphaerae bacterium | reverse complement strand
TGGCGCGAGTCGCTCGGGCGGCTCTGCAGTAGCGCCGGAGGTCTTGAGCACTCCATCACACTCAAGGATTCCGACACCACACGGGTTATTCAAGGCGTGCTTTCGGTGGGCGCTGCGCGGTTTGACGTCGTGTGCAAGCAGTTTCGGCGGCAGGGTTGGGGGCGCAGGATTATGGCGCCGTTGGGCGGCTCGCGGGCGGAGCGCCATCGGCGCTGCGCGGTGCACATGCTTCAAGCCGGCCTGTCCACGGCGGTCCCGCTCGCGCAGGTGCGGGTGCCGGGCCCGTCGTTTTGCGAATGGCTCATCAGCGAGCGGATCCTCGACGCGGTGGATTTGGATCAGCTTGTATCGTCGGAGCTTTCCCGGCTCGATCCGCGCACGCGACGCCGGGCCAAACAAACAATCGGCGAAGCCATCGCGGGCTTTCTGGCGACCATGCAGGCCCAACGTCTTGGCCACCGCGATCTCAAGGCTTCTAATGTCCTGATCACGAACTGGAATGCGGAAGGTGTGCCGCCTCGAATCTGGGTCGTGGATCTGGACGGTTTGCGGAAACAACCGTTTCGACCGAACGAAACCCGGCAACTCGTTCGGCTGGCGGCCAGCTTGGTGGGGTGCCGCGATCTATCCGCAACGGACTATGCCCGATGCCTGCGCAGGTATCTATCCATCACGGAAGGGGACGCCGCGTCGTGGCGCCCTACGTTTGCGGCCGTGAGCCGGCGTGCCCGAGCATACGTCTTGGCGGCGGCCCAGCGTAAACGCGGCAAGCTGGACGGATACACCGGCTCTGTTTGCCGGTAGCGTCGCGTCACTCGTAAATATGCGAGCCCGTGGCACTTCCGGCGGGATAGGTAAGCCAATTCAGAGCCGCGGGCGAAAGCCCGCGAACATCCGCGGCAGGATGTAACCGGGCTTGCACACGGTGCTCTGAAAAGATGTCACCGGGCTTGCCCCCCCCGGTCCTCAGAACAGCCCGCCGCCGATTCAGCTACGCACCCATTCGCAGATTCGCAGGGTGTGGCCAGACATTGTGGCATCGCCAAGCGTAGGGCGGAGTCTACCCGGCTTCTTCGCCCCTTACATGGGTTGAACACGCCCCACGGCACGGCCTGGAACGATGTTGCCACAGAAGATGGTCACACCCGATTCGCAGATTCGCAGCGTCACGAGTCGTTGCCGCTTGCATCGAGTGCGTCATCCGGGTACGATGACAGGTTGAGGTTCGATGGGTGAGAGATCCGGCGTGTCGTGACCGATCGCATTTCGGGCGTCCCTGGGACGCGGCCAGACAGGAAAACCTAGAAAGGAGTTGGAGGATGACCCAGCGTAAGTCGACTGCGTTCGCGGCGTTTGCGATAGCCCTTGGTCTCGGTGGCGCCACCCTACAGGCGCAGAAAGTGTACTGGCTTGACCAAGGCGTGTTAACGATTCAACGGGCCGACCTGAATGGCGCCAACGCCGAAGTTGTCCTGGCGGCCGAGCTGGGTACTCTGAGCGGCGTCGCCCTGGATGTTGCCTCCGGCAAGGTATACTGGACGGATTCGATGCTGGACATGATCAAACGTTCCAACCTGGACGGAACGGACATCGAACTGCTTGTCGACGTCGTCAACACGGGCTCTCCGCTGGGAATCGCCCTGGACGTGGCAGGGGGCAAGATGTATTGGTTCGATGTCCGCAAGGTTTTCCGCGCCAACTTGGACGGCTCCGCCGTCGAGGAATTGGTCGCGCTGCCCTCCCAAGCGTCTCTCAAGGGGATCGCCCTCGACTTGGGCGCGGGCAAGATGTACCTGACGGACCATGGCCAATTCGGAGTTGAGGGCGACGAAACAATCCATCGAGCCAATATGGACGGATCCATGATGGAAGACCTGCCAATCCAGGGGCTGGGCTTCCCGCATGGCATCGCCCTCGATGTGCCTGCGGGCAAGATGTACTGGATGGATTTCAACTTCCAGAGGATTAAACGCGCCAATTTGGACGGTTCTGGCGCCGAGGATTTCCTGGTGGGGGTGATGGGCACTCAACTCGCCATTGATTCGCCCGCCCATAAGCTGTACTGGACTACGTGGAACACCGGGGCGATTCATAAAGCCAACCTGAACACGGGCGCCTACGGCACGATTGTGGCGGGGCTTGGCAGTATTAGCCACATCGCCGTCGATCCGGTTGGGAGCAAGATGTATTGGTTCAATCACGCGACCGGCGCTCAGAGGATGCAGCGGGCGAACCTCGACGGAACCAACATTGAAGACTTGGCCGCGAACACATCCGGGCTTGGCAATCCGTGGGAAATGGCCGTCGACGACACTGGCGGTAAGGTCTATTGGTCGGACCCTTCAACCGACACGATTCATCGGGCGAACCTGGACGGCTCTAACGTCGAAAGTATCGTCACAAACCCGACCGGGTTTTCCCCGCACGGCATCAGCCTTGACCTTGCCGGAGGTAAGATTTACTGGACCGAGTCACAAAACGGTGTGCGCCGGGCCAATCTGGATGGCTCCTTCGTCGAAAACCTGGTTAACGCGGGAACGAACTCCCTAATGGGAATTGATCTCGACCTCAGCGCGGGCAAGATGTACTGGATTGACAACCTCAGCGGCGGCGACCCACAGAGGAATATCTTTCGGGCCAACCTCGACGGGTCAGCGGTCGAGGCGTTGAACGCGGTCGATTCCACGGCGAATGACATCGCCATCGACGCTATGGCCGAGAAGATCTACTGGACGGAAAACTACCCTCGAAGCATCAAACGTGCCAATCTGGACGGCACGGGCGTCGAGGAAATCGCCGCGTCAGCCGTCGCGGCGGATGCGTTCAGCATTGACCTCGACGTAGCTGCGGGGAAAATCTACTGGACCAGTCAGGCCAACCCGGCCAGCGTGAGGCGCGCCAACCTGGACGGGACGGGCGTCGAGAACCTCGAAACCACTGCCGATGGCTTGGTTAATCTACATGGAATCGCCCTCGGTTCCTCCGTGGGGTTCCCTATTCCCGCCGTCTCCGCATGGGGCATGATCATGATGGCCTTGCTGCTTGTCAGTGGGGCGACGCTCATCTTGACCCTTCGTCACCGGGCTCACGTGTAGCACGGCAGCGAGCCAAGCCATCCCGAACTTGGAGCGCGGATACCCCCGGTTAGGTTTAGAGCGGTTGCATCTTTCGTGTAGCGGTTGTTTGGCAAACCCCCACGGCCGCGCGGGCTAAAGCCCGCGGCTCAGGGTAGTCGTTGCAACGAAGGGCTTTCGGCGCCGCTACACAAAAAGTGAAACTGCACTAGTGGTAGCGATCACAACGTGGCTCCTGTCCACGGCGTGGCTGACGATACCCTACGCCAACGGGTCGCACGAACCTTCGCGAAGACTTGGCCACACGCCGCCAATCAGCGAACCCAAAAAAACGCCCGGCGTATGGTTTCCCACACACCGGGCGCTTCATTATCAAGGACAGAATTGTCGCCACGGAACCGACCGAGGCCGATTCCGCTTGAGATCGCGCTGACGGTCAAGAAACTGGAAACCAGACACTGGAAACTAGATCAAGAGTAAAACCCCTCATTCAGTTTCCAGTGAGCTGCGGCGAAAGCCGCAGCGCTCTAGCATCCAGTTCTCTAGATTATCCTCTAGAAAGGAGGTGATCCAGCCACAGGTTCCCCTACGGCTACCTTGTTACGACTTAGTCCCAGTCACCGGATTTACCGTCGGCCGCCGCCTCCCTTACGGGTTAGCTAAACGGACTTCGGGTACTCCCAGCTTCCATGACTTGACGGGCGGTGTGTACAAGGCTCAGGAACACATTCACCGCGGCGTAGCTGATCCGCGATTACTAGCGATTCCACCTTCATGAAGTCGAGTTGCAGACTTCAATCCGAACTGGGGCCGGCTTT
>JBHHUB010000257.1:0-3912 GCA_046753625.1 Phycisphaerae bacterium | reverse complement strand
GCCCGCGGCTCTGATTCGTAACGAACCCGAAAGTTTAGGTGTGTCAAAGCACTAGCCGCGTCAACGCGTGTGTTCGTTGCAGGCCCTGGCAGAAATCCGCGATACCACCCGGAGGGTTGCGAACGTGAAGATCATCCGACATCCGAAGGTTTATCTGGTGGGCCGGCAAGTGCTCAGTGAGGCGTCCATCGCAGAATTCCTGGACGACCACGATGTCAGCGAGTGGACCACGGATGCCGAGTCGCCCTCGGAAGCCCTGCCCGAAATCGCCGGCCGGCTTTGCTATATGAGTTTCCGCAAGCCCCGGCCCGGTGGCAACAGCGCCTACTTGGGCCACATCAAGGAGGTCGGCCACGGCAGCGTACTGGAACACACCGTTTGGAATTTCATCTTTACCGGCGTGTCGCGTTCCTGCACGCACGAGTTAGTCCGCCATCGCGCGGGTTTCGGCTACTCACAGTTGTCGCAGCGCTACGTGGATGAATCCGTGGCCGAGTTCGTTGAGCCGGCGAGCATCGCCGACGATCCGGAATTGCACGAAATCTACCGTGCGGCCGTCGAGCACGCCCAGGAAGCGTATGTCAAGCTGGTCGACGGCTTGCAGGCCAAGTTTGCCGACGTTGAAGACAAGACCCTCCGCCGGAAAATGGCCAGGCAGGCGGCCCGATCCGTCCTGCCCAATGCTACGGAGACCAAGATTTTCGTTACCGCCAACGCCCGGGCGCTGCGTCACTTCATCGAGCTGCGTTGCAACGAGCATGCAGAAACCGAAATCCGCGAAGTAGCCGCCCTGGTGCTCGAGATTCTACAGAAGGAAGCGCCCAGCTTGTTCGGCGATTACGAGTTCGTACGCCTGCCGGACGGAACGAGGGCCGCCCAAACGCCCCATAACAAGGTTTGATGCGGCGGTCGCGCCGCGCACGCGGCCCGGTTATCGGAGTTGGCCAAAAAGTTTTGCCCGGCTTGCAGCAAAAACCGCGCAAGCTCGCTACAATCCGACCCGGGTGCTCCGGCACGCAGGGTTTGATGGGTCACCAGCCATTCCGCGGCCGGGTCCGCCTTGACCGCGGTGTGGCGGAAGACAGTCCGAGTACGCCGGATGGGATCGTCGTACCAAGCGGCCCAACCCACCAGAGCAGAAACGTCAACGCACAAGTGTGGCGGGTGCGTCAACTCGCCGATGACACGGTGAGTGCGTTTTCAGTATCGTCTACCGGGAATCAACCCGCGGATTCGCGATGGAGAAATGAATATGCTGGGGATCAGTTCGGAACAATCGGAGTCGTCAGAAAACTCGTGGATCGGCCCGGCGCCTTGGATTGAAGGGTCCATACCGGGCCCCAACGCCAAGTCGGTCATCGAATCCGACGAACAGGTGAGCTCGCCTTCGTACACGCGGGATTATCCGCTCGTCGCGCGGCGTGGCGTCGGATCGGTTATCGAAGACGTCGACGGCAATCGCTTTCTGGATTTCAGCGCCGGCATCGCCGTCTGCGCGACCGGTCATTGCCACCCGAATGTGGTGCAGGCGATCAAGACGCAAGCCGAGTCGCTCGTCCACATCTGCGGTGCGGATTTCTACTATCCTCCGATGGCAGAGCTGATGAGCAAACTCGCCGCCATCGCCCCCGGGAAGAAACCCAAGCGGGTATTCCTGACCAACAGCGGCGCCGAGACCGTCGAGGCGGCGATCAAACTCGCTCGATACACCACCAAGCGTAAATGGCTCATCGCGTTCCACGGAGCGTTTCACGGCCGAACGATGGGCGCGCTGTCGCTTACCTCGTCCAAAGCCCGGCATCGCGAGCATTTCGGCCCGTTCCTGCCGATGGTGGCCCATGTCGATTATCAAGACGTGGATGCGATCGAATCGCGATTGTTCAAGCGTCAGATGGGTCCCACGGAAGTCGCGGCCATCTTCGTCGAGGCGATGCAAGGAGAAGGCGGATACATCGTCCCCGAGCCGGATTTTCTCCCCAACCTGCGATCGTTCTGCGACAAGCACGGCATCTTGCTCGTTTGCGACGAAATCCAATCCGGCATGGGTCGTACCGGAAAATGGTTCGCGTTCGAACACTTCGGCATCGTCCCGGACATGGTGCTGATGGCCAAGGGCATCGCGAGCGGGCTCCCCCTCGGCGCGCTGGTCGCTCCGGCGGACCTGATGCAGTGGGCTCCGGGGGCGCACGCCAACACCTTCGGCGGCAACCCGGTCGCGTGCGCCGCCGCGCTGGCCACCATTGAGTTGGTGGAAAAGCAGTTCATGAGCAATGCGGCGACGCTCGGCGAAACGCTTCAGAATCGGCTGGCGGGCCTAGCGGAGAAACACAAGACGCTGACCAACCCAAGGGGTCTCGGCCTCATGCGCGCGGTCGACGTGGTTCATGCCCGTAGCGGCGCGCCCCACCCGGACCTGCGCAACAAGATTTCACTCGAAGCGTTTCAGCGCGGGCTCATCGTGCTTCCCTGTGGCGAGTCGAGCATCCGCTTCTGTCCGCCGCTGTGCATCAATGAAGCGCAATTGGACGTCGGCTTGAAACTGTTCTCTGAAGCCGTCGCGACGGCATCGTAATTGGCCAGCGATGGAAGCACTTTTCTGAGCCGAAGGCTTCAGCCTGCGCGGTCTCAGAGCAGCATGGCATTACCGGAAACCGGGGTGCCGCGCGGGCTGAAGCCCGCGGCTCGGTTCGTTTCGAACAATCCTATTAACGGCGTGCTCGCCCATCAGCGGCGCGACCGAACCGCCGGTCGCCGGAGTTTGACTTTCATATCGCGGCGGGTTCCCTTAGCCGGGGCATCGAGCACTTTCACGGCCTTCTTGACGTCCGGGACTTTGATGTAGACGGTCGTTTTGCCGCCGCGCGCCGCGCTCGAACAGTACATGTACCCGATCGTGATCTTCTTGGCCGCGAGTTTCTCGCATAGATCCGCGGCCGCTCCCGGCTTATTGGGCAGACCGACGGCGAGCACCTCCGCCTCGGCCCCCTGATAATTGAGCCTCTGGAATACGAGCCTTGCCCTGTCCGGATGATCGACCACCATGCGAAGCACGCCGTGCTCCATCGAATCCATCATGGCTAACGCTATGACATTGACCTTCGCCTTGCCTAATTCCGCGAAGACTTGGGTCAACACGCCAGGTTTATTCACCAAAAACAGCGAAAACTGAACACAGGTTTCCATTCGAGACTCCATTCAAGATGTCAACGATTTGGGGGCCGACGCCCTTGCCGCCGTTGGCGACCGACGAATCCGGAAACAAACGTACGGACGCCCTTTGACGGTGAACGTCTTGCCAAAGATGCCACGCGCTTCCGACTCACGCGCATACCAGCCGCGCCCACGGGGCTGCCCAAGCGATCCCGCAGCCACCACGCATCAGTATAGAATCTATTGCGCGCGACGCCAGTACCCGCCAATGAGAGTTGCCTGCGAAATTGTGTCTTGCCTCGCGGCTGTGGTTTGCGAACGGTGCAACAGCCCGGCGGGTGGCCCATGTCCTACTGGACATGGGGGAGCCGATGATCTCACGGTCAATAGGATTTGAAAGGCCATCCGGCACGGACGCAGGAACACGGAGGTCTGGATCGTCGGCGAAAGCAGGCGTCAGCCCGCGACCATCATCGGCTCCCCCACCTCCAAAAGGAGGTGGGCTACCCCTCAAGAGTGGGCAACCCGACAGGCACTGCGCCGCCGCACGAGCAGCAAGCCCCCCATAATCCAAACCATCCCGCCAAGCATGCCCATGCCGCAGAACCCGCCCGTGGCCGTGGGTCCTGCGTTGGCGTTGCTCCCGCCCAATGTGGTTTGATCGGGGTCCATGGGGAAATCATCGGCATTGTCGCCCACGGTGTCGCCGTCGGTATCGGCGGTCTCCGTGGGATCGTTCGGGAAGGCGTCGCCAACGTCGCC
>JBHHUB010000256.1:0-3927 GCA_046753625.1 Phycisphaerae bacterium | reverse complement strand
GTAAACGCCTTCCTGGCTCGCCAGGAAGAACTCCCCGTCGTTCATCCATTCCAATCCCCCTAGAAGAAACTGCGGCCTGTAGTTGATCACGACAACCCCGCGGGGCCGCCCTTCGAACCAGACCGGAGTGGATACGCGAATGACGGAGCGATGAGGCACCTGAACGCGCCCATGCTCCTTGTTGAGGTCCAAATCGGTGATGTGGCATTGCCCCTCCGGCAGGTGGATGGCGTTGCGATAGTAGGGCCGCGTGCTCTTGTCCTGTAGCTGGGACGCGGGCACGGGCGCAAGCGACCCGCTGAGGCTCTCAGCGCGCACCCATTCCTGGCCCTCTTCGTCAATGAAGCGTATCTGGAAGGCATCCTGCCGCGCCGAGCCAAACGCGACGAAGAGCGACTCGAGTCGGGACCGCCACTGCGCCGCGGTCGAACCGTCCACCGGATCCACGCCACCGGCGTCCCGGCACCGCAGCAAGCCATGGATCGGTGGGTAATGTGCAATGCTCACGGCGTCCCGGCGCATCTGTTCCAAGAAAAGACCTAGTTCGCGTTCACTGCGGTCCAGAGTCAAGTCGGCCATCTCGTATGCTTTTTCTTCCATCGCGGCGCTGATCTCGGACTGAATCGAGTGGCTCAGCCAGATCACGGGACCAACGCTCAAGAGGGTCAGGACGGCAATGTACTGGTTGCGCAAGCAACAAAGACGGTCCCACCATCCTCGTGATTGCGGTGAAGCGTTCGGTCTTTCATCGCGGCCATGTCCGCCGCGCAGCAACCCGAGTAAGATCAAGCCGGGCACCAGCAGGAGGGAAAGCAACGCGCTGTCGGCGGCCGCCTCCCAGTTGCCCGCCGGTACGCCGAGCAGCGGCAGGACCATCATGACCGCGAATTCGCACGCGAATACCAACAGGAAAACGAGACAGACGACCCGAACACGAACCCACAGCGAAGCCGGATTCGGCGTCTCATGTCGGCATGCCCCCGGCTCGCTCATGTTTGTCTCCCAATCAGCCGCTTTGGCGCCGTTGGCACATGCAGCCGACAAGCTCGATGCCCCTGCAGAACGTCGTGCCGCCACGGCTTCCCATCGCCATCGACAAGAAGCCAATCACCGCTGCCCTTCACGTATTTAGGTAGGATTCCCTGCCGGTTCGGACGGTCTCCCCCCGGCGCAGGCGCGATCGCGCGGACATGCGTGCCTCCAAGGCCAGACCGAACCGGCATCCCTATCTTCGCTATCGGAGAAGTGTCTTGGAGGCTTGACGAAGGCCCCTCGGCTCGGCGTCGGAGACGTCCGTTAAGACGCGCGGATACATACCGCCTCAACGACCGGCCGAAAACCATCCCCGCCACCTTCGGCCAACAAACGCACCGCCCGATAAGGCTCGGGGGGCCGATCAGGGCGCGGCGGGTCGGTCGGCGCGGTCGACGGCGATCAAGTGATGCCGGGCGCGACAGAAGATCACGCCCTGGGATATCGTCGGGGTGGCCATGCAGATTTCGCCGAGGCTGTTGGTCGCACCCAACTCAAACACATCGCCGGCCACGGGCGACGCAGTGAACCCGGTGCGGCCTTCCCCCAAACGCATGCGGTACCGCTTCTTACCGGACTTCGCGTCGTAAACGTGCAGGACACTGCTGTCCCGGCAGTTGTAAAGCAGCCCACGGCAAACCAATGGCATTGGCATGTAGGCTCCGCGTGTTACGAACGGTGATCCAGATCCTTCCCAGCGCACACGCAGCCCGGCACGGTTCACCGGAACCGACCAACACATGACCATTGCTTTTGCATGGCGTGGCCCGCAATCAGGCGGCAGGCGTGCTGACTCGGCCTGAGGATCCCCAACCACAGCGTCGGCAACGACGCCCGTGATTCCTCCGACGGAGGGGTGGCTTATCCGACCGAAATGGCCGAAAATGCGGTGCATGATGGATCCTGGCACGGCGTTTCGGGACGCGCTCTTAGCTTCTCTTGAAGGCATCGAATTGCAGCTCGGCTTCGATGTGCTCGAGTCGATGCAGGCGCACTACCACGAAGTGCTGCGCGGCAACAGCGTGATGAATCTGACGCGGATCGTGGAGCCCGCGGCCGCGGCCGTGCAGCATTACGCCGACTCGTTGGCGCTGCTTGCCTGGATGCGTAACGCGGACATCACCGCCCAAACGATGCTCGACATCGGAAGCGGCGCCGGCTTTCCCGCTTTTCCCATGGCTATCGCCTGCCCCGAACTGTCCGTCACCGTGCTCGAGGCTAAGAAGAAAAAAGCCGGCTTTCTTGCTGAAGCGGCCACGACCTTGGACATCCCCAACTTGCGTGTGGTCCAGGAACATTCGGCGCATTGGCGCGGCGAGGAACGTTTCGACTTGGTCACGTTTCGGGCGGTCGCCGCCGTGGCACCATGCCTGGCGATGGGCGACGCCCATGTCGGCGAGCACGGCACCATCGCTGTCTACAAGACCGCGAGGATGACCGACCCGGAGCAACTCGATGGCCGGCGTGCCGGCAAAACGCTGAAGCTACGGACCCTGGCGGCGTTCCCCTACAGGCTCAAAGCAGGCGAAGAGGCGTTCGCAAGGCAATTGCTTCTATTTCGGCCGACCGGCCCGCGCTGAAGCCCTTCGTGCTTCCCCCGACCCGCGGGCTTGAAGCCCGCGCGGCCTGCGGGGTCGTATGGTGCGCTGACGCGCAGCGCCGCGCAAGCGATAAACTGCGGCTCGGAATCGGATGGACGCTTTTTTCTTGGAGACCACACAGATGGCCAACGAACATGCCACCCAACCGCCCGGAGCACCGCGATCCCTGCCCGTGCTTCGGGCGCACATTGACGCCGTCGACCGCGACGTGCTCGCCCTTCTGGCAAGACGAAGCGCGCTGGTCTCGGAGGTCGCGCAGTACAAACATTTGCATCAGGTTCGCATCCGCGACGCCTCGCGGGAGCGCGACATCTTGACCGACCGGCGCGACCGCGCGACGCCGCTGGGCCTCTCTCCGGAAATCATCGAGAGCCTGTTCCGGCTGATCCTGCGGGGCAGTCGCGACCGGCAAGCGGCCTTGAAAGCGGAAGTGCCCATGGATATCGAGCCGCAATCCATCGCGATCATCGGCGGAGCGGGCCGAATGGGGCGATGCCTGGCACGATTGTTCGGCGATCTGGGACACGCGGTGATGCTCGCCGATCTGGATACCGATCTGAAACCGGAAGAGGCGGCGTCCGTCGCCGACGTCGTGGTCATCAGCGTGCCGATCGACCAAACCGTGGAAACGATCCGACATCTTGGGCCGCGCGTCCGCCCGGAGGGCCTGCTCATGGACGTAACGTCGGTCAAAGAGCAACCGCTTGCGGCCATGCTGGAGCACGCTCGGTCATCGGTCACCGCCACCCACCCGCTGTTTGATCCATCCGTGCATTCATTGCAGGGGCAGCGCATGGTCATGTGTCAGGGCCGCGGGGACGCATGGTATGATTGGCTGACCACCATGTTTCAGGCCCGCGGCCTGGTGATCAAAGAAGCCACCGCAGCGGAACACGACCAGGCGATGGCCGTCGTGCAAGTGCTCGTGCACTTCGCGACGGAGGTCATGGGCCGCACGCTCGCCAGACTGGGCGTCGGGCTCGAGGAAACGTTGGCGTTTACCTCGCCGATCTACCTGATGGAACTCATCATGACCGCGCGGCATTTCGGGCAATCGCCCGAGTTGTACGGGGCCATCGAGATGGCCAACCCGAAAGCACCGCAAGTCATGGATGCGTTCAACGACGCGGCCGCCGCGCTCAGCCGGATGGTCAAGAGCGGAGACCGCCAGGCATTCAGGGAGGCGTTCGACGAGGTTCGCGGCTTCTTCGGCGCGTTTTCCGAAGAAGCGATGGTGCGGTCAAGCGATCTGATCGACCGGCTCGTGGAGGTTTCCTGGCCGTAAGGGACAGGA
>JBHHUB010000255.1:0-3987 GCA_046753625.1 Phycisphaerae bacterium | reverse complement strand
CGGACAGCGTCGTCGAGATGGACAAGTGGCGCGCTCCCGGTGGCGGTTAACGGATCTCTCGGATACCCGCCGGGCTCGAGCCTGGCGCAGCGTGCCGGTGCGTTCCGCGTACGCGACGTGATGGAGGGCATGCCCGCCGGCAGGGGGCGGCGCGGTCCGGCTCCAAGCCGGGCCGTCTTGCCGCCCGCGGCACAAACCGGCGGCTTGCCTGGATGAGCGGGCGAATCGTGGCCTTGCGCTGCGCGGCAGCCATGGCCCGAAACGAAAGGTAAGATCAATGGATAGTTTGGTTCAAGCAAAAGTAACGACTTTCCTGCGGGATCGTTTTCAGATTGATCCCGTGGACTGCACGACCGTCCTGCGAAGAATACGCGAGTTGGCGCGTGCGGCCGGCTACGGACTCGATGCTCAGTTTGCGGGCTCCGGTCTGGGAAGTGGCCCCGAAGGCCGAGTCGCCTCCAACATCGTTGAGCGGGCTTTGGGCGGAGGCGGCTCTGCTACGTCCGAAAAGGATATCCGCCTGACACTAGAGCGTTGGATTCGCAACAGCCCGACCGTCGGAGCCTAGTGCAGGGTCACACTGCAATCTATGGGTTGTCGCTGCCCGAGCCACCGGAATTGGGCGCGCGCATCAGAGCCCACCGCGCTAGCGGTGGGACCAGTCCGAGGGCTGGCGCCCGCGGCTCTGATTCGTAACGAACCCGAAAGTTTAGGTGTGTCAAAGCACTAGTCCGGCCTCGCTCGGCCAAGATCGGCTCCAACGGAGCCACGGGCTTTGGCTCGCGCGACCACCGGCGCAAGCCAAAGCCCCGCGGCTCTGACCATGGTACGACCACCCCAAACGCATCATGCCATCCAACGGTACCCGGGCCCCGACCACAGCGATACGCCGCGGAGCGCCCTGCAGGAGGGCCGGCTCAACGGATCGCCCGTTTCGCAGAGCGTGCCACCGGGCTTATGACTTGCTGGTCAGAAGGCTGAGCACCGAAGCCGCTTGACGCTGAGCTATTTTCAGCATTTTGACATTGGCGGCCGTGAGTACTTCCAGCCGGTTGACGTTGCTGGTTTCGGCCGCGAAGTCGGTATCGCGAATGCGGCTGTTGGCGTCCGTGAGGTTCTCCATCGCGATCTGATTCGAGCGAATCTGAGGTCCGATCGTGTTGCGTTGAAATGCACCGATGGTCCCCCTGGATGTGACGACATCGGTGATGGCCTGCGCGATAACCGCTTGGGCGGCCTCCCCGTTGCCGCTGGCCAGATCGTTGGATCCGCCGGAGACCAAGGTCTGTGCAGCCGCGGAGGCGGCGTTGAGCTGAGCCGCTACGTCCTGGTTGCCGCCGCCTGGAAGCGTTATTCCATCCAGCGACGACACGGCGTCGCCGGTGAACTTCTGAATGCTGGCGACGATGCTGTCGACCTGCATCTGATTGGCCGCCAGCTCCGCGTCACTCATCCCGGCCTGATTGGCACTTGAGACGACCAGCGAGTTAAGGTCTTGAAACAGCGTGGCCAACTCCGCGGTGTGGCCGTCGGCAATGTTGGCATTGGCGTTGGCGCGGCTAAGCGAGTTCGTCTGCGCTTCAAGCGATGCGATCTCCGCATTGAGCCGTTCACTGGCGATCAGCGCGGCGGGACCGTCCTTGCCGCTGTTGAGTTTCCGGCCGGTGGCCAGTCGTTGCATGCTGGTGAACAGCGCGGACTGGTTGCCATTGAGCTGGAACCGCGCGGACAATGCGCTCGTATTGGACAGGGCACCGATCACGAATACAATAGTCAAATACGATTCCACCTCGTGCAAGAAGAAATCAGCGATTCGATGATTTTTTGCTCAAGTTGAATCGAGCACGCACGCACGCCGAGCCCCGATGTGATTAGCGGACGTCGCAGACGCCGGCGCAAGCTGAAGCCCGCCGCTCCGGGGAGCTTGCGCGGCCTACCTTGCGCTGCCTACGGAGCGTGGTTGAAGTCGTGGTACCGGCTCTTCCAGGAACGGTCCCAGTAGGCGCGGTCCTCTTGCCCCCGGAGGGCTCCGGTCACCGAGCCCATCACGAACTTGATGAGCCGATACGGGGCGTTGGATTCAACGTAAAACTGCGTCCGGGGGCCATCCCAAGCAAGATCGATCCGGATGACCTCAAAACGCCCCATCGGCGTGCTTATGGACTCCGTCGGCCCGATTGCAAGCGTCGCATCTTTGACACTCGGCGTCACGGCGTGGGTCGAACGCACCGGCGCAAGCAGTGACAGCGACCGCGGCTTCCCGGCCAGCGCCACGTCGCGGGCGAGCAGAATCAGGGCTTCATAGGGAAACGGCCGCTCCTTTAGTTGCCACGTCTGATCCCCCTCACCGCCAAAATAAGAAAAACTCTTTACGGAAAGCCCGTCCTCCATCCATCGCAAGTGTTTGAACGTGGTGCCGCACCATTCCTGGCTCGAGGCAACCATCTTTAGCGGCGCAAGCCCGAAACGATCCAGGAATACCGTCGTCAGATACCGATAGTTGTAGTTGGGCGTGGGGATTTCCTCCGCAATATTGATCTTGAAGACCGGCACGGCGTTGGGATTCTGTGCTTCGCATTTCACGCCCTCGTCACGATCAATCCACTGCCGATTGACCAGGTGCACACGCACGTAGTCGCGCGGCGCGCCGTAGATCGTATCGGTCGCCCGGTAGTAGGACATTTCAGACAAGCCCTGATCCCAGTGACTCAAGTCACCGAGCGTCGGCGCGTGCAACGGCGCTGCACCATGCCCCTCTGGTGTTTGAGCCAACGCCTCGATTCCGGAGAGCATGACCAACATGGCGATAACTGTCTTGATCTTCATCTCATTTCCCGCAAGCTACCGTTCTGACTCCGGACGGCCCACCGGACGCGGCGGACCAAACAGCTCTGCTACGTTGGGTTGCTCAAGGATGAACTTCGCGTTGACCGAACGATCTTCGCAAAGCTGCTGCAGCACCGCAACGACCGATCCATAATCCAACCCCAACCCCGTCACCGTTCCGTTGCGGTCAACCCCCGCGGTCGAGCCGAACAGAATGACCATCTTCGCCAGGTCCAGCGAAACCGGAATGGC
The DNA here is from genome assembly GCA_046753625.1 of Phycisphaerae bacterium. Lineage (GTDB taxonomy): Bacteria > Planctomycetota > Phycisphaerae > UBA1845 > UBA1845 > JADFOB01. The sequence goes on along the minus strand of JBHHUB010000255.1, from coordinate 909 downwards.
CGGCGAAACCAGCCCGGCGCCGGAGGTCCGGCGAATGACGGAAAGCGTCTCGGCCCCGGCCGGCGCGTTGATCAAGATGCTGTCGTCGGCGGCGCTGTAAAACACCGGAGGTCTGCAGCGCAACCCATCGCCGAAAAACGCGATGCGGCGGCTGCCCGAACGCTTGCAATAGATAAAGTTCTCACCCAACGTGGGGATCTGGTCGAGTACGAAGTTCCTCTTTCCGATTCGGTGGGAATCGATCCAGGAATCCCCACGCTGAAGCAGGCCTTCGTAGGCGGCGATCTGAACCCGTGAATCGGCATCCTCAAGGAGATCCCGCAGCGCCAATCCCGCCGCGCCGACATCCCTGGCATACGAAAGTGCCCGGATGGCCTGAAACCGGAATGGGCTGTATACGTTTTTCGCATGCCCGGCCAACACATCGCTCGCCAGATGATCGCCGAGTCGAACGGCGGCGACGGCGGCGTGAAAACTAACGTAATCCTTGGGATGCGTGCAAAGCTTCTGAAGTTGTCCCAAACCGGCCTGACCCAGCCCCTCAAAACAAAGCGCAATCGCCGCATGGTCTGACTTGGGATGGGTAAGTTCCTTGGCCAACTTCCGAGCCACCCGCGTCTCGAAACGCGGATCACGCGACAGGTACAAAGCACGAATCAGCGCAAGAAAATGCCCCGGATCCTCCCGCGCTTCCGGAGGAATGCTGATTTTGATAAACGACGGCGAGAGCGCGTCGGCGACCTTGCGAGCGCCGGGGAAACGGGCGTTGATTCGGTTTTCTATGCGCCGAGCGAGCTGATACGAGGGCTGAACCAGAACGAGCCGCACCTCGCGATCTTGCGTGGCGATGCCCCCGCCGAGAATGATCCCCGCCCGATTTTACAGCAGGGACTTCAAGTTGCAGACGCC
>JBHHUB010000254.1:0-4069 GCA_046753625.1 Phycisphaerae bacterium | reverse complement strand
AGCGCATCGCCCAGAATGTCGGGGCTCTTGAAGAGCATGGCCTGGGATCGGACGAAGGCCTCGTGTTCTTCGCGGCGCAATCGCTCTTGATCGAACGACAGCTCGGTGGCAGGGATGTTGGTGATGCATTCGATCAGGCATTCGCTTCGATACCCCGGGAACGTGGTCCACCAGAGGGCAAAGCCCCCACCCGCTGCGCCGCAAAACAGCACCGACAGGATGACAATCAAGAGCATGCGCCGGCGGAGCATCGCCAGGATGTCTCCGGCGGTATAACCGGTTTCAATCGACGGCGCGCCGGCCACGGCGGTCGGCAACGCGATGCGCTCCTGGATGGTGGAAGTCAATGGGGACATAAGCAACGCTTCCTACGGCCGATGATTCATGGGCCGCGGTGAACTCCGGAGGAAACCGCCGAGGACGGGGGCGCATCGTCTTCGGGTGGCTCGACGAACAAATGGTCGAGCACCAAACCTACCACCGCAAACAACCCCAACGCCAGGAAGAGCATCGAAATCCCAAGGAGCTGATGAGGCGTGCCTCGGGCCCAATCCAGGTAGCCGTGGATGTGCAGCAGGCCCGTGATCGTTACGCGCACCGAGTTGCACAATACCACGATGGGCAGGCAACTGAGCACCAGCACTACGCGATGCCAGCCGGGGCGGTTCTTCAAATACGCCATGACCACGCCGAGCGTAACAAAGGCCATCATGAGGCGCATGCCGCTGCACGCTTCCTCGACGTTGAGCTGCCCGGGCGGTGAGCCGGGAAGAAAATAATCGATGACTACGGCTTGCGATTCAACCATCAGCCCCGGGCAGAACATCGGGAGCACCGTGGCGGCGATGGTCGTCGCCAGCTCGCGCAGGGGCGTGGTCAGGTCTATGTAGAGCTGAGCCGGAAGGGGAATCGCCAGAAGCAGCAGGCCGATGGGAACGAATGCGATGCGCAGCACCGACCATCCGGCCATCAGCAGTGTGGTGCCCAGGATCGTCCCCACGAGGGAGACACGCTGCAGGTAGGCGATCCGCAGGACCCACCCGGCCACAAAGAAAAGCATCAGCGACGCCGCCAGAACGAGTGTGCCGGTCCAACCGGGTTCGACACGCGCCGCACGCAGCTCGTCATAGCGACCGTACAGCAGGTACACGGAGAAAAGCGGGATGAGCCAGCTATGAGACCAATTGCCGTCACTGATCCACCTGCCGATCAAGTCGCCGCGAATCGTATCCCAGTAGGCCAGGATGATTAGTGCGGCAAGCACGATCGCTTGAGCCCATCGGACGGAGCATCCGGCGAGGGTCGCCCCGAGCGGCGCGGAGATCGAGCTTGTTGCATGGGATCCGGAGCCGTTGGCTTGGATGGGCGTGCTCACGGATCGCTCCTACTGGAAAAGCTGCGGTAGCAAATCGGGCTGGTTGTTCGGATTGGCCCTGGCTCCAAACGAGTCGATGTCCGCGAAGTTGCGCGTGTAGCTGAAGCCGAAACCGAGGGAATTGACGATATTCGGCAGGGTCATTGCCCGGATGCGTTGCAGGAACGGGGCAAACGGGTGCGTGCCCACGTTGATGATGTCGCCGCGATGAATGAAGAAATCGGGCTCTTTACCCGCGAACATGCGGTCGAGGTTGACCTGGATCATCTGCTCTCGCTGCCCGAGTTTTCGGTAGACCGTGCAGCGGTCGGGCCAGGCGAGCGGCGCCAGCCCGCCGGCGGTTGCGATGGCCGCTTTCAACGTAATCGGCTCCGAATTGAACGCAAACGGACCGGTTCGGTTTACCTGCCCCATCACATAGTAGACGCCGATCTCGCCGCTGACAACGCGAATCACGTCGCCGGCGCGAACGTAGATGTTGGCGCTGGGCGCCCCGGTGCGAAGCTCTTCGGCCGGGATGCGGATGATATGAAAGTTTGTGTCGCCCGCCACCCGGGCCCAATTGACGGTGGATGCCGTGGAATCCAACACCAACGCCTGCCGCGAGGCGTCCTCCGCCTCTCTCGGTGCGACGTATCTGTGGTTCGGGACGAATTCGCCGTCCACGTACAACCATGCATCGGTAGGATCACCCTCCAAGAGCGCGGCCGGGGGTTCGGGCGCGGGGGCGTCCTCTGCATCGCCAGCCGGCGCAGGCTCGTCCTGCTCGACGGCGTCAAGCAACTCTTCGATCGGTGAGGGGTCGGTTTCCGTTTCCACCGCCGAAGGCGCGGTCGATGATCCATCGTGCGCCGTCTCCTCGGCGGGCGTACCGTCTGGTTCAGGTTCTGTGGCCGCCGGCTTGGGCGGGGCGACGTCGTCATTGCGGAAGATGAAGACGTCGGTGACGAATTCGTTGAGACCGCCGACCTGATTGATTGCTTCGAGAACGCGCAGGTCGGGGCGGCGGATGGGGAATGTACCGGCGCGCAACGGCGCATTGTTGGAAGCGCTGACGCCGATCCCGAAAATCGAATAGGTGGCCTTCTGCAAGAATTGCGGGTTGACCGTCACCTCGGGCTTCATGAGGATTTCCCGATCGATGAGGGTCTGAGTCAACTTGTCTTCAAACTCCGGAACGGTCAGCCCGGCCGCCTCAACACGACCGACGACCGGAAGGTTGACGAACCCGGTTGGAGAGACCGTGGCCTGAGGGTCTTGAAACGGAACGAATCGTTCGCGCAATTCGTCGACGGTGATGTTGAGCACGTCTCCGCCTTGGATGGGGTAGTTGTTGGCTTTGAATTCGAGATCTTCGCTCGTCGGGTAGGCCGCGCCCGTGATGCCGTACGGTTGATCGTCGAGCGTGAGCGAGGTCCGGATTTCCGTGACCGCACCTTCTTGAAACCGCCCCAGGACCGTCGGATCGAGCCATCCGTTCTGGATGGAGTAGCACCCCGGAAGCAAGAGCAGCATGACGAGGAGCACACCTACAGGGGCGGTGAAGTTGCGAGAATTAGTCATCTAACCGAGCCTGTCTCCGGGGATTGCCCTAAACGCATACCCAATAAAGACTTTCGGGCCGAACACCCAGGGATTATCGGCACCGATCGGGTGGTCAGTTTAAGCTGCCTGCACCCTAAAGTCGTCTGGTTCGCGCAGGAACAAGCGATCAACCGGCGTCCTGAAGGATTCCGGTTGATCCGCAGCCGAATGATTGGCGTCCGAATCCGGGACGAGACGGGCGCTGCGCGCGATCCCGGCGGGGTAAGCGCTTGGCAGGTATGGGATTAGCGCATCTGCCGACCATTGCTCCCGATGCGTCTTGGGTGAGTGAGGTTCTTGGGAGAAGGGTTGGGGATTCCCCCCGCCAAGACCAAAAGCGCGAAGCGATCCAGCAAAGTTGGAGCGGGCAGGGGGCTACGCCGGAGAGGCTGCGCGGGTTTCCAGCCCACGATTAGGGGACGGTCATTGGTTGTCGGCAATCATCTTGAGCTGAACCTGAGCCCGACTGATGGCGTTGGAGCGGTTCTTGCAGGATTGCTCATCGGTGACCTTCAAGGCTCGCGCCTCAATGAGCGCCTGTTCGGCCGACTCCTTCTGAAGCTTATCCGGTGCGATGGCCTGTTCGGTCAGCAAGGTAAGCTGATTCTCGCAGACCTGAGCGAAGCCGCCATCGACGAAGAGCGTGTGGCTGTCTGAGGGCCCGGCTATCTTGAGAACGCCGATGCCCATCTTGCAGATCAGCGGCGCGCGGTTCTTCAGGATCCCGACCTCGCCGTCGTGGGCGGGGAAGGTGACCGATTGGGCATCACAGCGCAGCGCGACTTTTTCGGGGGTTACCACGCTGCACTCAAAGGTCTTGCCGTTTGCCATCGTCGTTCCCTTGTCCGATTATTCGGCGTCCTTGGCCATTTTTTCCGCCTTGGCGGCCGCTTCTTCGATGTTGCCGACGTACATGAACGCCGCCTCGGGCAGGTGATCCCACTTGCCGTCGCACAACTCCTCGAACGATCGAATCGTCTCGTCGCGCGGCGTGTGGTTGCCGGGGAATCCGGTAAATTGCTCGGCCACGAAGAACGGCTGCGAGAGGAAACGCTCGATCTTGCGGGCGCGGGCCACGAGCAACTTATCCTCTTCGCTCAGCTCGTCGAC
>JBHHUB010000253.1:0-4099 GCA_046753625.1 Phycisphaerae bacterium | reverse complement strand
CACGTGCAGATCGTCTGCAACCTGATTGATTTCGGTATGAACCTGCAAGAAGCCGGCGACGCGGCTCGATTCCGGCATGCCGGATCCTCGGCGCCGACCGGCGAACGCATGACCGACGGCGGCGTGTTGCACCTTGAGTCCGGTGTGAACGAATCGGTGCGCCGAGGTTTGCAAGCCCTGGGACATCGCCTCGAACCCTCCCATGGCGGCTACGGTGGTTACCAAGCCATCATGTACGACGCCCGGCTGGACGTTTACCTCGGCGCGTCCGAGTCCCGGAAGGACGGCCAGGCCGCGGGGTACTGACGGCGTCGCAAGGCATAACACCACCTGAGCCCGCGTTGCCGCGCGGGTTCGGGGCACCGCGCGAGTTTGGGGGCGCCGCGCGGGCTGAAGCCCGCGGCTCAGCCTATCGGAGCGCGGCTCGGGCATGCGTTGCAACAATCCTTTCCGAGCCGCATGCTTCAGCTTGCGCGGTGTCCGTGCCGGCGCGCTACACAAACCGCGCGCGGCATGAGCACGCGGTTGCCGCGCCGACGAGCAACGTCTCCGAGAACCAAAGCGCAACCGACTACGCCGCTACCGACAAGGCAGCGGGCATCCGGTGTCCGCGTACGTCCCGCCTTGGAAGGCCAAGACCGTCTGGAGGATGTCGTCGAAGTTGATGATTCCATCCGGGACGCAGCCCCAAATGTCCAATTCCTCCGCCGTGTTCTGCGAGAAATTGCCCTGAAACCCGAGGACGGTACGCTGCACATCCGCCAGCGTCACCGTGCCGTCGCCGTCGAGATCGCCCCAGAGGTCCGTGGAACCGGTGCCTGGCGCGGAAAGAAAGCCCCCGCACTCCGCTTGGACGGAGTAGGTCGTTCCCGGCACGATAACGTCGTCGGCGACGACAACCGTGCCCCAGTCGTCGATAAGCTGCGCTACGGGCGTGTCCGTCGTCGAGCCGTCCAGATCGATGTATCGCAGCAGACACGGGAAGTCCCCCGACGTGAGCCGCAGAGCGACCGGCCCGGGCGAACCTGCAGGTAGCGGCGTGACGGCCAGATGACGCGATGCCAGCCCGTCCACCAGAGGTGCCTGGGCGATGCCCGTACCCGCGCAGCTACCCTGGTCACAAACGTCGTTGCCGGTGCATACTTCCGCATCATCGCAGGGCGTGCCGACCGGTGCCAGGTTCTCATCACACAATCCCGACCCATCGCAGATGTTTGGATTGTCGCACTGATCGGAGGATTGATCCCCACACGCGACCCCGGGAAGTTCAAAGTTGTCCCGACACACGCCGACGCCGTCGCAGGTATCGGGATGATCGCACACGGATTCTCCGGAATCACCGCAGGCCGCGCCGGGCGGAACCGGGGGATGGGTACATTGGCCCTGCTGGCACACGTCAAAGCGGCACTCATTGCCATCGTCGGAGCAAGCGACGCCATCCGGCTTGAAGTTGGTTTCGCATACCCCGTTGCCGTCGCAGGCATCGGGACTATCGCATTCGGTGCCCGTCGGATTGCCGCATGCCGTCCCTTTGATTCGCGGCGTCCAACCGGAATTCGAGACATCGGCCACACACGCTTCGCATGCATTGTCCGGATTCACGCTTCCGTCTTCGTAGCAAATTCCGTTGATGACACAATCCCCCAGCGGAATCACGTTCAGCACGATATCGCCAACATTCTGCTGAAATCCCGCGACGCGAATGAAGTATTGCGTCATCGCCGTCGTGGGGAAAGTCACGGCCGCCTGCAGCCCGGGTCCGCCGTCGTCGTCACAGGCAATCTCGTTGCCGCCACAGGCGTCGTACACACTCAGCACGGGATCGTTTTCCGGCACCAGCACCGTGCCCGTCGTGGTCAGCAGCAGTTGTCCGTCGCACGTGGCCAGGTACATGAACCAGACGTCGTTGTTGGCGTTGATCTGGCACGAGGCTTCGGCGTCGTCGACCGGGCTGGCGGTCGCGTTGTTGCCGGTGTTGACGCCCGCGAAGACCTCCACGGCATCCGCGCAAGCATCGTTGCAGTTGGGATCCAACACGCCCACACAAACGCCGGCTGCATCACAGGTATCCACGCCGACGCCCGGCGCCCCGGTACCCGTGCAGGCGTTGCCGTCGTCACACTCGCTCCCCTCGGGGCGCAACGTCCAGTCGCTTACGGAAACCAGAACGTCGCATTGCTCGCAATCGTTGGCCGGATTGAATTCGCCGTCGGCGAAGCAACCGCCTCCGATCAAACAGGTGCCGGCCACCAGGTCGTTGTTGCAGACATCCCCGACCTCATCGCAACTGTCCGCCGTGCAACTCAAGCCGTCGTCGCAGGATGTGGGCAAGCCGCCGGCGCACACACCGTCGATGCAGAGTTCGCCGACGTTGCAGAACGCGCCGTCGTCGCAGGCCAGACCGTTGGGGGCGTCGTTGGCCAGGCAGTTTCCGATGCCGTCGCAGGTGTCCGGGTCGCTGCAACCGGTGTTGGCGGGGTCACCGCAGGGTGTTCCCGGGCCGGCGATGTGCGTCTGACAGGCACCGTTCCCGTCGCAGGTGTCGGCACCGTTGCACTCCGAATCAAACGGATCACCGCACGCAAAGCCAACCGGAGCGAGGTTGGCCAAGCAGGTCCCCGCGCCGTCGCAGGTGTCGGGATCATCACATTCCGTATTCGCGGGGTCGCCGCAGGCGCTGCCCGCGGGCAGCAGCAGATGATCCACGGCGCCGGTCGGATTGCAGACGTCGTCGGTGCAGTCGTTGCCGTCGTCGATAGTGGTCAGCGCCCCGTTGGCGGGATTGCAGCAAAACACGGCCGCATCGAAGTTGTTGTCGTTGCTGCACGTGCTGTCCGCATTGCATACGTCGGTGGTGCAGGCATTGCCGTCGTTGCAATCGGCGCCGCTCTGGCAGGCGATGCTGAGCAGCGCGGGGGTGGTCGAAATCGGCATGATCGGCGTCCCGTTCGGGTCGCCCATGAAGGTGTCGGTCGGCGTAAGCCGGAAGCCAATCGTGAAGGTTCCCGTCGCGCCGACCGGCACGTCCACGTCCAGACGCCCGCCATATTTGTCCACGCCCCCGTATGCGGGCGAGGCCGCCGAGTTGAGCAGCACGGCACCGTACGCAAAACTGTCGCTGTTCGTATTGACCGCCGCGATGGCACCGCCGAGTCCAAAGAACACGAATTCCGGGTTGGTCGTGTCGATGAGCTGCGCAGGATCGAGCAACACCGGCGTGAGGATGCCTTCGAACCCAGCGCCCTCTATCGTAGCCTGGTAGACGTTGATCAGGCCCACGTGTTGAACGCACGGGCCCGTGGGACAATCCTGCGCGCTGACGCTGCACACCTCTCCGTTGCCGCAGGCGCCGACATCGGGCACTTGCGTCCAATCGTCCACGCGAATCTCAAAAGTAACGACCTGCCCGCCCCCTTCCAGAATGATCTGGTTGCCGTTGATGGAATGCGGGCCCGTCGCGCCGACGGGCTTGAGAAAAAAGTTAGCGCCTTGGGCGCTGCCGGCAAGCAGCAATCCCATCACGATACCGGCGCCAAAGGGTCGATTGCGGTGGATCATCTTTCAGCCTCCCTGGAAACGTGCTCACGGTGTCGGGTTCAACGTCGGGGGGGGCGCAGCGCAGCTCAAACGGCGCTGCGAACGCGGCGTAAGAACTGACGCGATTAAGGCACTTCTACCGGGGTTCTTCCGCCCCACCCCGCTCCTGCCGTCGCCGACCCCGGCGCTTAGCTTATCATAGTTGCCGGCTCGGGCCAACCCGACGGCCATGGCCGACGAAGCTGTTCCGCGACAAGCGCCCCGAGCCCTTGCGATCTCCGGATATTTCAGGAACCGGCCGCAGCCGTGTCGTGCGGCCCGCACGCTCGCGGTACCGGACCCATGGGGCCGACCCCGCCATGGGGACATCCATGCCCGCCATGCGGATCGTGCGACGCACGAGCGTTGAAACGTGCCGGGGAATCTCGTGCGGCCGGTAACGTCAGAATGATCGCCGGCTCCCACAATGGCGGTCGTGCGCAGCGGGTGAAACATGGATCGATAAGCGTAAGCGCTCGGTCGTCTACACCCGGACAGTAGTTCCAGTGGCAATGCTTTTGCC
>JBHHUB010000252.1:0-4193 GCA_046753625.1 Phycisphaerae bacterium | reverse complement strand
GCTGATGATGACCGTGGCCACGGGGGTGTTTGGGAGGGGGGTTGGAAGATTGAAGGTTGAAGGTTGAAGATTGGGAGTCGAAGGATCGGAGGCTGACGGTTGAAAGCGGGCTTCAATCAGGTACTCGGCTAATGGCCGCAGTGCCACACTGCGGATACACAGCCTCAGGGGCGCTGTGCCACAATGGCCGCGCGGGCTTCAAGCCCGCGGCTCAGGGTACTCGCTGAAGCGAAGGGCTCTCGGCGGCGGCCGCCGGTTATTGGTGGGTGCCTTGGTCGGTTGGGGCCGTCTGATCGACCGCGTGTCGGAGCACGAATCGCCGGTAGTAGGCGATGCCCAGGCAGGTCAGCGGGATGGCCACAATAACGCCCAGGAACCCCAGCAGTTTGCCCCAGATGCAGATGCCCAGCATGATCGCCACGGGTTTTAAGCCCGTGGCTTTTCCGAGGATGCGCGGCGTGATCAGGGCATCCTGAATGGCCTGCGCGACGACGAAAACAGCCAGGGTCAGGAGAATCGACCCGGTAAACGTGGCGTTCGTTTCCAACGCGCGTAGCCCGGCCATCAAGGCAGCGGGAATCAACCCGATCGTCTGCAGGTAAGGCACCATGTTGAGCAGTCCCACGAAAAGCCCCAAGGGCACGGCCATGGGCAGCCCGATTGCTGTGAACCCGATGGTGAACAGTACGGCCATGGCCCCGGCGACGAGCGCCTGTCCGCGAAAGTAACGGCGCAAAACGAGATTGAACTCGTCGAGAAAGCCGGTGATGCTTTCGCGGTATTTCGGGGGTAGGAAGGTTTTCCACGTCCGGGCGTATTCGGGGAAATCGACCAGCAGGAACACAAGATACAGCAATACGATGATCAGCCCCGCCAGGCCCAGGATCAGGTTCAGCGCGGAGGTGAAGATCGACCAACCCCCAAGCGCCAGACGTTTGCCGAGATCAACCAACGTCTCGTTGAAGCTTTCGGTCTGCGTGTAGGTGATGAGGTGCTCGAGCATGTCGCCGATGTAGGTCCCGCGAACCGCCAGCCGGAGCTGTTCGAGCCGCTGCTTCCGCGTGAGATCGCTCTTGGCGGAAAGGCGGTACTGCGCCAACGCGGCCTGTAACTCAGCCCATCCCGTAGTTGTTCGGGTCGGCGTGTCAGCAGCGACGCCGGTCACCTCGACACCGGACGGCGCAGCCGGCGATTCGGATGTGGGAGCGGCGGGGCGTGCTGTTGTGGCGCGGGAAGCTTCGGGCGTGGTGTTCCATTCGTCCAGCGCGAGGTCTGCTTGAAGCTGTTTGAGATTCTGTGCGAATCGCTGGCCCTGATTGACGGCGAGCGGAACAACAATGGCGATCATGGTCAGGCCCACGACGCTGATCAGCGTCAGTGTAATGGCTATCGCCAATCCACGCCGTTTCGTCCTGGTTTCAAACACATTGACCAGGGGATTGATCAAGTAGGCCAGCACCACCGCGGCGGCAAACGGCAACAGCACGTCCGACAGATAGCGAAGCAACGCGAATCCGGCGGCCAGCGCCAGCGCGGACAGTACCATGCGCACGACGCGATCGAAGGTATAGCGTTGGTTTTCATTTTGCATGGCGGCCTCGCCGGGCATTGAACCCGCAACGGCGTTGATTGGCAAACCTTGGGATCGTGCTTCGTTGTGGCCGCCCGACAAGCCGGCGGTGGTTCGCTGCGGGGTCGGATCGGCGGTTTAGCGTCCGAAAACGCAGAAACAGCGACCATCGAAGACGGATTCGGGTTCTTTCCAAGAGTTGGGGGCGTCAAGTGACGACGAACACAGGGTGTGAGGTGTGCGGCCGACGCTAGAGACTGCCATCTTGATGTGAACGATCATGGAAATCCGGAACAAAGGCAGAAGAAATGAACATTCCGTCCGCCGCCCAGATCGGTGGTATCCAGCAAGCTGCCACACAGCAGAGGATTGATTTCGCGGTATTGGCCAAAGCCAACCAACTCGCCAAATCGCAGGGTGAGGCCGTCAATCAGTTGATCGAATCCGTGGCAGAGACCACCGAGCCGGTGGGTGGCGATGGTGATCGCGACGACGGGCACAGCCTTAACGTCATCGCCTGACTCACCTGGCTCCGCTTCCTGTCTTCCGTGAACGCAAGAGCAAGCCACGGCGCTCATCCGCATTCGATTCCGAGCCGCCGCGCTCAGCCTGCGCAGCCTTGCAGGCCTTGTCCTACCGCCGCCCTGCACGAGATGGAACCGATCCAACAGCTATGTGGGGCTGATCTGCTGCTGGCGACGCGCCGGATCTCCTCCAGGCCTGCCCAAGCTGGCGACGGCTGATCCTATCGGACGCCGAAACGTCACCGTTTTGGGGTCCAGGCGCATCGTAATCGTGTCGATGGGACGGTTGGATTGTTTCTCGGCTGGCCGGGCCTAAGCGCGAAGAACGACGGGTGAGAATGTCATGAGCGAACGATCGGAACCTAGCGCTCCGGCCCCCGACACATTTCATGCACCCGCTGCGCGGGCGCCAACTACGGCCCTTCGTCCGCTGGCTGAATCCCTGCAGAACAACCACGTTGTTCAGGCATTGTTGGATGGTTATCCGGAAGTCGCCGTACTGCTTAACGAGCATCGTCAAATCGTGGCATGCAACCAAGCCTTGCTGACTTCACTTGGGGTAACGGAGCTAACAAGCGTCGTGGGTCGACGGATCGGTGAGGTGTTGGCCTGCATACACGCGACCGAGCAAGCCGGCGGCTGTGGCACGAGTGAAACATGCCGGACCTGCGGCGCCGTGAACTCGATACTGCAATGCCAGAAAACGGGCGAAGCCATCCACGAGGAGTGCCGCATATCCACAGGGTCCGTCGATAACCCGGGCGCGTGGGAGTTCCAAGTCGTCGCGACGCCGCTGAAGCTGGACGACTTGGAATTGATGATCTTCGCGGCTCGGGACATTGGGGCGATCAAGCGGCGTGCGGCGCTGGAGCGGCTCTTCTTCCACGACACGCTCAATGTGGCCGGGGGGATTCAAGGTCTCGCCGATCTGCTGGAGGGGGGCGAGGCGTTCAGTCCCGACGTGCATCCGGCCCGGCTGCACGCCCTGTCGCGGCAGTTGATCGAGCAGATTCGTGCACAACGCGATCTTGCCGCCGCCGAGCGCGGCACGCTGACACCTTCCTGGTCCACGATAGTCATCGATGAATTGTTCGACGATCTTAGGGCGGCATACGAGACTCATCCGGTAGCGAAGGATCGCACGATCAAGTTCGTAGCGCAGATTCCCGACGGTTGGTCGATGCAGTCCGATCGCGTGCTCTTGAACCGCGTGCTGGGCAACCTCATCAAGAATGCCCTGGAGGCCAGCGAACCCGGAGGACGAGTTGCCGTCAGGTGCGCCCTGGCGAACGGCGATCAAGTGCGCTTCTCGGTGCATAACGCGACGGTGATGCCGCGAAACGTGCAACTTCAGGTGTTCAAGCGGTCGTTCTCAACCAAGGGCGGTACCGGTCGCGGCCTGGGCACTTTTAGTGTCAAGCTTCTGACCACGCAACATCTTGGCGGTCAGGTGGCGTTTGAATCTGACCAAGGCCGGGGAACCACGTTTCTGGTGACGCTACCGCGTTGCCGGACGGAGGATTGGCAACCTCAAGTCGAGTCCGCCGTGCGCGCTCAAGGCGATGCGAATCTGACCGGACGCAGGGTTCTGCTGGCAGAGGACGGCGAGGATAACCAGCGGCTCATAGCGCACGTCCTCAAAAAAGCCGGCGCTGAAGTCATCGTTGTGGAAAATGGCAAGCTCGCTGCCGAGGCCGCCATGAAGGCGCATGGTACGGACCATGCTTTCGACGTGATTCTCATGGATATGCAGATGCCCGTGATGGACGGGTACGAAGCGACGAGAAAGCTCCGGCAGGACGGCTATGCCGGCCCGATCATCGCGCTAACCGCCCATTCGTCGGCCAGCGATCGCAAGGAGTGTATCGCGGCCGGATCTGACAGCTTCGCGAGCAAACCCGTCGAGCGCCACGAGCTCATCGACATGATTCAGCGGCAGTTGAAGCCCGCCGAAGCGGTATCCGCCCAGGCCGATTGAGTATCGCCCCACGCTTGAGAAACCCCGATGCCCCACAGGATGCGGCGTCAAGACCAACCCGCGCCCCACTGGAGCCGAGCGGGCACGATCCGCCAACCTCCTGGTTGCAAACCAGGCGCTC
>JBHHUB010000251.1:0-4206 GCA_046753625.1 Phycisphaerae bacterium | reverse complement strand
GTACACCAAAGAAACCCTGCTCGGGTACCTGGCCAACGAAGGCATCGCGTATCGAGAAGACCGGACCAACGCATCGAACGAACCCATGCGCAATCGCCTGCGCAACGAAATCCTCCCCTTGCTGACCTCGCGCATCAATCCACAAACCCGCGAGGCGCTCATCCGCCTTGGCGAACAGGCCCATTGGGTCGAGGATTACCTGCGTGAAACCGTCGAGCGGACCTTCGCCACCCTGATTGTCTCCCGAACCGATCAGATGCTCACGCTCAACGCCGAAGCGCTCGCGCGCAAGAGTCGCATCGTTCAAGCGGAAATCATCCGATTGGCCTACCGCTCCTTTGGGTTGGGCGAACAGGATTTCTCGTTCGCGCATCAGGTCTCTGTGCTGGATCTGGTGGCGGACCCCGCCAGCGGGCGTCAGGCCCAGTTGCCCGGCGCCATGACCGTCGAAAAACGCTACGGCCACCTCATTTTTTCCCAGCCCACGGATGAACCACGGGAAGAGATTTCGCCGGAAATCGCGGTGCACCTGCCCGGCAAGACGCTCCTGCCCATCCGGCGCCTGGAAATCGACTGCGTTATTGAGAAACCCCAAGACGGCAATGTTACGGCCTTCCGCCGAAGGGCGAAGAAACTCGAAGAGTTCGTGGACCTTGACGAGGTACATCCCCCGCTCGTGGTACGCACGCGCCGCCGGGGAGATCGATTCATCCCGTTGGGCGCCCCGGGTTCCAAGAAGCTCTCGGATTTCCTGATCGACACGAAGGTCAACCCGAAGGCCAGGCAGCGCGTGGCGGTGCTGTGCGACCAGCTTGGGCCGATTTGGGTCATTGGCCATCGTATTGACGATCGCGTAAAGATAACCGAACTCACGCGGCAGGTGCTCCACCTGCGCGCGCGCCCCTTGGAATCTTGAGCGAACCTCCCCAACCATCTGATCCGCGCAGCACGCCGCCGGCGCATTCCGGCGCCCGCAACGGATCGTTCCGATGCTACGCGTGGATCTTTCTGATCGCGCTGCTGGTTCGCGCAGCGTGGGGCACCGTGCGTCTGGCGACCGCCTCGGACCCGACGGGCCTTGAGTTTCCCGATGAGCAGCAATACTGGACCATCGCGTCGTCTCTGGCTTCCGGCTCTGGATTGATTGATGAATTGGGCTTCCGCGCAACCCGCATGCCCCTTTACCCGGCCCTGCTGGCGCTATTTACGCGGCTGCCCTGGGGCGTGATCGCCGCGAAGGGGATGCACTGGCTGTTGGGCGCGACGATTCCGGTGCTGACCGCGTGGCTCGCCCGGCGCCTGCTGGATCGAAAAACGGCATGCCTTGCGGGCCTGCTTGCGGCGTTGGATCCGTTCTTCGTGTTCATCTCGTCCCTGTTGCTGACCGAAACGCTTTTTCTCGCCGCGCTGTTGTTGCTCTGGTGCGTCAGCGGTACCGTTGGCATGGGTCGCACTAGCACGATCTCCCGGCGGCGATGGTTTGAGATCGGCCTGGCGGCGGCCTTGGTGGTCCACGCACGCGAAGCAGGATTGGTATTTGCCGGCGCGCTGCTGCTGGCTATCTGGTGCGCTCGCCGGTTCGAGCTTAAGACCTTTGGCGGACTGGCTCTCGTCGCAGCCATCGTGGCCGGCTCCTTGCTCCCGTGGGCCTACCGCAACCACACCGTCATCGGCGAGTGGCGATTCCTCACCACGCGTGCCGGCGTCTCGCTATACGACGGTGTGCGCCCCGGAGCGGATGGAAGCAGCAACCTGGGCGACGTTCAACAGAGCCAAGCCGTGCGAGACCTCACCGAAGTGCAGTGGAACCGTCACTTCACGGAGGCGTCTGTCGTGTGCATTCGTGACGAACCCGGGCGCATCCTATCGCTCGCGCTGACCAAACTGGCTCGGACTTGGAATCCGCTTCCCAACGTCGGGACGTATCAGTCCGAGCTGGTGCGCTGGGTTTCAGCCATGTGGACACTGCCGATCCTCGTATTTGCTGGCGTCGGTAGTATCATTTTGACGAAACGGTACCAAGACGGCGCCGACTGGAGGGCGGTGGCTCTACTCCTTCTTCCGGCGTTGGTTGTGTGCGTGCTTCATGCGGTCTTCGTGGGCAGCGTGCGGTACCGACTTCCAGCAATGCCGATGATTGAAATCCTCGCAGCAGTCGGCATGATCCAGGGGATCGGACGGATCACGCGCCGGATGCGCACCGATCGAAACGAACCCCTTACAGCGGACCGCGATCGTGGTGAATGACAAGACCAGCCCAGCTACGCCGAAGCCTGTCTGGCGCCGATGGATCCGCGCGGCGTTGGTCTCACTGTTCGTGATTTGCTTGGGACTCGGCTACGTCGTCTACCACGACCTGACCGCGCCTGAGCGGGTTCGAGCGGTCGCCCGCCGGTACCTGCAGCGATTCGCACGCGGCGATGTTCACATCGGCGCGGCGCAATTCTCGTGGCTTGAGGGCATCACCTTGTGGGATGTCACGGTTTCCGACCCGAAGCGAACCTTGGCCTTGGGGAAGGTCGACCGGCAACCGATCTTCAGTTGCCGCGAGTTGAGGCTCGATCATGATCGGTGGTCGGTGTTTTCCCGCCATTGGCGCATCCGATCGGTCGTCGCGCTCGAGCCGGCATGCCGCATCGTGCGCGACGTGGCAGAGGGCGGCACCAACCTCACCGGCTTCTTCAAGACCCAGCAGCCGGGCACAAGCGAAAGCCATTTCATCTGGCCTTCCATCGAACTCCGAGACGCCCGGCTTGAGATGGTCTACCGGGAACCCGGCGGCGACCGCACCGTCGAAGAAATCGTGCTCTCCGTCCGAGGCATTCCATCCGACCGGGCCGAGCGACAATATGATATTGTTTGGAAAGGTGGACGAGCGCAACTGGCGAGTGGGCGGGCCCGATTGCATCTGGACACGGGACACCTCGAAAACGTCCGCGGTGGACTGCCGTGGGTGTCGCTGGAATCGGTAATTGTGGCCGTTTCCGCGCGGTCGCAACAGGCGGGGCAATGGTCCGATCTGCTGGGCTTGGATGGCAGCATGCGCGTGCGGGATTACCACCTCAATCTAGGTTCCGGCGATCCCCATCCGCCGTCGGCGCTGATCGAGTTGAACGGCGCCTCACTTTCCATACCGGTCAACGACGAAGAACGACCTCTGCCGCCCGATCATCGCTACCTCCATTTCAAGCGCGTTCGCGGCACGATTTCGGTGGCTTCGGGGCGCCTGACCGCCGATTTCGAGGGGCTGCTCCACGGAAGCCGATGCAAGGTCAGCGCCACCCTGGACGCCGGGATGGCGTCGTTCGGCTCGCTCGACGAGATCGCATTCAAGGTGAAGGCTTCCCTGAAGGGCTTCCGCCTGCCGCGAATCGGACCCGACGCCCCCGAATGCGAGCAACGCTTCGTCGGGCAGTGGGATCGTTTTGCCAAATTCTACCGCAACTACGATCCCCACGGCATCGCGGATATATCAATTGCCGCGGCCAAAGAGGCGGGGGCCGGTGCGCCGCTGAAGCTCTCGCGACTTCTGATCGAAGGGCGCGGCGCCGACGCCCAAGCCCGTTGGTTCCCCTACCGCGTCTTCGACATCCACGGCCAAGTCGAGTACCGGCCGGAAGGGGTGTTCGTTAAGGGGATCACCGGCCGACACGGCGAGGGCGGCGTGGCGGTCGATGCCTTCCTGGCCGGAGCGAAGTCCTGGACGGCGGTCAAGCTGCATGCCCGCGGCACCAACATTCAAATCGATGAAGATCTGGTGGCGGCGCTGCCGAAGCGCTATCATCGCGCCTACGCTACGGTTAACCCCTCCGGTTCGTTGGATGTCGATTTTGATCTCCAACGCCCCGACGGCCTGAACGAAACGCCGGCCCCGTGGGAGTCGCACATCGCACTCGGATTCACCAACCTGTCCGCCTGCCATGAGGAGTTCCCCTACGCTCTGTCCGGGCTCTCCGGCGACGTCCTGATTGATCCCGGGCATGTTCAGATCGCCAACGTCTCCTGCACGCATGGAGACGCACGCATCGCGCTGCATGGCGTGCTCCGGTTCGATCGCACGGGCACACGAAACATGGTTCTGGAAATGAATGCCGACCATGTGCCCATCGACGAGCCACTCTTCACCGCCCTACCCTCCGGCTTGCGTCATGAAATGCGCGAGTACGATCCCAAAGGCCGATTCAGCGTGGAGACGATCTACGGACG
>JBHHUB010000250.1:0-4212 GCA_046753625.1 Phycisphaerae bacterium | reverse complement strand
TTGAGCCTGGAACGGCAAGCGGTTGACACCGGCGTGGTCACGCGGGAGGAACCGGCGAAGATTCCTGCGCTTATCGCCAAAGTTGTGCGCGGCAACCGCGAAGCCATCCGCATCTGGGACGCATGCTGTGATGCCATTGCACTGGCGTGTGTCACCTTACAGCACATTGCCGATCCCAAGCTGATTCTGCTTGGCGGCGGCGTGTCGCGTGCCGGGCCGGTACTGCTGGATCGCGTTCGAGCGGGGCTCAAAGCATCCACATGGCGGCTGACGGACGATCTTCCGCGGATCGAAGCGGCCGCACTGGGCAACGATGCCGGGGTCATCGGGGCGGCCGCGTGGTTTCTTGAAGCGACCCGCAAGTAGCGTATGATGGACGGCACGCCGCATCCGCCTGCGAACGCGGTAGAAGGAGCCCCATCACTATGATCCGCACATTCTACCTTGTTTCGGCCGGCGTCTTCGCGGCGGTGTTCGTGGTGGCGCTGGCCTGGCCGCCGGTGGTCTGGTCGTTGGTGATGTTGGTGCCGCTCTTCCTGCTGGGTATAGGGGATACTTGGCAGACCCGGCACGCGGTCATCCGCAACTTTCCGGTGATCGGGCGATTCCGATACCTCCTCGAATTGATCCGGCCGGAAATCAATCAGTATTTCATCGAATCCAACACGGACGGCACGCCCTTCAATCGGGAATTGCGTTCCGTGATCTACCAGCGGGCCAAACAGCAACGTCAGACCTTGCCGTTCGGCACGCAGCGGGACGTCTACCGGCTGGGGTATGAATGGATCAACCATTCGCTCGCGGCCACAACCGCACTGCACGAAGCACCGCGGATCAAGGTCGGTGGCCCGGCCTGCAAGCATCCCTACCACGCATCACCCCTGAACATCTCCGCGATGAGCTTCGGATCGCTCTCCAGCGCGGCCATCGCGGCCCTGAACGGAGGGGCTAAAGCAGGCGGCTTCTACCACAACACCGGCGAGGGATCGATCAGCCCGTACCACCTCAAGCCGGGCGGCGATCTGGTGTGGCAGATCGGCACGGGCTATTTCGGCTGCCGCGATGCGGTGGGCGGGTTCGACGAGCAGCTCTTTGCAGAGCGAGCCGGGATCGACCAAGTGAAAATGATTGAGATCAAGCTTTCTCAAGGGGCCAAGCCGGGGCATGGAGGCATTCTGCCGGCGTCGAAGATCACACCGGAGATTGCCGCCATTCGACATGTCCCACTGGGAGAAGCGGTGATTTCTCCCCCCGCGCATCGGACGTTTGATTCGCCGCGCGGGCTTGTCGAATTCGTGCAGCGACTGCGCGATCTGTCAGGCGGCAAGCCGGTCGGCTTCAAGCTCTGCGTGGGCAGTCCTGTTGAGTTTCTGGCCATCTGCAAGGCCATGATCGAGCTAAGTACGTTCCCGGATTTCATCACCGTAGACGGCGCCGAAGGGGGCACGGGGGCTGCGCCGCTGGAGTTCTCCAACTCCGTCGGGGCGCCGCTAACCGACGGGCTCGTGTTCGTGCACGACGTACTGACCGGCTATGACATCCGCAATCGCATCCGCATCATCGCATCGGGCAAAATCGTCACTGGATTTCACATGGCTGCCCGCCTGGCAGCGGGAGCGGATCTTTGCAACTGCGCCCGAGGATTCATGTTCGCCCTGGGCTGCATCCAGGCCCGCCGCTGCAATTCGAACGTGTGTCCGGTAGGCGTCGCCACGCAGGATCCGGCTCTGGTGCGCGGCTTGGTCGTCGGGGACAAGATCATGAGGGTCGCGTGCTTCCATGAGGAAACCGTGGACGCACTGTTGGAGATCCTCGCTGCGGCCGGGCTCAGCCATCCCAACCAACTTCGACCGTGGCACGTCCAGCGCCGCGTGTCGCACATGCAGATCAAAAACTACGCCGAGATATACGAATACATGGAGCCGGGCGCGCTGCTCCACGATGCGCCACCCAACCGGTATCGAAGATGGCTCAAGCTCGCCCGCAGCGACACATTCGGTCGCATGTAGCCCGCAAGCCCTGTGATATCTTTTCATCGCGCGGCATGCAGGCAGTGCAACCTGTTCGCACAGCGCTCGGCGCAATCCGGTGCATCTCCTGCTGACCGCGTTCCGCACGTCCCAGTATCCCCACACCGGCGCAAGCAGCTCTGAGTCGGCCCATAGGATCGGGCGTACCTCGCGCTGAAGGTAATGCGGCTCCGGTTGGCCGGTTGGGGTGTGCACTTGCGGCGGCATGGGACACGGTTATACTGGCCGCGTTTGGTCGATCGGCGGTGTTCGAGGCCAGTTGGCGCGGTCCGAGCCATCCGATCGGTTAGTCGTGACCCAGTCAGGTTTCTCGGAGATTGCCGTGGTCGATCATCAAACCGGTGGCGAGCCGCTGTCCGATCGGTACTATTTCCTGGTAAGGCGGCTCCACTCGCTGTCCGGACTGGTGCCGGTCGGCGTGTTCCTCTGCATCCACCTGCTCACGAATGCGTCCATCCTGGTCGGCGGCGAGCCGGGCGCCCTGTTCCAGCAAAACGTCGAACGCATTCACGCGCTCGGCCCGCTCCTGGTGCCGGTGGAGATTGTGGGGATTTTTCTCCCGCTGCTGTTTCATGTGCTCGTCGGGTTCCAGATCATCTTTACGGCCAAGCCCAATGCCCAGAAATACCGATACGGCGGCAACATACGCTATACGCTGCAACGGACTACGGGCGTCATCGCCTTCTTCTTCATCCTGTACCACCTCTGGCAGATGCACTGGCTCGGTGACAAGCTCGGTGGCGGCGCGTTTGCATTGCACGACGACGCGGGCAATCCGACCGGCGCGGCGACTACGGCCGCCGCCCTCCAGGCCGCATGGTGGATCGCTCCCGTGTATGTGGTGGGCGTCGTGGCCTGTGTCTTTCACTTGGCCAACGGGGTTTGGACCTCCCTGATTACCTGGGGCATAACGATCCGTCCTCGTACGCAGCAGGTGTCCGGGTATGTTTGTGCCGTGTTCGGCGTGGTCTTGACCCTCGTAGGTCTGGGCGCCCTGCGCGGATTCAAAACGCTCTCCGCGGAGGCTCCGGGCGGGATCGGGCAGCAGCATGCGGTCAGCCTGTTGGAACCCGATTAACGCATTCCGGCCGGCGGAGTGCGTGCAAACCGTTTCTGTGAACGCAAACGACTGATTTTTCTTGGAACCAGCAATGGCAAAGCAACATGTGGTCGTGGTGGGCGGCGGGCTGGCGGGGCTGTCCATTACGATGAAACTCGCTGAATCGGGCATGCATGTCTACCTCATCAGCATGGTCCCCGTAAAGCGTTCTCATAGCGTCTGCGCGCAAGGCGGCATCAATGCCGTCAACAATGTGACCCGCCAGGAGGGCGACACCGAATGGAAGCACTTCGACGACACGGTGTACGGCGGTGATTTCCTTCAACACCAACCGCCCGTCAAGGAGATGTGCGATTGGGCTCCGAACATCATCGATCTGCTGGATCGCCTCGGCGTGCCGTTCAATCGAACGCCGGAAGGCTTTCTCGACCAGCGGCGATTCGGCGGGACGATGTACAAGCGCACGGCCTTCGCCGGCGCCACGACGGGCCAGCAACTGCTCTACGCCCTCGATGAACAGGTCCGTCGCTGGGAGGCGGAGGGGCTTGTCGAAAAGCATGAGTATTGGGAGTTCCTCGGGCCGATCCTGGACGAAAAGGGCCACTGCCGGGGCGTCGTGGCGCAGGACATGTTCACCATGAAAATGCGTTCCTTCGCGGCGGACGCCGTCGTGCTGGCCACCGGCGGGTGCGGCTTGGTCTACGGGCGCAGCACGATGTCCATGATCTGCACCGGCGGCGCTGCCGGACGCGCGTTCAAAGCCGGCGCGAAGTACGCCAACGGCGAATTCGTGCAAGTCCACCCCACGGCGATTCCCGGAACCGACAAACTGCGGTTGATGAGCGAGAGCGCGCGGGGTGAGGGAGGTCGCGTGTGGGTGCCGCGCAAGCCCCAAGACGATCGCGACCCCATGTCGATTCCGGCGGCAGAGCGGTATTACTTCCTCGAAGAGCGCTACCCCAAGTACGGCAATCTGGTTCCCCGAGACATCGCGACGCGGGAGATCTTCGATGTGTGCGTCAACCACAACCTGAGCGTGGAATCGGGCAAGCTCTGCGTCTACCTTGACGTCACCGAGCTCGCCCCGGAGACGCAGAAAAAGCTCGATGGCATTCTTGAGAT
>JBHHUB010000249.1:0-4223 GCA_046753625.1 Phycisphaerae bacterium | reverse complement strand
CGCCCGGCGGACGGGCATCAAGGAACTGGCCTACCTGTACCGCCTGGAAAAACCGCAGCCGTCGGTGCCTGTCGCGGAGTGCATCAACATCTACTTTCGACGAACGCGAAAGGTCTCTCACGCGGAGCAGCACAACCTGTCATACGCATGGAAGATGTTTCAGGATTGCTGCGACACGCGGGACATGGCTGATGTCACGGCGGAATCCATCGCCGCATGGGAGCAGGCCATCGCCAAGACGGGTTGGGCCGACGCGACCACCCGCAACACCATCGGTCGGGTGAAGTCCATCGTGCGCTATTGTGCCAAACGACACAAGGACTGCCATCGCGTTCTCAGGCTACTCGATGTCGTAGAGATGCCGCCCATGCCACCATACGAACCCAAGCCCATACCCTCGGACGATTACGCCGCGCTGCTGGACGCGGCGGACGACCAGTGGAAAACGATACTGCTGGTGGCCATGAATTGTGCCTACTACGCGGTGGATTGCTGGACGCTGCCTTGGTCGGCGATAGCGGTGAACGACAATGAGATCGTGTTCCGCCGGGCGAAGACGAAGATTGCTCGCGCGGCTTGGCTCTGGCCGCGCACCAAGGAAGCACTGGCAGCGCTACCCCGCCGAAACGGCGAAACGGTGTTCACCACTTCCCACAAGGGAGCGTACAAGCCTGGCGGGTTTCGGGCAGCCTACCGACGAGTCAAGAAGAAGGCGGGGGTGAAGTCCACATTCGACCAGATACGAGACGGCGCATACACGGCTGCCGTAAAGGGTGCGCCGATGGATCAGGCCAAGATACTTGCCGGACACTCGACTGGCATGTCCGACGCCTATGTCCTGCGCGGCGGAGTGCTTGTGCAGGAAGCCTGCAAGGCCGTTGAGAAGCATTACTTCGGCAGCACCGACGATACCGGATCATCCCCACCCCGTGTTGACGACCCGCTGACCGCCATGTTGATTGACACCCCATCCTGAAAGGCCGTCCCTTCGGGACGGCCTTCCTTCCGAGTGATACGAGATGCCATGTTCGGTATGTTCGCCGTGCGGCCAAGGGGTCAGGTTCCCGCGCGGTGGGGCTGATTTTTCCGACCCGACGACCGCGACCGACGGCAAAGCGGCAATCGCGTGAAGGGGGCGTCCCCCGCAGGGGGACGGCCTATCTAGGCATGACTGAGATGCTGTGTTGCTGACGTGACCCGAGACTGCGCGGCCAACCATGCAGAAGTGTTGCCCGTCTGGATGCAACCATCCCTTTCACCACCAACCCTTGGGCAAGCCAAGGTAAGACAGGCAGCAGCCGAGGGAACTTTGGTTACACCTAAACCCCACCCAACATTTCTTCAGCGCCAGCCCGGTGCCAGACCCGGACTCCCCTTGACCACTCCCAAACGCGGCCCGTAGCGGGTACACCCTTTCGAGTGCGTGCTGTACGACCGGGGCGTCGGTTCTCTTCACGGCATCAAGCAGCCGCCCGTTGCCCGGTTCCCCCGTCGCGTCCTGCATACGGGGGCGGGGTTTCACCGTAATTTTCCCTCCACGGCTATCCCGGCGCTTACGACCCTGAGCAAGAACGCCCGTAGGGTTGTGGGCGCTCAGCCGAACCGCTGCTTATTTATCCCGGCCAGCGAGTCGCAACCGGACGAGCCGTTTCTAATCCCGGCCCATTGACGCTCAGGTTTCACTTCGCTTGTTCGTGTGTTGTGCGTTGGTGGGGCGGCGGGGTTTGAGACCGCAGGGTCAGGGCCGCGCCGCAGGGTATTCTATCGGCAAGGATTTTTCTGCGCGGAAGGATTCCGAACCCGGCGACCCGGCCAGCCGGGCAGGCCAGAAGCCGACGGCCTGCCGGGCTCACGACGAGCCCACCACCCCCCATAAACGGGTCGATACGAAGGGTTGCGAGACAACAGCGTGATCGTGGTGCCAGCCCCTCGCCAAAAAGACACCACGGATCGGCTAATTCGTATCGAATACCCTACCCTTGAGGCGGCAACAGACCTCGAAGCGGATGCAAAAGCAGGACGAAAACGCACATTCGCCGCCGTCCGGCGGCGACGTGCAGCCGAGCGGCCAATCCCTGACGCGCAAATTGGGGCGCCTTCGGCGCCCCTTCCTTCCGATGCGTGCCACTTGGCCGTGAACAACATGGCCGAAGGGGGTGCTACGGTTATGC
Source organism: Phycisphaerae bacterium (assembly GCA_046753625.1). Lineage (GTDB taxonomy): Bacteria > Planctomycetota > Phycisphaerae > UBA1845 > UBA1845 > JADFOB01. The sequence goes on along the minus strand of JBHHUB010000249.1, from coordinate 2,052 downwards.
CACTGTCAACTTTCCACGCTGATTGCCCCAACCATAGCTTCAGGATTTTGGGGGGCGGTGCGCACCGACCAAAATAGTGCTCCCGGTTTGCGCCGTGGTGGGGGTTTCTAACGGGGGCGTGCTTTTGAACTATCCGGGGTTCTGTTCGGCGCAGTCGTTGCCGCAAGCACGCTTGATGCATCGCATTACGGTTCGCGTTGAGATGTTGAGCGCGGCGGCAATCTCGGCGTTGCTCAGTCCTCGCTGGCGCAACTCTGCCACGCGATCAGGGTCGGCCTTCAAGCCCACGCCGTACTTGCGACCACCCCAGCGCTTTCCGTCCGCCCGTGCTGCCGCGATTCCGGCTGCTTGCCTTTCCCTGATTCTCGTTCTCTCCATCTGGCTGATATGCAATAGTAGTGAGGCCACCATTTGCCCTACTTCGCCGCTGAAATCCATCTGCGTTGTGATGACGACCAGACGGACTTGATGCTGTAGCCACCCGGCGATCAGGTTCAGACCTTCGATGGCGTTTCTGGCTAGGCGGTCGAGCGAGTATACGACGACCGTATTCACCTCGCCATTGAAGATGGACTGCTTGAGATTCTCAAGAGCCGGGCGCACCATGACAGCCCCGCTCACGCCCTCGTCGATGTACCACCGGGCGTCGCCTATGTTCTGGCCAACCAGGTATCGCTCGATCTCCCGGCGTTGAGACGCCACCGATTGGGTGCTGCTGCTGACCCTCAAGTAGATTCCGACTGCGCTGATGTCCATCCCTCCCGGCGACACTTGAACTACACTTCGTTTGTCCCCGCTATCCGGCCATCAAAATCGTGGCCGACGGCATCACCAAGCCCGCTTCCCGTCGGGGACTTCATCTGTCACCTGTACCGTGCTGCCCCTGCCCCGTATGGAGTAGACCCAATCGGTGACACTCCGACCCATCCCGCCGTCCCCGCTGACGCAAGCCCAGGGGGGTTCGGGACGAAAGTACTCCATCCGTGGCGCGCGGTCAGGCTTCCGGCGACCGGATTCCCAAACGCCGCTCAGCTTCGACGGCGACGGCGATGACCTCGGCCTTCGTCCTCAGTGGATCACGGTTGAACCGCTGGATTTCGACGCCACAGTACCGCTCCGTCAGGATGTCGCGGACATGACCGAGCCAGGCGACCCACTGCCCGCTGCCTGCGTCCAACGCCCGGTTGCCCGCCCCAAGCAGGCTCCACGCCACGGCGTCATCGGAACAGGGCAGCGCCACCCGGCCAACCGCATCCTCCGCGAGGAGCCTGGTCCAGCCACGGCGCAGCATCGCGGACGGCGGCAGAGAATTCGGTGCCGGACGGCCATCGGTCTCGCGTCGTCGACCGCAGACGGGGCAGAACAGCCAAGGACGGGTTTCCCGCATCACGGCATCCCCTTGAAGGAAGACGCCCCCCGCCAGGGGGGCGGCCTTGAACCATCGTGCCCCATAGTGGCACTCACATCTTGTATTATCTTTACCCACCGCACGGGGGCGGCTAAAGGGCAAAACCCCACCGTCACGACGCACGACGAGATGCTGCGCAGCCAACGTGCTGAGCGACCGAACGGCTGCAACGGTCTCAAGGGGGTAGCGCCGCGATTCTCACGGCGCATCGCAAACAAAAACCTCAGACCCCTCCGCGCGCACGCCGCAACAGTCCGTCTGCGTTTTCGGGCCGTCTACGGGGGTGGGCCGATGGGTTTTTCCGCCGATTACTTGGCTGTGACGCGGTAACTATGCGTTTATGTTCAACCCCATGTGCGGTTTCATACCCAAAAACGCATTTGGGGTAGCGCCGCAATTCTCACGGCCAGCGCCAAACACTTTCCTCAGACCCACCCGGCGCACCACGACAACAACGCACCCGCGTTTTCCTGGCATCCGAGGCAGACGAAGGCGAAGGTTTTCACGGTGTATTTTTGCTGACGCGCGCAAATCCCCTGTCAATTTCCGAGAGCATGTGCGGTTTCACCACCAAGACGCAACATCGTGTCATCAACCCGTCGCCCGCCCACAACCGCCGAGTAGGTTCCAGTGCCAAACAGGTT
>JBHHUB010000248.1:0-4307 GCA_046753625.1 Phycisphaerae bacterium | reverse complement strand
CTTCGACCGCCGTGTTTGATTACTACGTCGCCAACGGGACTCGAATCGACCTGGCCGACTTGTACCGTGCACGCCATCGACCGCACGCCATCGACCGCACGCTGCTCAGCCCGAATGCCAATCCGTTCGGTGCCGGGCTGACCAATCGGTATGGGATATACGTGATCGAATGCGCAGGACAGGCCATCGAAATCAGCGATTCGCGCATCGTGGGAACGCTCGTACTGCTGAATCCCGGTGCCGGGAGCACGGTTACGCGGGCCGTTAACATGGCACCGGCCGTACCCAGCCTGCCCGTCCTGTTGGTGTCCGGCAATTTCGCCTTCAGTTTTCGCAGCGACCGTACCGTCGAGGAACGCTCCAAAGTCAATCTGAATCCGATCGGTACTCCGTACTTGGGCATAGAGGATGCCGATGCGATAGATTCGTACCCCTCATACAAGGCCTGGTGTACGTTTCCGGAACCCTGGTATGCACGAACAGGCCCAAGATCGACGGCGTTACCGTGGTCGGCGTCAGCGCCGATGTCTTCGACACGCTCGACCTTGCTTACTCAGGAACGTACCTCACGAATCCGCCCCCGGGTTTTACCGATGGCAGCCGCGTTTCACCCGTGCCGGGAACGTGGCGGCGCACCTCTTTGCCGTAGCGACGGCTCACGATGGGCGCGGCGGTTCCGTAGGCTGCTCGGTTCTGCGTGGATGCGGAGCCGCCGGCTTGAATCCCGCGTGGTTGCTCGGGCTTGACCGAAGGCAGCCCGGCTCAACCGGACGTCGTGCCTTGGTTGTCAGGGGCTGAATCGGCGGCGGGCGCCGGCTTCGCGGGCGGATCCTCGACCGTCATGCTTGGGAGCACCTTTACCGAGCCCGTCAACTGATTGACCGACACGAACTCGGTCGCGTTTCTGATTTTCCGCTCCTCGATCTTGGTGGGGCCTTTCATGGTTTGCCGGAACGAAATCGCCCGACGGCCGATTCTGATGGTGACCCCGGTGTTGATCGTGTCGGTGACCAACACATACGGCTTTCCCTTGGGGCCGGCGGCCGCGAGCATTTCCTTGCGGCGTTCCTCGCGCTCCGCGATGTCGAGTTCCAGGGTATCGGCTTCGAAGGAAAGCTCAGTGACGCGTTCTCTTTGCTGGGGGGAGAGCCGTTTGAGCTCAGCCATCAGTGGTTTGATCTTGCTTCTGATCCGTTCGGCCGTTTCCTGCTTTTTCCCGAGGCCTTCACGGAGCTGGTCGGCCTCGCGGATGACGTCGGGATGGACGCCGACCGTGATTTGCGTCGCGACGCAAGCGTCACTACCGAGCGAATGCGCCTCGACCCCTGCCCGCGCATAGATCGAACCGCCGATCACGGCGCCGTGCTCCGCCAAGAGCTTGCTTTCGCAATGAACATGACTGTTCATGACCTCTCTGGTGATCTTCACATCGCCCGTGGCATGAATGTCCGCCTCGTCGCAGAATCGGGCGACCAATTCACCGCCACAACGAATGGAACCCTTTCCGCGTTGAAGAAGTCCGCCCCGAATCACGACGTCCCCTTTGGCCTCGACCGAGGCCGCCTCGACCGCGCCGCCAACCGTAATCGACTTGTGAGAAGTCACCTCGAATCGATCGTGAATGGTTCCGGTAATCTGAACATCGACCGTTGAATCGATATTTCCGGTTTCAAAATCGACGTCATGACCGACCGTGAATACCTCATTGACGCGTAGCCTGCCATCTCTGTACTCGACTTTCCCTGGCACATTCGCGAATACCGCGCCACCGACTTCCTGCCTGACGCTGGGATCGGTGTGCACGGCAACGGGCGTCCGTTTGGGGTTTACCTCCTCCCCGGTTACGTCCGCGCCCGGCACGCCCGCCTTCGGGGGCATAAGGGTGCCGATAGGTTGACCCTCATCGACCGTCTGAATGGAATTCAGGCTGTAGTAATTGACGGGATCCTCCCCTTGCCAATCCTGTTGCGTCTTTTGGAACGATTCGTGCCACTCGAACGTGCCGTCCGTGCCTTCGACGGGTTCGCGACCCTCGGCGACGAGAAACGGCTCAGCGAGGTCCGCTTCACCCGACGCGGCGGCCACGAACTCATCGAGCCGGCCTTTCACCTCGTCGGTGATGACTACCTGGGACGCGTGCAGTGCCTCGATGATCTTGTCGGAATCGCCCGCTCGGGCTGCGCCGGCGTCGATGACGCGAAGCCATGCTTGCATGCGATCATCCGAGATGACCACGGCCACCCCACACACCGTCCGATCCGCCGTAGTTGCCATATCAGGTACGCCCTTCGATTCGGATGGACTGAACTCGCCGCTGGAGCAGGCGGGGTCGCCGGCCGACTGCTCCGATAACCAGATGAGTAGATTCCAAATGCCCGAGCTTGAGACTGCACCAAGACAGGCGATCCCGCCGGGATCGAGAACCTACCCCACGTTCCTACCCATACCGTTATCGTCGCCCACCGATAACGGCGTTAGCGCAAAACGTGCCTTCAAGCGCTTGGCGAGGACTGATAAGATCAGGTGTGACCGTAAGATAGCGGCGTTTCGCGGAGGCGGACCGCGCAGTTAGTCGAGCGCGATGTTACTCGCCGGTAAAGTTCGGCTTGCGCTTCTCGAGAAAGGCGACAACCCCCTCGCGGTGGTCGTGCGACTGCCCGGCGGTGGTTTGGAGCATGGCTTCGTAATCCAGTTGTCGCGCTAGATCGTTATTCCACGCGGCGTTGATCGCCCGTTTGGTCAATCCGATCGCCTTGGTGGGCATGTGCGCCAGTGTCGATGCGAATTCGCGCAGCCGGTCTGCGAAATCATCCGCCTCCACGATTTGATTGATCAAGCCGATGCGCAGCGCCTCATCCGCCTTAACCTTGCGCCCGGTAATCGCCAGCTCCAAAGCACGCGAAAACCCCACGAGCCGCGGCAGCATGAAGGTGCTTCCCGAGTCGGGTACCACGCCCACGTGGACAAACGCCTGCATGAAACTGGCCCCGTCCGAGGCGATGCGCAAATCGCACGCCAAGGCCAGACTCGCCCCGGCTCCGGCGGCCACGCCGTTGACCCCGGCGATGACCGGCTTTTCCATCGTGCGCATGGTCTTGATCATGGGGTTGTACAGGTTGCAAAGATGGTCGCCGAGTTCGATCGGTTCGTCGCCGGTGTACTTATCCGCCACCTCGGCCAAGTCCTGGCCGCTGCAAAACGCCCGACCCGCCCCGGTGATCACCAGGCAACGAACCGTCGCGTCCTTCGCAGCGTTCTTGACGGCCTTGCCCAGAGCCTTCAGCAGGTCCGTGTTGAAGGCGTTGAGCACGTCCGGTCGGCTTAAGGTAAGCGTACGCACCGCCCCGTCGTCTTTCACCAGCACCATGGGCTCTTGTTCGGACATATTGGATTCCCCTACCGGCCGGTGTAATCCGGTTTTCGCTTTTCCAAAAACGCCTTCATGCCCTCCTTCTGGTCCTCCGTGGCGAACAGCGAATAGAACAAGCGCCGCTCGTATTCCAGACCGTCCGAAAGGGAAAGCTCGTTGACCGCATTGACGGCATCTTTAGCCAGCTTGACCGCCATGGGCGGCTTGGCGGCAATCGTCTCCGCCAGGGCGATCGCTTCGGCCAGAAAGCGTTCCTTCGAGGTGATTTTGGTCACCAGCCCGGCGCGGTAGGCCGCCTCCGCCGAGAGGTACGCGCCCGTGAGCACCATCTCCATCGCTCGGTATTTGCCGATCGCGCGGGTCAGCCGCTGCGTGCCCCCGGCGCCGGGCATGATCCCGATGTTGATCTCCGGCTGCCCGAATTGTGCGGATTCCGAGGCGACGATCATGTCGCAGATCATGGCCAGCTCACAGCCGCCACCCAGACAGAACCCGCTAACGGCCGCGATAATCGGCTTGCGGATGGCTTTGATGCGCAACCAGCGGGCAAGGTTGTTCCCCTCGTACATGTCGATCATGGACGCATCGGCCATGTCGCCGATGTCGGCGCCGGCCGCAAACGCCCGCTCGCTGCCGGCAATCACCATCACCCGGACCGCAGCATCGCGGTCCCAGGCTTCGAGCCGTCCGATCAACTCATCCATCAACTCAACGGAAAGCGCGTTGAGCACTTTGGGCCGGTTCAAGGTCGCGATGCCCACGTGCCCTTGAGTATCAAAGAGGATCAAATCGCTCATAGTGGCCGTGATTTTCGCATAATTGCCCCGGTTCGCAAGGAGGTGGATGGGAAGATCGGAAGATCGAGAGGTTGAGGGTTGAAGATTGAAGATTGAAGATTGAAGATTGAAGATTGAAGATTGAAGATTGAAGATTGAAG
>JBHHUB010000247.1:0-4311 GCA_046753625.1 Phycisphaerae bacterium | reverse complement strand
CCGACGTATCCACCGGCTGCTGCACCACCGTCGGCGGCGCGTCCTGCGGAATGCACGGGCCGGATGCGGTGAGGTCGAGTTCGATGAACCCTTGCGGAATACCCTGACCCGCGGACAGTCCGACGATTCCGTCACTGGCGGAAACGGCCAGGTAGGTCAAACGGATTGTGCCGTCGAAGAGCATCTCTATTTGAAAGGTGTTGCTGCCCGTGTTGCTGAATTCCGGTACGTCGAAGTAGGTGACCACGGCGCGATCCGCAAGCTGTTGCCAGTATATGGTTCCTCCGTTTGAGGGGTTCAAGTCGTCGAACAGCGCGGAGATACGCGGCAACGCGAAGTGGTCGGACAGGGATTCCGTCCAATCCGAATCGCCCGCGGTGAAGGTGACATATCCGTTGGATCCCACGAATGCGGTCGTGTAGGGCACGCCGTAGAGGGAAACGGTCTGTCCGCCCGTCAGCGTTCGCGCGTTGGAACTGTCGTCGCTTAGAGACAGTGGAATGGCGCCCGCGGTGGACTGGGGCAGCGCGTTAACCGCTTCGACGCAGCTGCCGTAGAAATCACCGGTGCCGTTCGGCGTAAACGTGAGCATTTGAAAGTCCATATCGTTGTCGGATCCGAATTCTTCCGTGAAGTAGTCAGGGATGTCCGGTGTGGCGAAGGAGTAGCACGCGCCGCCGTTGTCGTCACTGGCCGGGTTGCCGGCGGGGTCTTCGGCGTCGACCCAATAGAAATAGGTCGTGTTCTCGGTTAGTCCGGAGAGTTGCACGGCGTGCGCCGTGTCCGGTTGGCCGCTCGATGCCGAACCGTTCGCCACGCCACACGCGATGCCATAGCTAACCGTGCCGGTCGTGGGCTCGTCGGTATCAAAGGTGATCGTGGCGGAAAACGCTTCAACGGCTGATTCCGTGACGTTGAAGATGATCGGCGCCTGGCAGTCGGAAAACGCCGTGGCATGCACGGGGACGTTGGTGTTGCCGAATCCATCGTCGGCGTCCACGTAGGTAAGCGTGATTTGATCTCCATCGAGCACGAGCAAATCCCCCGGCGCGTCCACCGTCGACAGGGCGATCGCCGCCGAAAACGTCGCCGTTTCCGGGGCCGACTCGATCAGGGTCACCGTTTCCCCGGCCGGCTCGGAATCCGATGTGATCAGCACGTCTACGGTTTCCACGGTCTGGTCACTGGTGTTCAGGTCGCAATCGACCACGCGCAGCGTCGCCAGCGAGTCGCACGCATACAGAGGTCGATCCATCGAGGTGCTGCCGATCGTCGAACATTGGACCAGCAGCGGAGAGGCGGTCAGCGAGAACGCCTGCGGGCCGTCGGGGACGTTGGTTCCGAGCACCTGGATCTGCCATGTTCCCGGTTGACTGAAGGCGGGGCGGACCTGTTCGATGTTGTTGACATGATCGGCCTGGTTGCGGGTCGCCGGAGCCGAAGGATTGTTGGGATCGAGCGTCCAGGGGAATTGTTGTACGCCCTGGGGATCGATGACGATCAGATCGAGATCATTGACCAGGATGGGGATGACGTTGGGTGCGGCGGGCGGGTCGTCCCAGGCTAAGGTGGCTTGAAAGGTTTCGCCCGGATTGACCACAACCAGTGCGGAGAACAGCTCACCCTGGTTTACGGCCGCCTCGAGGAAATTTCCGGCGCGCATCAGGTCGATCGCAGGTTGGATGCGCACGGACCCGTAACCCGTTTGATAGTCCGGTCCGTTGTTGCCAAGGTCCTGGCACGTATGCGCCAACAGCGCTTTGAGCGTTGAGTTTCTCGGGTCCGGATCGCCCGGGAATTGGATGCGGTAGTCTTGCAGGAGCAGGGCGGACAACCCGGCGACCGTGGGACAGGCCATCGACGTGCCGCACATGCCCGTGTACGCCGTGTCGCTGGCGTTGGAGCAAGAGGTGACCTCGCCGTCGTCATTGCTCTGACATCCCGGCGCCGAAAGGTCCGGCTTCATCCGGCCGTCGTCGCAGGGCCCCCAACTGGAGAAGCTCGTCATCGAATCGTCGTTGGAGTTCAAGGCGCCGACGGTGATGTGGTTCTTGGCGCAGGCCGGCGGGGCCGTCGTGTGGTAGGTCGATCCGCACGCCCCCGAGCCGCGCTCGTTGCCGTTGGCCCAGATGATGCGAAACGGCTCGCCGCCGCTGAAACCACCGCGCGCGATCGTGTCGATCATGGCGGAGGTGACGCTGTAATTGCCCTCCCATTCGCATGGGAATCCGTTCGGCGCGGTGTTGGTGCCGATGGAGTTGCTGGCGATGTCCACGCCGAAGACGTTGATGGCCTCGGTGTAGTCGGCCTGTATGTCGCCCGGGTCGGTGTAGAGAAAACCCGCTTGCAGGCCACCGGGCTGCTCGAACCCGTACGCTTCAATCGTGACGCCCGGCGCCATGCCGCGGTACAGCCCGCCGCTGGCCTGACCACTTCCGCCGATGGTCCCCGCGACGTGCGTCGAGTGATTGGACGAGCCCGAATTGTCGCGTACGGTCAGCCTTCCACCGAAGTCGACGTGCGACGCTCGTCCGTATCCGCCATCGTACACGAGCACGCCTATGCCACTGCCATCGAGGTTGTAGGGAGGTAGTTGCACCGCGTTGGCCCCCGTGATTTCCCGGTTGCTGTTGTTCAGCTCGGAAAACTTCGGCAACGCAGGTTCGATCCACGATACCACGTCCTCATCCGCCAGCGCCCCAATACGCCCGAAGGGGATTTCAATAACCGCCGAGTTGATCGAGTCCAGCTTCGACTGTAGCCGCGCCCCATGCCGGAATAGGGTGTTCACGCCGTCGGGGGCGAGCGCTACGTCGCGATGAAACATGACGTAGAGCGCCACAATGGTATCCTCGGCCGCTTCACCGGCCTGCTTGGCAGGTGCGGGAACCGCCCACTGGGGGAGCTGTCCCGAAGCCAGGTATGGATGCAGCCGCCATCGGCGCTGTATCTCCAGGACGTCCGACACGAGCGACGAACCGGCCACCCACGCCGAATTCAGCGCGTTCGAATCGATCGTGGCGAAGAAGGCGTTGTTGCCGATGAAGCCGTGCAGCGTTACCCCGTGGTTCGCCAACGCGGCTCGGTGGGCGTCTGTTACCGGGGCTGCAAGCTGTACTACCGCATGGCGCGCCTGGGGGCGCAGGGCGAGATCGGCCAGGGCGGCGTCGACCTGATCCGGCGTCTTGCCACCGGCGACCTCCGCCCCGCTTTGCCAGCGGATTTCATCGGCCAAACTGAGCCCGGCCATACCGAATACTGACGTAACGATCGTCAGTCCGAAAACCATGGATTTGTTGAGGTTCAAGCGTATTACCCTTCCATAGAGAAGCATGTACCAGCGGGGTTGTCGCGTTCATCGGGATCACACGCGTGGTTCGGCGATGACCGCAAAATGGGCGCATCGCGTATCCCCCCCGTTACCCCCCACCATCCTACATGGCCCCCAGCTTACCTGTTAGCGGACTCGAGTTCAAGGCGGATTTATGGTCGATCGGCCGCGGCCGGTGCCGGCTTCGGTTTCTGCTGGGGCAATGAGGCGCTTGCGGCGCACCGGCACATCAACCGGCCGCCGTGTCGGTGCGATAACTACGGGATTGGTTGCGTGCAGTGCTCCATAATAGTTGGCCGGAGGCTCCGCAGCCCGCGGTTTGCCTCCGAAGGCAAAGTTTTGCGGTTTCTTTTCTTGCCCGCCCAAGTCCTGTTTCGTAGGTTTTATCTGTAGCGTTTGCGCAGCCGTCTATGTCGCGACGATGGCAGACGAATATCCACATACCACACTTGAGATCGAGAGGGGCAAACGGTGAGCAAGCGTCAAAAACAACTTCGCAAAAAACGACATGCCAGGAAAAACCGCGCGGGCGTCGGGTCCAAAGAGACCGTGGCCGCCAAACCCTCCTTCGCCGTGGAGACGCTCGAGCCGCGTGTTCTGCTCTCCGCGACGTGGGTGGACGCGGATACCGGCGACGCCCTTGATCACGCGACGGCGGGCGACCACACCGGCGACGGCATGGACGGGGACGACTTTCTGACGGGCATGGACGGCAACGACACGCTGATGGGCAGCGGCGGAGCCGACACCCTGAGCGGCGACGGCGCCGATATACTCGACGGTGACGTCGGTGACGACACGTTGTTCGGCGAGGATGTCGACGACACGCTGACCGGCGACGACGATGACGACCATGTGTCCGGCAAACATGACGACGACGAGCATGACGACGATGACAAGGCGTCCGGCAAGCATGATGACGACAAGCATGATGACGACGACAAGGCGTCCGGCAAGCATGATGACGACAAGCATGATGA
>JBHHUB010000246.1:0-4444 GCA_046753625.1 Phycisphaerae bacterium | reverse complement strand
CGGACAGAGTGAACCACGCGACCCGCTTTGGGTTTATCCGTGGTTGCGGGCTGACGATGTGTGGGTGCAGTGGATGTTTGAAGCGCCCGATGATCGAGTCCCGGACTCTACGGCCCTTCCGGCGTCGGACGGCGCGTATGCGGCCGTGTTTGAAACGCTAATCAGAATGATTACGCGGCAGGAGGTGGACCAGGGGTGGCTGGACAGCGTATTGGATGCGACCCGCAGAGGTGGCGCTGGTGCACTGGGGGACATCTGGTCGCGTAGCATCTCCATGGTCAGCGAGGTGGCCGCCGGCGCCGCGCACGAAATCAACAATCCCCTCGCCGTTATTTCCGGACGCGCTCAGATGGAATTGGCTCGCGCGAGCGATCCACGCTTAAGCAAGTCGTTGCAGTCCATCGTGGAACAGGCGGATCGAACATCCGGGATCATTATGGACCTGGTCGAGTTCGCGAAACCGGCCAAGCCCCAACCGGCTCATTGGAGGCTTGATGAGCTCCTCATGTCCGCGTTGCAGTGTTGGCAGGGTAGTTCCGGGCTCTCGGCCCATCAGATCCAGATCGGCTTTCTCGATCCGGAGTTGACGGTTGTGGTGGATCGAGACCAATTCCAACAAATCATGCACGCGCTGCTGGAAAACGCCCGCGCCGCGATGGATTCGAAAAGTGCGGCGCTCCATATTAACTCGCCTTCGCGCCCGTCCGATGAACCAATCCGGATAGTGATCGAGGACAACGGAGTCGGCATGGATGCCCGAGTGCTCGCCCACGCGGCGGCCCCGTTTTTCTCAAATCGTACTGCGGGGCGAGGCCGCGGACTTGGGCTTTCGCGAGCGTGCCGGCTCGCGGAGATAAATGGCGGGAAGCTGTGGCTGGAATCGTCACCGAAGGTAGGCACTCGGGCCATCGTGGCGCTCCCCGCCCACTGAACGCGCTCCGCCCCCCCCCCAATGCCTCCCCTGGTTCTGAATCTGTTCAACCCTACCGACATCGGATGCGTTGAAGGCTGTTCTGCAATCGACGCCGCAAGCCGTCGATGCATCAATTGGGGCTGAAGGCCGTAGCATGAACATGACACAACACGTTGGAAAAATCCTCCTGGTTCAGCCCGACCCCGACGCCGTCGAGGCATTGATCGGCGCGTTCTGCCGACGCTTCGACACGCTGATTACGTGTGTCGCCGACGCGGAGTCGTGTCTGGATACGGACATGTTGGAGCCCCACGACCTCGTCGTGGCCGAGATGGACCTGGAAGATGCCACCGGTCTGGAGCTGGCGGAGCAACTGCTGACGCTGCGATCGAGACCGGTTATCTTGCTGGCCGACACGATCGACGCCGACGACGCCTTGCACGCCATGCGGCTCGGCGTCCGCGACATCTTCCCCCGGCCCTTTCTACTCGACGAACTGCTCGACTCGGCCGATCGGGCGCTGCGCGGGCACCACCTCCACCGCCAGCACGCCATCAAGTACCACCGAATGAGGAAACTGGTCCGGCAGGTGGTACGCGAACGCCGAGAGTTGCATCAGCGGGTGGACCTCGTCTGCCGCGATCTGGTGCAGGCCCAGCGAAAACTGGTCCACAAGGTCGTCGCCCGCGAGGCGGGCGCCCCCGATTCGTAGATGGCCCGCCTTGCGGTCGCACCGCGCCACCGGCGGCCACAAGCCTTGGTTCTGTAGGGACCGCGGTCAGCCATCGGCCATAAGCCGTCAGCAATTGCGTTCAGCCTGCGAAGCCTGACGATTGATCTTGATCCATGGACTGCCGGGACCGCCTTCGACCCGCGCGCCTTTGACCTTTGACCTTCGACTTTCAACTTTCAACTTTCAACTTTCAGCCTCGGACCTGTCGCGTTCCCTGCGGAATTGTGCTAACATGCTGGCTGGTGAGCATCACCATGCGGGTGCCCCACCTCCTTTGGGAGGTGGGGGCGCCGATGATGGCGACCGACTGATGCCTACGCTCGCCGCCCAACAAAGGCTCCGTGCTCTGGCGTCCGTGCCGGATGGCCTTCGAATCCTGGTGACCGCGAGATCATCGTCTCCCCCATGTCCAGTAGGACATGGGCCACCCGCCGGGCTCGTGGTTCATTGGGGTATCGACGGCGGGTGTCTTGCGGTTGTCTTCGGCCGATGCGTGGTGTGCACAATGGTACGCAGTAACACTACAGCGCAAAGTCGTCATGAGCTTGTACCGCAGGCATCCTGCCTGCCGCGCAGGCACGGCTCGTGCAGGCTGGAAGCCTGCGCCACAAATAAGATCGCGCCGTAGGGGTAACCGCTTGAGTTCTCAGCATTGGAGGAAAAAACATGGTTAAGGTATCCGCAGCGGCACCGACGTTTGATTGCCAGGCGGTGGTCAACGGTGCAATCACTGATTTGACTTGGGATCAACTGCACGGGGGTAAATGGCTCGTGCTGTTCTTCTACCCCTTGGACTTCACCTTTGTCTGCCCGACCGAAATCACGGCGTTTAGCGACGCGATGGATCGGTTCAAGGCTGTTGGGGCGAACGTCGCGGGCGTTTCCGTCGATAGTGCGTTTTCGCACCTTGCCTGGATCAATACACCCCGTGAAAAGGGCGGCTTGGGTGAGCTGGCCTTTCCGCTGGTTTCGGATTTGAACAAGTCCATCGCAGCCGATTACGATGTTTTGCTCGACAAGGGTATCGCGCTTCGCGGCCTGTTCCTGATCGATCCCAAGGGCGTCGTTCGCCACGCGACCATCAACGATCTGGCGGTCGGGCGCAGTGTCGACGAAACCATTCGTACGATCGAGGCGTTCCAGTTCGTCGATGAGCACGGCGAAGTCTGCCCGGCCAATTGGCGCCCGGGCGACGCGACGATCGTACCCAATCCAGACGGGTCGAAGGCCTATTTTGAGGCCCACGCGGGCAAAGCCGGCGTAGCCTGATTGGCGTCGAATCGCGTGCGCCGGTTCATGAGCCTGGAGCACGCGCGAGCGATTCTTACAACAAGGGCCCGGAGAAACGCTTGTTTCTCCGGGCCTTTTCAGAGCACATGGCGCAAGCCTGGTGGTCCCCGTCAATTACGGATCGAGCAGGTAGAACCGGCGAATCGTCACGAACGAAGCGGGCGGAGAGACGATTCGAAATGCCTCGATGGCCAAACCGTCATCAAACAGCGCATCGAGTACTTCCGCAGGGCCCGTGGCCGCGGTGTTGTCCGGAATGGTCGGGAACTCCTGCACCCCGATGAGTTCACCGTTGGCGCCGAGCGCCTCGACGCGTAGCGGATTGGCCGCATCGATATCAAGACCTTGCAACGGCTCGATGCGCAGGCCACCGATTACGCCCGGCACCACGCCCTGCAATTGCAGCGACACGAGCTCGATTTCGATGCCAACACCATTGCCGATCCCGATGTGGTCCGGTTCCAGACCGCGCTGAAGGTTGGGCTCCAACTCGGGATCCGCCACAAACGTAATATCCAGCGAGCCAAGCTCCGTCGTGTTGTCGTCCGCGAACACCGGTCCGGATTGCGGACCGAGATCGAAGGGGTCTGGCACGGCCGGCAGAAAGCCGAACGAAAAGCAGAAGATCGTGGTGGGCAATGCGCCGCCGTCCGCGCCTTGCGGCCCATCATTGGCTTCGGCATCTCCATCATTGCCTGTGGGGTTGCCCGTTCCGCCGGACCCGGCTGTGGCATCGGGATCGCCGCCGGCTCCAGCGACACCCGGTGAGCCAAAGCCGGAATCGCCACCGTTCCCGCCATCGCCGCCGGTGGCCGTTGCGTCGCCACCATCTCCGCCGTTGGCCGCCCCTGCTGAATTGCCGGCATCGCCACCGACGCCACCTTCAGCGATCGCATCGCCGCCGGCGCCGCCATCGCCGGCGCCGCCGAACTTGCAATCCCCCCCGTTGCCGCCGTTGCCGCCGGTGGCGTCCGCGATGCCACCCACGCCGCCGCTGGCCGCTCCGACCGTCACGCCCAGGCCGCCGACTTCAAAGGTTGCATCGCCGCCTCTGCCGCCCGTGGCTGTGGCCGGTCCACCGGGTCCGCCCGCGCAGCAAGCGAGTCCATCACCCCCGTCGCAAGCGTCCGCCGTCGCGGGGCCGCCGGCACCACCTGTTAGCGGGCCGATCGAAATGTTGCCGACGCCGGTGACGTTGCCCCTGACCTTGAGGCGTTTCTTGTTGTCGGCGCCTTTGCCGCCGGTCGCTTCCGACGAAGCGCCGGTATCACCGGGGCAGCCGGCCGCCCCGGCCGCCCCCTTGGTCACGGTCGCGCTACCGCCGTTGCCGCCTCGTCCCGGATTGATGATCAAATCGCCGGTGATGTTGATGCCCGCCGAAGCGGTCATGCGCATGTTGCCCGATTTTCCGCCGTCGCCACCGGTGGCTTTGGAGCAAACACCCGTGGCATTGCCACCGTCACCGCCGTTGGTCAGGTTCAAGGTAACGGTGTTGACGACGTTGATCG
>JBHHUB010000245.1:0-4493 GCA_046753625.1 Phycisphaerae bacterium | reverse complement strand
CGGCGGGCGTCTGCGTGGGCGGAGCGCCGCCGAATTGCGACGATGGCAACGTCTGTACCAACGATTCTTGCAACCCGGCCGTCGGCTGCGTCAACATGAACAACGTGGTGGCCTGCGACGACGGCAGTGCGTGTACCACCAACGATACCTGCTCGGCGGGGATTTGTGTCGGCGGGGCACCGCCCAACTGCGACGACGGCAACGTGTGCACCGACGATTCCTGCAACCCGGCCGTCGGCTGCGTCAATGCCAACAACATCGCGCCTTGCGACGACGGCAGCGCATGTACGACGAACGATACTTGTTCTGCCGGCGTTTGCGTGGGCGGGGCGCCGCCGAATTGCGACGACGGCAACGTGTGCACCGACGATTCCTGCAACCCGGCCATCGGCTGCGTCAATACGAACAACACGGCACCTTGTGAGGACGGTAGTTTCTGCAACGGTGCGGAGGTTTGCTCCGGCGGGGTTTGCCAACTCGGGACCGATCCTTGCGCGCCTCAGGGTTGCGATGAGGTTGCCGACGTTTGTCTGCCGGCGCCGCGGATTACGGCTGTGGAGTTGTTCTACGCCGGCCGGTTTGGCAATCAAGCTGATCCGTCGGTGGCTATTCTGGCCGCCGGCTCGACGGCCACAACGGCCAACATGACCAACTACATCCACGGCATTACGGGGATTCGTGTTCGATTTGATCGGCTTGTTGCGTTCGCCACTACGCCGGATGCGGCGCTGTCGTTCGTCTGGACGACCGGGGCGGGTAGCGTCTTTACGCCGGTAACCAACGCCGCGACGGCCATCTCGGCGACGGCGGTGGATGCGGGCGGGTTTACCGAAGTGACCATCGTGATAGCCGACGATCACGTGCGCCGTCGTTGGCTGGGCGTGACCCTCGATGCCGCGCAGGTTTCGGCGCAAGGCGTAGCGCTCGATGGTGAAATCGTGGGCAACCCGGCCGTCGTTCCCAGCGGCGACGGTATTCCGGGTGGCAACGCGGTGTTCTACATGGGCAGTATTACCGGAGATGTGGACGCGGATCGCCGAACGCTCTTGACGGATGCGGGCCTGGTTCGAGGCCAGGTCAACCCGTTCCTTCCGGTGTTGATCACGAACGTATTCGATGTGGATAAGGACGGACGCGTGCTGTTGACCGATGCCGGGTTGACCCGCGCCGACGTCAATCCGTTCTTCCTCCTGCCGTTGATTACGCCCTAATCGGCGATGCGGAGGATTGGTACGCGATGCGTAAACGAAGTGCAAACGACGACGGGGCGGCTCATGCGGGGTTGACGCCGGGAAACAGTTGGAGAAGTGCTGATGTGGTATAGAGGTCTTGTGGTGGCAACGGTGTGGGCATCCCTTTCGGGCGCTCGCGCCGCGGAAATGTCTGTGGCTGATCTTTCGCTCAAACCGGGTACCTCGGCTGCGTTGGCCGTATCCGGTCGCATTGCCGACGAGTCGACCTTTGGATGGAGCGTCATGCTGCGGCTGGTGCCGCGGGACGGCGCACGCGGTTCGCTCGAGTTTACGCCCGTGCCTTACGGGCGGCAGGTCGATCGCCCGACGGTGGCCGTGCTTGAGCCTGCCGGAGCGCCGGCGACCATCCGACTGACGCACCGTCAACCCCCCGAGCTGGATATTCAACAGGTGCAGGATGTCTGGCCGAATCTGGGCTCTTTTACGCCGTTTGATACGCAACGATCGGGTTCGTCGGCGCTCAACGGCGCCGTGGACGACAACGGTACGCTCGTGGGCGCGCCGGTGACGTTTTCGGGCGTACTGGCGACATTTCCCGTTCGTGCATCGTCGGATGCCGACGGCGTCTGGGATGTGTTGCTTTTTACGGACGTTGGGGCGAGCGGTTTTGAAGGGGTTACGACCAAGTTGATTTTCGGAAGCGTTGCGGTCACGCCGACGGCGTGTGCGTCCGCAAACGACTGCGATGATCAGGATCCGTGCACGCGCGATTCATGCGGTGCTGGTGCCTGCCGGCACGCCTACAATGAAAGGGATTGTCGCCGGGCTCGGGGGGCCAAGAGACAGCGGGGTACGGATCGAAATTAGAAGCCAGTGGAATTCATCGCCCGGTGCGACGGCTCGCACGAGGCTGATGGGGGTTCGGCGCGGAGCGCCCCTGGGGAAAGGGGCCAAGGACACAAGGGAAAAGAAAATGATTCGCAATACCTATGTTGTGCTTTTGGGTGTGTTGGCTCTTGGGTTCGGCGCCGGGCGCGCTGATGCCGCGGGCCCCACCCTGACGGTCAACAGTATCTCCATGCCTCCGAATTCAACGGCTGACGTTGTTGTTTCCGGATCGATCGCGGGTATGTCCACGTTTGGGGTCAACATCCTGGTGGAGATTACGCCCCGAGCCGGCACGATGGGTACGCTCGAATTCACCCCCGAACCGCCTGTCGACATTCTGCAGGTGGGGGATCCATGGCCGGGCGTCGGTATTTTTACCCCGTTCGACACCGGGACCACGTTCTCGACGACCCTCAATGGGTCGGTCGATGACAACGGGTCGCTCGTGCCGGGGCCGGTGACGTTTACCGGAGATCTTTCCTCGTTTCCCGTTGTGGCCGGTGCCGGCGCATCGGGCGTGTGGGATGTGAGCTTGGCTACAGTGGCCGGGAACAGCAACTGGGAAGGCCTTACCACCAAACTTTTCAGCGGCACGGTTACGGTTGCGGCCGACACGTGCAGCCTGGACATTCATTGTAACGATGGCGTGGCGTGTACCGACGACACCTGTGTGTCCGGCACATGTGTCTTTACGCCGAACGATGCCAACTGCACCGATGACGGCGTGTTTTGTAACGGGCAGGAAGTGTGCAACGCCACGGCCGGCTGCGTGTCCGCCGGTAATCCTTGCCTGCCGACTGAGTTTTGCAACGAGGCCACCAATGCCTGTGACCAATGCCAGGTGGACGCCGATTGCGACGACGGTCTGTTTTGCACCGGCGTCGAGACGTGCGTTGCCGGCGCGTGCCAACCTGGGACCGATCCCTGCGGTGGCGGCGCCTGCGACGAGGCCTCCAACAGTTGTTTCACCAGTGCGACCATGTCCACCGGCGACATCAGCATGCCGCCGGGAACGACGGGTTCGGTTCTGGTGTTTGGGGCCATCAATGGCGATTCGACCTTTGCCGCCAACATCCTACTGGAACTCGTTCCTCGAGCCGGCGCGATCGGCACGTTGGAATTCACGCCGGAACCACCCGTGGACATCACCCAGGCAGGTGATCCTTGGCCGGGCGTGGGTACGTTCACCCCGTTCGACACGGGGACGACCCTATCGGCGCTGCAAAACGGCAGCACGGACGTGAGCGGCTCCGCCGCCGCCCCCGTTACCTTCAGCGGCAACCTGTCAGCGTTCCCGGTTATCGCCAGCGCCGGCGCGTCCGGCGTGTGGGATGTGCGCCTGAGCACTTCCGTAGGCAACAGCAACTGGGAAGGGCTTACGACCTTCCTGGTCGACGGTTCGATCACCGTGGCCGTGGGCACCTGTAGCCAGGATTCACATTGCGACGACGGCATTGCCTGTACGGTGGATACTTGTGTGGCCGGTAGCTGCGTCTTCACGCCGAACAACGCCAGTTGTTCCGACGGCAACCCCTGCACGGACAACACGTGCAACCCCGCCATCGGATGCGAGACTGTAAACAATATGGCGTCGTGCGACGACGGCAACGCCTGCACCACGGGCGATACTTGCTCGGCGGGCGTATGTGTCGGGGGAGCGCCGCCCAACTGCGACGATGGCAATGTGTGTACCGACGATACCTGCAACCCGGCGATTGGTTGCGTCAACACGAACAACGTGGCCGCCTGCGACGACGGCAGCGCGTGTACGACGAATGACACTTGCTCGGCGGGCGTCTGCGTGGGCGGAGCGCCGCCCAACTGCGACGATGGCAACGTCTGCACTGACGATACCTGTGACCCGGCGGTCGGCTGCGTCAACACGAACAACGTGGCCGCCTGCGACGACGGCAGCGCGTGTACGACGAATGACACTTGCTCGGCGGGCGTCTGCGTGGGCGGAGCGCCGCCGAATTGCGACGATGGCAACGTCTGCACCGACGATACCTGCAATCCGGCGACCGGCTGCGTCAACACGAACAACGTGGCCGCCTGTGACGACGGCAGCGCGTGTACGACGAATGACACTTGCTCGGCGGGCGTTTGCGTGGGCGGAGCGCCGCCGAACTGCGACGACGGCAACGTCTGCACCGACGATAGCTGCGACCCGGCGACCGGCTGCGTCAATACGAACAACACGGCCACCTGCGACGACGGCAGCGCGTGCACGACGAATGATACTTGCTCGGCGGGCATTTGCGTGGGCGGGGCGCCGCCGAACTGCGACGACGGCAACGTCTGTACGGACGATTCTTGCGACCCGGCGACCGGCTGCGTCAATACGAACAACGTGGCGGCCTGCGACGACGGCAGCGCGTGTACCACCAACGACACCTGCTCGGCGGGCGTCTG
>JBHHUB010000244.1:0-4561 GCA_046753625.1 Phycisphaerae bacterium | reverse complement strand
CGGGAAAGACCGCTGAAGCGGTCTGCCGGATACGAGCCCCCGAACACACTTCGCCATCACACTGCACGGTATGACCCACGAGGCACCCGCCAGGATTGTCATGGACCCGGCGGCGTGTGACTCGCCCGCCCCCGCTTGTCTTGTTACAGACCGGCCGCTAGTCTGGCCTCAGTTGGAGCACGGCGCCGGGGGTTTCTCAAACGTCGGCTTGGCGCCTCGTATTCGAGCCAGCCACGCGACTTCTTGACCATGCTTCTCTTTCCGGAATGCTTGATCCATGGGAGCTAGATTTGATGTCATCGTGGTGGGCGGCGGCCATGCGGGGGCTGAAGCCGCGTGGGCGGCCGCGCGGCTCGGCGCTTCGACCGCGCTGATCACGATGGATCCCAACGCCATCGGACGGATGTCCTGCAATCCGGCCATCGGCGGACTCGGTAAAGGCCAGATGGTCCGTGAAATCGACGCGTTGGGCGGATTGATGGGGTTGGCGACGGATCGGGCGGGCATTCAATTCCGCATGCTGAACCGTTCCAAAGGCCCGGCCGTCTGGGCGCCACGGGTGCAGTGTGATCGTGAGCTGTACCCCCAAGCAGTACAAGACCTATTGGCATCGGCACCAAACCTTGAAATCGTCACCGGCTCGGTTGAACAGATTCTGGCTCCTGAATCCAGGGGCACACCGCGACGATCCGTTGCGGGCGTGGGACTGCTGGACGGGCGCCGGATTCCCGCCGAGGCCGTAATCCTAACCACCGGCACGTTTCTGGGCGGATTGATGCATTGCGGCCAGCGGCAATCCCGAGGCGGTCGCGTGGGCGAGCCGGCTGCGATGGGGCTCAGCGCCTCACTCGCAGAACTCGGATTCCAGTTGGGCCGCCTCAAAACCGGGACGCCTCCCCGGGTTCACCGCGACAGCGTTCGATTCGAGGCCTGCGACGTCCAACCCGGCGATGCGCAACCGACGCCCGTCTCGTTCTTAACCGATGCAATCTACCAGCCGCAGGTTTGTTGCTGGATCACTTGGACCACCCCCGCCGTCCACGCGCTCATCCGCGACCATCTTCACCTTGCGCCCATGTATACCGGGCAAATCGCGGCGAGCGGACCGCGTTATTGTCCGAGCATCGAGGACAAAGTCGTTCGATTCTCGGACAAGGACCGGCATCAGGTGTTCCTCGAACCGGAGGGCTACGAGCACAGCCGGGTCTACTGCAATGGAATCAGCACATCCCTGCCTGCAAACGTGCAGCGACAGATGATCCGCGGCATCGCAGGCCTGGAGGAGGCCGAGATCGTTCAGCCCGGCTATGCGGTCGAGTACGACTACGTGCGCGCGGATCAAATCACGCGATCGCTGGAAACCAAGCGCGTTGAGCGTCTGTTTCTGGCGGGACAAATCAACGGCACCAGCGGCTACGAGGAAGCGGCCGCACTGGGGTTGGTTGCGGGGATCAACGCGGTGCGGGCCATCGACGGCCGGCCGCCGTTCGTGTTGGGGCGGGACGAAGCCTACATCGGCGTCATGATCGATGATTTGATTACGCGCCCACCGAGCGAGCCCTACCGCATGTTCACGTCGCGTGCGGAGTACCGCTTGTCTCTGCGCGCCGACAATGCAGATCAGCGATTGACGCCCATCGGACGGGAGATCGGATTGGTCGATGACGCGCGCTGGCGCCGCTTCACGCGCAGGATGGCTGCGCTCGCAAGAATCCGGGACCTATGCGATGGCGCGAATGTGGACGGCACCCCGCTGACGATGTGGATCCGGCGCCCCGAGGCGGACGTCGCGGCATTCGCACGCGCGCTCAACGGTCAACCGCGAGCGCCCTTTGGCACCGACGATCTCCACCAGGTGTTGATTGAGGCCAAGTACAGCGGGTATGTGGCGCGTCAGGCGCGTCAAGTCGAACGGTTTCGGCGATTGGAGTCGCTGCGTATTCCACGGGGCATGAACTATGCCACCATACCGGAACTCCGACTCGAGGCTCGCGAGCAGCTCGCTCGGGTGAATCCCGAGACGATTGGGCAAGCCAGCCGAATTCCGGGCATCAATCCTGCCGACCTTACGGTCCTGTGGATCTATGCGGCCGGGAAGCGGCGAGCAACACCAACAAACCCCGAGGCCGTGGACTAAGGCCGCCGGATGGTGCTCGCGTGCGCCACCGCCCAAGCGCTACATCTTGCTGACTGCCCCGGTACTGTTCGAGGTTCGCTCTGCCACAACACGAATTCAACTGTCACACTAATGTGTACCGACGCGCGCGATATACGCCCAAACTGTGCCCCAGACTAACAGCCTGAGAACTAATTCGTAACATTGGGCAACATAGATGCATCGAGTCGCGTCGTGCTTGATTCTAGCCCTGGCAGACCGTTTTGCTTCAAGTTTTGCGTTGACGATCTGCGATACAGTTCCTATCGTATGGGAACTCTGGGGAAGTTGGACAAGCCCCGTTTCCCTAAACCGGTGGAAGGATCGTTAGACCGGAGGAAATGGACATGGTAGACCACCGATCAAAAACGGTGTTTACAACGGGCGAGGTAGCACAGATCTGCAAGGTAAGCCAGCAGACGGTGATACGTTGCTTCGATAGTGGCAGGCTCGATGGCTTCCGCGTTCCGGGTTCGCGATTTCGGCGCATCCCCCGTGATTCGCTCATTTCGTTCATGAAGGGCAACGGTATTCCGCTCGACCAGATGGTCAGCGGCAAGCGCCGCGTGTTGGTCGTGGATGACGACCCCGCGATCGTTGAGATGTTTTGCGACCTATTGGGCTCAGACGACCGTTTCGAGTTGAAAACCGCAACCAGCGGCTATGAGGCGGGGATTCAAACCGAGCAGTTCCGACCGGATGTCATTCTGCTCGATTTTAAGCTCCCGGACATCAACGGCACGACCGTTTGCCGGACCATACGGTCCAATCCCAAATACGAGCACATGAAAATCATCGCGTGCAGTGGTGTGGCTGATCCCGATGAAGTGCGCGAGTTACTCAATGCCGGGGCGAATGAGTTCATACGCAAGCCCTTCGTCATTTCCATGGTGATCGACAAGATCGCCGCGCTGGTGAAGGTGGCGTAGGCAACCTGTCCGAAGCGAACGGTTTTCGTTGCTCGGACGGGTGCGTAGTATCGCGTGACGCCGTCGCCGGGCGGACTGGCTGCGTTCTCGAGATTGTTGCGCTGTATGTGAAGCGGCTGGAGAAGCGCAGCGTTGCATTCCGTGTTATCATCGCGCTCGCACTGGCGGTGCGCGACAGGGTTGGCATGACCATGGGGAATCCAGCGGAGCCTTCACCCCCCCCACTGCAGTGGTCGGGCGGTTCATCCATCCTGCCCCTACTCGATGCGATTCCCGCACCGCTCGCGCTGCTGGCGATCGTTGGCGGACGCGGACACCGATCCGGACGCATCGTGGCCGACTGCGCGACGCCGGGCGTGCTGGCCACCGGCCGCCTACGGCGATCGGGCAGGGGCGACACATGGGACGATCCCGCCGGCCCGGCCCAATGCGAGCCGTGCGCATCGGATCACGACTTGGCTGTTCGTGCCTACCTTGATTTCTTCGGCAACCCCGACCCCAAGCATTCGACGGCGACTTTCTGGAATCGGGCGCGGCGACGAGCGGTCGCGACCGCGTATGTGTCTGAGTTTCTTTGCCGGCAGAACAGAGCCCATCGGTTGGACCGGGCATTTGCGGCCGGGCTGCTCCACGACATCGGCATGCCCGCACTGGCGTCCGTGCTCCCCAAAAGCTACCGGCGGGTCATCGAGGATTTCGAGCGATCAGGCAGGCCGCTCTGCGAGGTCGAGCGAGCGGTATTGGGAACCGACCATACGGCCGCCGGGGCACATCTTCTTCTGAGATGGGGCGCTTGCCGCGCCCTCCAGAACTGCGCGCGGCTGCATCACCTGCCGCGGCACGCACTCACATTAACCCAAGAGCAGGTAGCGCTGGCATGGGCGGTCAACGCGGCTGACGCCATCGTTGCCGTTGCGGACGGGGAGGGGGCGTCATGGGCGCGCGAATCACATGCGCTTGAAGCCGGAGATTTGCCAGGTCTAGGCGGCGACGTCATGGACGAGGCGACGAAACTCGCGCAGGCGAAGCTTGCCGAACCGGCGCGGTCAAACGGTCTGGCGGGCAGATACACGCGGTGCAGCGACGCGCCGCCCTGCTCGGATGGTTTGGGCGGCGCCGCGGAACCCGCTCTGTATGCGGGCGCGCGTTCCGCGGTTGCGCCAGAGCGGCTCGATTGGGGCCGGGCGACCCGACGGCTGTTGCAAGGCGCGTCTGAGTTCTGGCTTACCACCGACGTATTCCGAGCCGCGGCGCAGCACTTGGTCCAGGTAACCGGTCTCACACCGAGCGTGGTGATCGCGGACGATCTACAGCGAAAGATGCGTTCGGTCGCGTTCGCTGCCGCCGGGCGGGCGGGCGAAGCGTTTCGTTGCGCTCTGGATCATCCTGCTGGAGGCAGGGCACAGGCGTCTTTCCCAAACCACATTGCGGGCCGGGAGACCGTTGCGTTGCAGCGATTCGCCCCGGCGTGTGATGA
>JBHHUB010000243.1:0-4585 GCA_046753625.1 Phycisphaerae bacterium | reverse complement strand
TGCGCCATGGCGATCAGGTCCCAACCCGACGGAGCGTAGAATCCCCGAGATTCGGCAACCTGTTGCCCGAGTTTCAGTGCCTGCTCGAAGTGGCCCAGGCGGTAGTGCAACAGGCCGATCGTCACGTGGAGTCGCACGTGGCGTGGCGACAGATCCAATGCAAACTCCGCCCACGTCAGCGCCCTTCGATACCGCTGAGCAGGTAGGTTGTGTTGTGATGCCACGGCCGACGCGCGGATGTCGAAGAAGTTGGGATGGGGCAGGTACAACTCGAGATGCGCAAGGACGTCTTCGCGAACCTCGGCGGGAAAAACCGAAAGGGCCCGTCTCGCTTCCTCTCTCGCGGCCTCGGGCGTAGGCATCCAGAGCCGGAACACCCGCTTCACTTCCATGCGTGCGCGCTTGTACAGTGCCCGCTGAGCGCGCGACGAGGGCGAAGCACGCGTTTCCCAAAGGGTGGCACAGTTGCCCGCGCCTTGAAAACCAGATGAGGCTGACGTCAGGCGCTCGCCGCTTGGATCCGTTGCCAGGGCCATCACATATCCCGCAGGCCCGCGCAAAGTGAGGACTTCCCCGCCCGTCTCAGGGTTCCACACTTTGATGACTTCGTCGGCCCCGCCGGAGAACAGGCGATGCTCGGTCGGGTGAAACGCCACGGCGTGCACGCCCTGCGTATGCCCTTCCAACACCCGCCTGGGCGTCAGGCGGGGCGAGCCTGTCTCCAAACCAGCCACCGACCACAGGCGAACGGTCTTGTCCAATGAAGCCGAGGCGACGGTGCGGCGATCGGGGCTCAGGCTCAGGGCCATTACCGTGGTAGCATGATCTTCGCGGCGATCGACCTCGCGTGCCGTTTCAATATCCCAAAGTCGGATTGTATGGTCGGCGCATCGGTCAGCCCACAAGGCACCACCAGCCGACGCCAGCCAACGCCCCGGTTCGTCCAGGAACAGGACCGAGTTGATTGGATCCGTGTGTCCTTCAAGCGTTTGGATGATGCGCGGCGAATTCAAATCGCTTATGTCCCAGACAAAGGCAGTTCCCCCTACGGTTCCGGCCGCGAGCCGCGTGCCGTCATCGCTGACCGCGATGGATGTGTACAATTGAATCCAATCATTTACGGCCAGTATCCGGAAGGGGCCGCTCAAATCGGCGATATCCCACAATTCAACCTGCCCGCCCTCCTTTGGGCGGTAAACACATCCGGTGGCGACCGCAAGCAGGGTTTTGCCTGAGCTTCTAAAGCAGGCCAGCCCTTGCGGCCCGACCAAATCGGTGAAGTAGTGCCGCGCGACGGGTTTGCCTCGCGCCACATCCCAGACGATGAAGCTGCTGTCGCCTCGATATCCGGCTGAGATCACAAACCGCCCGTCCGGGCTGAACACCACGTCGGCGAGGCTCGTGTCATGCTCGGGGAGGGCGGGCACGTCTTCGGTGCCGGGCGCCCAAAGCTTGCACGATCCGTCGTCGGATGAGGAAACGACGCGGCCATCGGGCAAGAACGCCACGCGATTGATCGGCGCGGTGTGGCCTCGCAAGGATTCCAGCAGTTCTCTTTTCTGAACCAGCCAGTTGCGTTGAGCGCCGTAACCGCAGACCAGGGCTTTCTCGTTGACATCCCAGATGCGCACCAACTGGTCGTGGCCACCGGACACCAACCGCGTTCCGGTTGCATCGTACGCCACCGACAACACCGATTGAGTGTGTCCGGTCAGAACGCCGATTCTGGTGCCGCCTGAAGCGCCCGGCGTGCCCTTGCGTCGGTCTTCGTCGGCCTGTCGGATGCTAGCCGGGACGTCCCAAAGGCGAATGGTCTCGTCCACGGATGCGGACGCGAGGCAATTACCACTGGGACTAAACGCTATGCCACCTACGTGATCGCTATGCCCGATCAGCACGGCGGCCTCGCAATCCTTTCCACCGCCGGCTGCACAGTCCATGTCCCAAAGCCGAATCGTCTTGTCATCGGAGCCGGACGCGAGCAGCGCGCCATCGCGGCTGAACGTGAGGCACACTGGCGGCCGTTCATGGCCTTCAAGCCTGGCCAGGCAGCGCGGAGGCGCACCCGGTCTTTTCGATCCGTCGCCTTCGTAGCCCTGCGCAACCATCGACGCAATATCCCGCAGTTCGATCGCATTGTCGACCTGTGCCGCCAGCCAGTGGGAACCGGGGCGGAAGGCCAGAGGCCCCATCGCCCGCCTCGATCCCCATCGAGCCGACCAAGGGGATGTTTGCCGTGGCATCACCTGGCGAACACGAATTTCAAAAACCCGACCCGCCTGGTCAGTGAGGCCACCGCGCTCCGCCAGCAGGGAGCCGTCGGCGCTGAACGCGACGTCGGCGACCCTAGACTCTCTTTCGTGGCTTTGAATGCGTTTCAATGGCTCATGGGTTAGGTCGTAGAGGCTCACCGCGCTGCCACCAGATCGCGGCCATGCGATCGCCAATCGATGGCGAGGCGGATCGATCGCGAAGGTTGCCTGCCTGGCTTGAGCTTCGCTCAAGGTTTCAATGCTCTGATCCAACCGACCGTACAGATGTCGCCACTCCCACGCTCGCTTGTCGTCGTCTACCGATTCCAGAAAGGCCCGTGCCGTACCGACGTCGTTGGCCTCGATCGCGGCCTGAGCCGCGCGAAGCGTGGCCGCGTAGGATTGGAAGTCCGCGAGTTGTTCTTGCTCCTGCGCCCTTGCGGCTTGTCTCTGGGCAATCCGGCGTTGTAGCTGCGCGTCGCGTGTTCGGTTTTCTGCCCGGCGCCGCTGTTGTTGGGCCTCTTGTTTCTGCGCTCGCTCGGCACGCGCCGAATGGTTGGCCTTGATGGCGTAGGCGCTGCTGACCACCACGGCCCCGACCAGGGTAAGCAGCATGGCCGCGCCGGCCGCAACGAGGGCCTTGTTCCGCCTAGCAAACTTGCTGAACTGATAGAGCAGGCTGTGCGGTGCGGCCTGGATCGGCTCGTCATTGAGGTAGCGCTGGACATCCGCCGCCAATTCCGCGGCGGATTGATAACGTTGCTCTGGGTCCTTTTCGAGGCACTTGAGCACGATGGTTTCGATGTCGCCGCGCAGCTTGGGCTTGATCCGCGTCAGGCGTTTGGGCGATGTCTCCCGGATGACCCGCGCGGCTTCGATGATACTCGACGTGGCGTCGTAGGGCAGTTGCCCGGTCAGCAGCTCGTAGAGCACGACGCCGAGCGAATAGACGTCCGTCCTGAAATCAATGTCGGTCGTGTTGCCGGCGCATTGCTCCGGGCTCATGTACTGAATCGTGCCAACGATCTGACCCACGTCCGTCTGCATCGTCGTGATCGCGACGTCGGAATCGGTGGCGCGGGCGACACCGAAGTCGATCATCTTCACTTGCCCGTCAGCGCCCACCAGGATGTTGGCGGGTTTGATGTCCCGGTGTACCACACCCTTTTGATGGGCGAACCGCACGGCATCGCAAACATCACAGAAGAGCCTCAGCCGATCCGCAGTGTCCAGCCCCGCGTCATGGGCGTAGGCGGTGATGGATTTCGCATCGGGCACGAATTCCATGGCGAAATAGGGGAGCCGCCGGCCGGTCGTGACATCTCGATGGGTCGACGCATCGAATACCTGGGCGATGCTGCGGTGCGTCAAGTGCGCGAGGATTTCCGATTCAAACTCGAATCGGCGAAGGATTGAGCCCTTGGCCGACCAGGCGTGGAGCACCTTGACGGCCACGCTGCGCTTGGGGTGTGCTTGCGTGGCCTCGTATACGGTGCCCATACCGCCGGAGCCGATGACTCGCTCGATCTTGTACTGGCCTATGTGCTTGCCGAGCAGCGGGTCTGAGCGGTCGCAGATGCTGGAAACATGGCCCGGCCTGGGCGGTGGCTGCATGAAATCGGGCGGGGCGGCCTGATCCGATTCGAGCAGCGAGAGGACTTCGGCTTTCGTGGCGGGGTCGTCGGGGCAGGCCTCATCCAAGAACGCCGTGCGGCGATCCGCGGGAACCTGCAACGCCTGCACGAACAGGTCTTGGATGCGATGCCATTGATCTACGGCCATGTTTGCTCATGGACTCACCCGCGTATCACCCTTGGACAGCTCTCGAAAGAGCCAGGCGCGAGCCAGCCGCCACTCTCTCTTGATGTCCCGTTCGCTCATCTCGAGCGCAAATGCCGTTTCCTCGATGCTGAGCCCCGTGAAATAGCGGAGCATCGTGATGCGGGCTTTGCACTCATCGATCGCTTCCAGCTTGGTTAGTGCCTCATCGATCGCCAGGACCACGTCGGGATCCTGATCGAATACGACGGCGTTTCCGATGTCTCCCTCCAGCGACACGGGCTTTTTCCCGTTGCCGCGCTTGGTTCTTCCTCTCTTACGGGCGCCGTCTATGCAGATGTGGCGCATAGAAATCGCCGCAGCGGCAAAAAATTGTGCCCTATTTGCGAAATGGCCGTTTCCGGTGCCTACGAGGCGGAGGTAGGTTTCGCTGACCAGGGCGGTGGGGTGAAGCGTTCCGTTAGGGCGTTCACCGGCCATCTGGCGCTGTGCGGCCGCGTAAAGCTCGTCGTAGACCGCTCGCCAGAGCTGCTCGTGGGCGGTTTCGTCCCCGT
>JBHHUB010000242.1:0-4636 GCA_046753625.1 Phycisphaerae bacterium | reverse complement strand
GTCCTGTCTCGATTGGGCATCACGCGGGCGGAGATGTTTCGCGTGTTCAACATGGGCGTGGGGTTCGTACTGTTTGTCCGCCCGCGATTCGCCAACGGCGTCATGCGGATTCTGCGCAGTGAAGGCGAGCGCCCCTTCCTGGCCGGTCGCGTGATTCGCGGCCGTCAGCGCGTGCAAATGCGCTGAGTCGCGGGCTTGACGCCCGCGCGGCCGCACGAACCCGCACATTCGCGACCGGTGGCATGGGCACGCAGCAGCTTGCCCGTGCTTGGCGACGGCGATCACGGGCAAACGCGTTTGCTCAGGTCAGCCTCGCCCGCCCCCTCAACAAAACCGCGTCGAGGCCCCAGAAAGCCCTACCGAGGCACCAGAATATTGTCCGTAACAACGCGAATAGTCAGACGAAGTAGAGTGGGTCCGTGGCAGAATCGGCGGTTGGGCTTGCACGCTGGCGTCTTGCAGCCTGAAGTCGCTGGCTGAGGTTTTGCAGGCTGAAGGCCTGCGCTATAGTAGCCGGTGGCCGCCTCAGAGCCGCCTCGGGCGGGCCTGAGGCGCGCCACCGGATCGCGTTATCGCCCGAGCGTCCGGACCCTGAAGGGGTCGTCTATGCTGCAAGGTGTGTATGTGACGTGGCGCTCAGCCGACCCTTCCCGGGTCGATTGGAATGTGTTGTGCCGTGACCGTGGATTCGCTTGAGGCGAACCCACGGCTACTGCAGCGCAGCCTTCCAGGCTGCATGAAAGAAGAATCTCGCTTTCGATTCTGAGGAGTGAGCCATGCTGCAAGCGTGCATTATGTCCGGCCTGGAGAGTGATCTTTCCAGCGATTCCAAGTTTTATCTGACGCTGATGGGCGGGTGCGAGCTGCGTGCGCCGACGATTGCCAAGCAAATCCTGGCCAGGCAGAACCGCCCGAAGCCGGATCGCACCTTTCCCGTAACGCAGACGTTCGTCACGTTCCTCGGATCGACGGAAATCAAAGTGCCCACGCTCGCGCAGGAATACCTCGAATACCGCGACCTCGTTCAAAGCGGGAGCCTCAGCCTGGGCGATTGGGACCGCTTCACCGGTGAACTGGGCCGAATCGACGTAAAAGTGGTCACGTTTACGATCATGGGCGGCTACTCCGAAGGCGAGCTTCCCACCGACGACGAGGAGATCGACAGCTTGGCCCTGCAAACCCACTTGGGCAACATCCAGGAAACCGCAAGCGAAATCCTCAAACACGGCATCGGACAGCGCGGCGCGGAGCGTCGGGCCATTCTTCGCCGGGCTATTGTGGCCAAGGACGGAGTGGCCCACGTCTGAGAAGGCGTGAGCTTTCCGCCGTCATCCAGAGGGGGGGGCAAGCGGTTGCTTTGCAGCCCGGCCCGCCTACGGCGGATCAACCCCTACCCTATCGGTAGCCCCGCCGGCAGCCCGAATGCGGCGTCGGCAGCAATCCCCGCCCCCGGGGAGCGTGCATTGCGTTTCCACGCTGATTTTAGTTCCGAGCGTTTTGTTGATTTCAGCGACGACCGTGTTGAACCACGTATCGCAACCGGGCTGATCCTCGTCGAGCAGATTCAGCCGTTTGTGCCAGTCAAACCACGGACAGGCCGCATGCGTCAGGTAGGCTTCGTCGCCGTCACCGGCTTCGACCGTAACGTCCTCGCCCATGCACTGCGAGGACCAAGCGATGGACCTTGCGACCTGCTCGGCCAGCGGCTTGTCGGGATCGATGTGCTTGAGATAGGCCTTGGCTGTTTGGACGCCCGTGATCTCCCACATTTTGTTGGTTAGTTCGAGAGGATCCAAATCGGGCGCCAGGGCCAGCGCGGCCTCGCGCCAGGCGAAATGTTGAGCCCGAGCGATCTCACACAACACCCTGAATCGCTTTTCTACGGGAACGTCCATGCCGCCTCCTTATCGACTGCCGCATCTCCTCGCGATGACACGCATGGCGTAGCGACGCCCTGGGCATACGGAATCGCGTCGCAGTGGAGCCCTAGAAGGGCGTAACAAGACACGCTGCGAACCTGTGTGTTGCGTCGCGCTTTCATTCTAATTCACCCGAATCACGATCGCCAGGGCCGTGTCACCGGCCGCGCACCCGGTGAACAATCCGTACCCGCCGCCGGCCATCACGAGCTCCTCAATCAATTCCATAATGAGCCTGGCCCCGGTCGGCGCCTGAGGATGTCCCCAAATCAGGGAGCAGCCGAAGCGGTTCATTTTGGAAAGCGCCACGCCCATCTCTTTCGCGAAGTAGACGTCGTTGACCGCAAAAGGGTTGTGCGTCTTGATGGCGGCGACATCCTCGATGCCAATCTCCGCCCGCTGCAGCGCCTGTTGGGTCGCCGGCACATTGGCCATGGCCATGAACCCCTTGTCCGCTCGCCCCTGACCGTACGACACGATGCGAATGGCCACGCTCCGATCGCGGCTCAACTCGGCCGCGTGCCGCTTGGACGTCACGATGATGCCCGCGTTGCCATCGGCCGGATAGGTCTGCGACCCGAACGTGACACTTCCAGAATCCATGACCGGCTTGAGTTTGGCCAGTCCCTCAGAGGTCGTTGCAAAAACACCTTCGTCGACGCTGACGCTCTTGATCACCTTTCGTCCGGACGGATCCTTCACCTCTACCGGCACAACCATGAATCGTTTGAGGAACGCGGCGTCGTCAGCCAGCGCCTCGCAATACTGCTCGTAGCGCATCAGCGCGACCGCATCTTGAGCTTCGCGGTCGATGCCGCAATGTCTTGCGACGTTTTCCGCCGTCTGCAGCATGGATATCCGCGCAAACGGATCGTGTCCGAAGTTGTCCCAGACCCAATCCTCCGCGGCCCCCACACCGCCGGGCGCCATCGGATTGGGGTAGTAGACGTGCGGCGAATTGCTGGTTCGATCGCATAGCAACGCCAAGATCGCCGAGTGGCTGCCCAGCTCGATTTCCATGGCCGCCGCCGCGATGGCCTTGCCGGAGGTCGCGCAAGCCTGACTGATGACCGGGCCGGTGATGTTGGCATTGCCGATCAGCGCGGCCGCCCACGGCGCGCCGTAGAAGCTGGAGCGTTGAGGCACCGTCATCCCGAGGAACAGTCCGTCGGTCGCCTCGGCGGAGATATCGCGTTCGGCCAGCGCGCTGCCGGCCACCTCGGCCGCAAACTTAACGGAATGCAAATGGGCGAAGCTCCCTTGCCATCGGCAAAACGGGCTGCACCAGTAGGCGCCGTAAGGAATGTAGGCTTTCTCGAGTGATTTCATGGTTTCATCCAATCCAGGAGCTGTCAGCGATCAGCCGTCAGCCATTCGTCTGTAGTCCGGCCGCCGCCGGCTGGACGGCGGCCCAGACACAGCAGCGGGCCGCTGTGCCACACGTGCGCCCCGATCTTGGGTCATGCTATTGTCTTGGCCGCTCGCAAGTCGGCGATCTCCTCATGGGAAAGCCCGATCTCCCCGAGCACGGCGTCGGTATCTTGGCCATAGCGCGGCGCATAGGCGAGCCGCCGCCCGCACTGCTTCATGGATTCGTGCTCCACCGACGGCGGCGGCAGGCGCACCGTTGGACCCGACGGCGATTGCGTCTTGAGCAGCGCGTCGCGGATGGGGGCATGCTCGATCGCTTGGGCTACGGTCTGAATCGGCGCGACCACCAGCCCCTGCCCGCCGAGCAGATCGACAAGCGTCGCGGTCTTCAACGCTCGGGCAATGGCGCCGATTTCCCGGTGGATGGATTCTCGCTCACGCCGGCGCCCGGCATTGGTGTTTCGCGTACCCGAATCCAGGCTTGCAAACAGCTCGAGCGATACGAGCCGCCGCCACTGCCCGTCACTTCCGATGGCGAGGTAGATGAATCCGTCCGCCGTCGCATAAGCATTGACGGGAACAAACTCCCGATGCTCACTGCCGTTGCGCCGGACATCTTCCGGCCGATAACCAAGATCGAGCAACGGAATCATCGTAATCAGCCACGACACGGCCGCCTGCACCATGGAAACATCAATGCGCCCGCCCTTTCCGGTCTCGGCCTTGTTCGCCAGCGCCAGGCACACCGCCGCGTACACTTCATCCCCGGCCTTGAGGTCGACAAACGGCACGCCGCACAGCGTCGGCGGTCCGTCGGCCGCCCCGGTGACATCCATGTAGCCCGCGAGCGCCTGAATGGCCGGGTCGTATCCCGGCGTATCGGGGTAGGCCGGCCCCATCGCGGAAAGGCCCGCCCAGATCAGCCCGGGCGCGTCTCGGCTCAGGGTTGCGTAATCAATCCCCAGCGCCTCATAGTGCTTGGGCAGGGTGTTGCACGCGAACACATCCACGGGCAACTCGTGAATCAATCGGCGAAGAATCGCTTGCCCGGCCGGCTCTTTCAGGTTGACGCTGATGGATTCTTTCCCCGCGTTGGGCCCGACGAAATAGGCGTGCCGATCGGGCTGGTCGGTGGGTTTGCCCACGTACCGGTTCGGGTCGCCCGGTAGCCGATCCCCATCCGGCGTGGCCTCGATCCGAATCACACGCCAGCCGAGATGCACAAACCGTTGCGTCGCGTACGAAAGCGACAATGCCTGCTCCAGCGAGAGGATGGTGCGTTTGTTCATCGGCTACTCACTACGGGCCTTTCGCGTCGCTTGAATTCCGGCGAGCACGCGCTGGGG
>JBHHUB010000241.1:0-4642 GCA_046753625.1 Phycisphaerae bacterium | reverse complement strand
AGCGGCATCAACGAGATGCTCGACGCCATCCTCATGCCCATCCAAGACGGCACGCGCATCCTGGATCTCCTGGCTCAGCGGAATTTGACGCAGAAAATCACCGCGGAGTACGAGGGCGACCATGCCAAAATCAAGGATGCCATCAACGCCGTAGTGGACAATGTCGGGGCTGCCCTGAGCCAGATCACCTCCGCGGCCGAGCAGTTCGCCGAAGGGGCACGCGTCGTTTCTGAAGGTTCTGTGTCGCTCTCTGACGGTGCCCAGACGCAGTCCGCCAACGTCGAGCAGATGTCCGCCTCCATTCAAAGCCTGAACACGATGATCAAGGGCGTCGCGGACAACGCAATCTCGGCCGACAAGCTTGCCGGCGATACATCAAACCACGCCGACGCGGGAGGCAACGCCGTCAGCAGGAGCATTGAGGCGATGAAACTGATTGACAAATCCGCCGAGCAAATCTCGGAGATCATCGGTGTCATCTCCGAGATCGCCGCCCAGACGAATCTCCTGGCCCTCAACGCCGCTATCGAAGCGGCTCGCGCCGGAGAACACGGGCTCGGATTCGCCGTCGTCGCCGACGAGGTTCGCAAACTTGCGGAACGCTCGAGCGAAGCGGCCAAGGAAATCAACGCGCTCATCAAGGAATCCACCCAACGCGTCAAAGAAGGCGTGGATCTCAGCGAACAGACCGGCGAGGCCCTGCAGAAGATCACCGAAGGCGTACAAGGTACCGCCAAGGCGATCGCCGAAATCGCCAGCGCCTCCGAGGAGCAAGCGGGATCCGCCAACGAGGTCAATGCTGCCGTGCAAAACATCGCTTCGATCACCGAGAACAACGCCTCCGCGGCCGAGGAGATGTCCGGCTCGGCGGAGGAACTGTCCGGGCAGGCCGCCGAACTGAAAGACCTGGTGGCCCAGTTCAGAATCTAGCGCGGTCGTATCTGACGTATCTCCGCCGCCATGCGCTCCGCCGGGAAGCGAATTGCTTGCCGATCCTTCTCGGCGCGCCCAAGCAGAGCCGCTGGCGCCAGCCTGCGGACCTCCCGCCGCGGGATGTCAACGGGCTGGCGCCCGGTGCCCTGAAAAATGCCGACCAGAAGATCGCTGATCCGCGGAACATGGGCGATTCGGGTGCAAGACAGAATCGCCGGCGTCCAAGGGTCGCCCGTGCCCCGTTTACGGGGTGTTCCCGGGATGCGGGCCACCAGGCCGGTCCTTTTAGGGCCGGTCAGAGATCATCCACCTCTGTCTGCGCCGGCTCGTTTCAACGGGCTTACCCAAAGCCAGAGAAGCCCGTTGAGACGGGCTAGCGATAAGAGGAGCAAGGGTTGGTCGCTTCCCGAGCGTAGAACGTCCGGGCTAACGGCCCTTCGGGAAAGACCGCTGAAGCGGTCTGCCAGATGCATGCCCCCGAAAACACTTCGCCACCACGCTGCACGGTATGGCCCACGACGCACCCGCCAGGTTTGTCACGAACCCGCACCGGTGCGCTCCAATCGAGCGCCCTTGACCCGCGATCGGCAAAGCCGGTACAATCAGGCCCAGGTCGACGCGTGAAGGTGCAGCCGGCACATTTGCCGAGTTGCGTGAAGCCGCATCAACTTAGGGGAGTGAGCACCATGTCTGAACGGACCAACTTTCATGTAGCAGCCATCGCCACGGCCGCGCTCAACGTCTCAGCCTTCGGCGCTACCATCTACGTCGACGCCAATGCCTCGGGGCC
Source organism: Phycisphaerae bacterium (assembly GCA_046753625.1). Lineage (GTDB taxonomy): Bacteria > Planctomycetota > Phycisphaerae > UBA1845 > UBA1845 > JADFOB01. The sequence continues at coordinate 2,919 of JBHHUB010000241.1, read as the reverse complement.
GACTCATGACGGATCGCACTGGTGCTCGGCCTTTCTCGAGCTGTCCGATGCGCTGGCAGCGTCCGCACCGGGCGATGTCATCGTCGTGGCGGAAGGCGTTTATCGACCCGACCAGGGAAACGGCCAAACGCCCGGCGATCGGGAGGCATCCTTCGCCCTACCGGTCGGTGTGGCGCTGTACGGCGGGTTCGCCGGATGCGGTTCTCCCGTTCCCAATCAGCGCGACGTCGACCTCTACGAGACCATCCTCAGCGGCGATCTAGCGGGCAACGACGGACCGAATTTCGCCAACAACGAAGAAAATGCGTACCATGTGCTGACCGCCGGACCGTTCACCTTGGCCGCCGTGCTTGATGGTTTCACGGTGGTCGGCGGCAACGCCAACGGCGACGCCCTCCCGCTCGACGCCGGTGGCGGCATGCGCATCGACGCCGGCAGCCCGACGCTTCACGACTGTGTCTTTACCGGGAACTCTGCCACGTTTGGCGGCGGCCTGGAAAACTTCAATGGCAGCCATCCCACAATCGAAGCCTGCCTGTTTGTGGGAAACCGCGCGACGTTTCGCGGCGGCGGCATGCACAACAACGCAAGCAGCCCGACGATTACCGATACGGTTTTCCTCGAAAACCTCGCCACGAACTCCGGCGGTGGCATGCGCAACTGGAACCTCAGCGAACCTCAGCTCTCGCGCTGCGCATTCGAGGGCAACCACGCGGGCTTCGGGGGCGGCATGGTCAACGATGAATCTTCCCCCGTGCTGCAGAGTTGTATCTTCCGGGCCAACACCTCGGACGATACGAGCGGCGGCCTGCACAATTGGATCAGCCACCCCCTCCTGATCAACTGCGTACTTGTTGACAACGAAGCGAGCACCTTCGGCGGAGGCATCTACAGTCTCAACGCGAGCGCCCCGACGTTGATCAACTGCACGCTTGGCGGCAACTACGCCGGCGTCGACGGCGGCGGCCTCTTCACCACGCACGACAGCGACACGTCGCTGGCCAATTGCGTCGTGTGGGGCAATCTCGGCGGCTCGGTGCGGGGCACCGGGGCGTTCACATTGACCTTCAGCGACATCGAGGGGGCCATGATGGGATCGGGAAACATGAACGTCGACCCTCTTTTCGCCGACACCGCCGCCGGCGACTTAAGGCTCGCTATCGGATCGCCCTGCATCGACGCCGGCCGGAACGAGGCACTGCCTTCGGATGTCTTGACCGATCTGGACGGACGCCCGCGTTTCTTCGATCAAGCCCACATGCCCGATACGGGCAAGGGTGAGCCACCGATCGTAGACCTGGGCGCGTATGAGTTCGGCGCCGGCGCTTGCGTGGACGAAGGCCTGTTTTCCGTCGTCCTCTGCCATCAATCGCCGGGAGCCAACAGCAGATCCCGCACGATCAGCGTGACCCCAGCCGACGCACTTGACCATTTCGCCCACGGCGATACGTGCGGCGCGTGTCCGGGCCTGCGCAAATCACGGTGATGCCTCGACGGCGGGCATTTTTCAGAGCGCCGGGCGCAAGCCCGGTGACAGCCTACCATGGGTGGTGTTGGAATCATCGAAACCGCGATATCATCGTGTCCCCCATGTCCAAAAGGACATGGGCCACCCGAGCAGGCGGCGCTTGCAAGACCGTGCGGTCTGAAGCCCGCGGCCGGGGGATCGTCCAATGAGAAGTCCCGGTTCAGGCGGGTTGTTTGGCGGCTTGCTTTAGCAGTCGGACTAACACATCGGGAATCTCGGCAAGGGTCACCACCTGATCGATGCATCCGGTTTCAAAAGCGGCCTTGGGCATTCCGTAGACAATGCTGGATTCCTGGTCTTGCGAGAGGGTCTTGGCGCCGGCTTCGTGCAACATTTTGATCCCCACGGCTCCATCGCAGCCCATCCCGGTCATGACGAGCCCGATCGCATGCGCACCGAACACGCTCCCCACACTCTCAAAGAGCACATCTACAGAGGGACGAAACCCGGAGACCTTCGGTCCCGAATCCAGTACGGCCACCCTTTTCCGCCCACGCATGCCCACCATGAGATGGCGATCGCCCGGCGCGATCAGGAGACGTCCTGGAACCAACTCATCACCGGCCTCCGCTTCCTTGACGGTCAACTTGGCACCCCCATTCAGTCTCTGGGCAAACGGTCCGGTAAAATCAGCAGGCATGTGCTGCGTAAGGACGATCGGAGGAAACTCCGCCGGCAATACGGGCAAAAGCTTGTGCAGGGTGGCCGGTCCGCCGGCGCTGATGCCGATGGCCACGACGCCGTCCGTCCGAATCGCGGCGTGCCGCGGAGTCAGAATGCGGGTCTTGTCCGGCCGGCCAATGAGCGAGCGATTCACTCGAAACGCGCTCTCCACCGCCTTGATAACGTCTTGCTGGAATTGCTGCAGGGAGGCTCGTTTGCTGATGGAGCCTCCCGTCGGAATCGCCTTATCCTCCAAGGGCTTGGCGACGTAATCCACAGCACCCAACTCGAGCGCCCGAAACGTCATCTCAGCCCCCTTCTGCGTCTTGGTTGATACCATGACGATAGGCATGGGGCGATCTGTCATAACCGCTTCCAGAACCTCCAGCCCCGTCATTCCCGGCATTTCGATGTCCAGCGTGACCACATCGGGGCTCAAATCCTTGATTTTCCGAAAGCCCTCCGTTCCGTTCTGCGCTGATCCGATAACCTCGATAGAGGGCGCCTTCTCCATGGCGGACTTAAGGACCGACCGCATGAACACGGAGTCGTCTATCACCAGGGTTCGAATAGGGCGGCCGGGCACGGTTGGGGTTCCTCCGAGTATCGCAAGATATGACGTCTATCGACCATCTCGCAAGGGCACTTCTTCGACGGCCCGCGTACGATCATAGTAATCGACCAGGCCCAAAGGGCGTGGCTTTAGGAAGGCCCACCCGAGCGGGCCG
>JBHHUB010000240.1:0-4678 GCA_046753625.1 Phycisphaerae bacterium | reverse complement strand
CAACGACTCCCAGCGCAAAGCCACCAAGGACGCCGGCGAAATCGCAGGCCTGAAGGTGGAGCGGATCATCAACGAGCCCACGGCCGCGGCGCTCGCCTACGGGCTCGATAAGAAGAAGGAGCAAACGCTGGTCGTTTTCGACCTCGGAGGCGGCACCTTCGACGTTTCCATCCTTGAAATCGACCCGGAAATCGGAACGTTTGAGGTCAAGGCGAGCAGTGGTGACGGCCACCTCGGCGGCGATGACTACGACGAGCTCCTGATCGACCATCTGGCGGAAACCTTCCGAAAACAAGAAGGCGTCGATCTGCGCCAAGACCCCATGGCGTTGCAGCGTCTGAAAGAAGCGGCCGAGAAGGCCAAGTGCGAACTCTCCACAACCATGGAGACCACCGTCAACCTGCCGTACGTGACGGCCACGGAAACCGGTCCCAAGCACCTGCAGGCCACGATCACGCGCTCCCAGTTCGAGCAAATGACCAAGAGCCTGACCGAGCGCTGCCGCAAACCGGTCATGGATGCGCTGGAGGGCGCGAAAATGACGCCCGACAAGATCGACGAAGTCGTACTCGTGGGCGGGTCGACGCGCATGCCGGCCGTGCAAGCTCTGTGCAAGGATATTTTCGGCAAGGAGCCCGGCAAGGGGATCAACCCCGACGAAGTCGTGGCCGTCGGCGCCGCGGTGCAGGGTTCCATCCTGGCCGGCGATCGCGATGACATCGTGCTCCTCGACGTCACGCCGCTAACGCTCGGCGTGGAAACTCAGGGCGGCGTCGCGACGCCGCTGATCGAGGCCAACACGACGATCCCCACGTCCAAGACGGAAACATTCTCGACGGCTTCGGACGGACAGACGGAGGTCACCATTCACGTACTGCAGGGCAATCGTCCCATGGCGGCGGACAACCGCAGCCTGGGTCGATTCAACCTGACCGGCATCGCCGCCGCACCGCGAGGCGTACCGCAAATCGATGTAACCTTTGACATCGACCGCAACGGCATCATCAGCGTGTCCGCCAAGGACAAGGCCACGGGCAAAGAGCAGTCGATCCGCATCGAGGGCGGCGGCGGGCTCAGCGATGCAGAGATCGAAAAGATGAAGCGAGAGGCGGAGCAGCACGCCGCCGACGATCTCAAGAAGGCCGAACTTGTCAAGGTCCGCAACGAGGCGGAAAACGCCGCGTACCAGGTGGAATCACAGCTAAAAGAACATGGTGAGAAGATCCCCGGCGACGAACGCTCCAAGATTGAGGCCTCGATCAACAACATCCGAGAGGTCTTGAAGGGCGACGATGTCGAAGCCATCAAGAAAGCCAATCAAACGCTGATGCAGGACGCCCAAACCATCGGCAAGATCATCTACGAGGCCGCCGCCCAGCAACAGGCCGCCCAAGCCGAAGCTGCACCAGGCAGCGACTCCGCTACCGCCGATTCCAGCGGCGCTAAGGACGACGACGTCATTGACGCGGAGTTTGAGGTAAAGGACGCGAAATAACGGGCGAGATTCGAAAGTCGGAGACTTGAAGGTTGAAGATTGGGCAAGGATCGAAGGTCGGCGGTCGAAGCTCTCGGCTATCGACGACCGAAGGCCGCGATCCTTAATCTTCAATCTTCAATCTTCGAATCTTCAGACCCGACTCTCAACGGTGTTTTCTTTTTTGTTTCTTCGCGTATTCTATGGCTCGATGCGATGAGGGCATGGGGCGGCGTAGCTCAGCTGGTTAGAGCGTGGGCTTCATAATCCCAAGGTCGACGGTTCGAGTCCGTCCGCCGCTATTGCCCTGCCGTCCCGGATTTTGCAAACCCGCCCGCGGCCCGCGGCCGCCCCACCCGCGCCGGGTTGGCGCGCTCTGCCAACTGCCCACCGTGTCCCGTTCAAACGCAGGCGTGTACGCACGCGCCACCTACGCGGCTAGTCTTGAATCCTCGACTTTGCATCTTCAATCTTGAATCTTGAATCTTCAACCTCCTACCCAATACGCGCGTAGTTCAGCTCCATCATAAGGAAGTCTTTCCCATCCGGGCCGACGCCGTACATCGAGAGCACGTACTTTTCGTTGTTGATGATGCGGTAGACCGAGCGCATGCTCGTCTTCATGTTCATCACAGGGTCAGTAAAGTGGCTGACCATGGTGATCACTTTGCCGCTGCTGTCGCAGGTGCCCTCGCCCATCATGATCATCGTCCCCATGTTGTCCATCCACATGGAGGTGTACTTCTTCTTGTGGTTGTCGTATCCGAAGACGCCGAACCCTTCGAACGCCAAATCGCTCCCCGCCATGGGCTCGCCTTTGACGCGCATCTCCAAGAACCGGCCGCCGAGAATCCATTTGGATTCGCCGGCACTCTTCGACTCCACCCATGGGGCGCCCGGTACAAAGCGGTATTTGCCCTGGATACGCCACTTGCCGGCCATGGGCCGCAAATGGGCATGAAACTCGCCCGGCTCCGCGAACTTTTGATACAACGCCATCATATCGGCCGCCGCCTCGTCGGGCGCAGCCGCCTTCTTGGAGCTGCCCCCTTCGTCTTGAGCCAAGAGCGGAAGGGCCAGTGCCCCCGCCAGCAAAGTCATGCCGTAGATACCGATCTGTTTACGCATTGTCGTTCTCCTTGGTCAACCGGCCTGCTGAAAGACCAATCCTCCTCAATAGCGATTCCAGGCGACGAAACGCGCGCCGCCGGCATGAAATCGTCATTGTTTCATCGCCCGCAACCTTCGCGGTCAAAGGCGCAACACACACACAACACGGGGGCACGACCGACCGCAATCAACGACCTGAAATGCCTCAACGGCGCGCAACATTTCGGCCGTGGGGAGCACGGCGCGGACATCACAACCATTCGAATCGGTGCGCGCAGGCCCGAGGTCGGCCAAGTCGCGTGGCATTCTTCGCAGACAGAGCACGGCAGCAACCAATGCTGCCGTACGGCCCGCATCAAAACCCACGCTCGTTACGAATGACGGCACGAAGAGCCAACCAACGGAGAATCACATCCGATCTTGATAGGTGACCCATCGGAACGGCCTTCTCCGCCTGCGTAGCGTACCCCCTTTCGGACGGCATTACCAACCCGCCTCATCGGCGCAAACGTAATAAGTCGTACGATAAAGTATGGCTTAATGAAGGTGGTCAAGAGACCCGTGGCAGGCGCTTCAGCGCAGCGAGAACCAGCCCGGCAACTGGCTACCGTGCGCCGTTCTCAGGTGGCCGATCGCCTGTTCGACATGGACGGTTCGGACGCGGCGAAGCGTGCCGATAAGGGAGATTGACGGCCCAGGGTCCGCGGGCTGGCGGCTGCGGACCCGAGGTGACACTACGTTTCTTCCGCGGGGCCGGAAGCCACGGGTTCCGGCTCGGCGGACTCGTCGAAGACGCCCTCCAGCGAGAGGGTGGGTTCGTCGTCTTCGTCGGTCTGCTCCTTGGCCGTCACGATGATCTTGTTCTTGCCCGCAAAACTACCGCGCAACATCGCCTCGGACAGCATGTCTTCCAGATGATGTTCGATGGCACGCCGCAAGGGCCTCGCGCCGAATTTTTCATCGGTGCCATGCTCAATCAGGAATTCCTTGGCGGAAAGCTCCACCTCGAGGTCGTAGCCTTGCTCCTTGAGCCGCATGGCCAGCTTCGTCAACTCCAGATCCACGATCGAAATCATGTCCACTTCGGTCAGCTTGTGGAACACGATGATTTCGTCGAGCCGGTTGAGAAACTCCGGACGAAAGTGGTCTTCCAATTCCGTCTTGAGCATCTCCTTCATTTTCTTGTAAGAGACGTCCTCATCCTTCTTGGTAAAGCCGAACACATCCTGGTGGGTGATCCGGTGGGCGCCGATGTTGCTCGTCATGATCAGGATGACGTTCTTGAAGTCCACGTGCCGACCGAAGGAGTCCGTCAAGCGTCCCTCCTCCATGATCTGGAGCAACATGTTGAAGACGTCCGGATGGGCTTTCTCGATTTCGTCTAGCAAGATCACCGAATAAGGTCGGCGGCGAATGCGTTCCGTGAGCTGACCACCCTCTTCATAGCCGACGTAGCCCGGAGGCGCGCCGATCAAACGGGAGACGTTGTGCTTTTCCATGTACTCGGACATATCCAGCACGAACAGCGCATCGGGATCGCCGAACATGAACGCCGCTAGCTGCTTGGCGAGGTAGGTCTTGCCTACGCCGGAAGGACCCACGAAGACGAAACTGCCCATCGGTCGATTCGGATCCTTCAAGCCGCTGCGCCCGCGGCGCACGGCGCGGGCGATGGCTTTGACGGCCTCATCCTGGCTGACGATTTTCTTGTGAAGCTCTTCCTCGAGCCCGAGCAAACGCTCCGCTTCGTCCTTGCCCATCCGCGTCAGCGGCACGCCGGTCATGGAGCTGATCACCTCACAGATGACCTCGTCGTCAACCACACCGTCGATTTCTTTGGTGCGGTCGCGCCACTCCTTTTGCAGCGTGCGTTTCTTGAGCTTGATGGAATCCATCTGATCGCGAATCTGAGCGGCTCGTTCGTAGTCCGCGTTGCGCACGGCCTCGTCCTTTTCGCCGCTGAGCCGCTCCAGCTCATGCTCCAACTCGGTGAGGTCCGGCGGTTTCGTCATGGACTTAAGCCGAACGCGTGCCCCCGCTTCATCCATCACGTCGATCGCCTTGTCGGGCTGGACGCGCGAAACGTAACGGTTG
>JBHHUB010000239.1:0-4760 GCA_046753625.1 Phycisphaerae bacterium | reverse complement strand
CCAACAGACAAGCCCTACGAGCGGCACTTCATTCCGATGTGCACCGATGGTTCGACACCACCCAAAGGAACGACGGTCTGTCCGGACGGGCAGCCCATTATTCAATGTACCGACGGTACTCGACCGGTCTTCTATTTCCACCCAGGGACCGAGGATCGCTGGATCATCAAGATCCAAGGCGGAGGGGCTTCTTGTTCGGCGGGCGCCTGCTGGAGTGACACTGACCGACTCGACTTTTCCAGCGCTTGGTCCTCCAATGGTTTGACCAACCAGTTTCGTGGGATATTCAACATCCCTGGTTCGCATTTTTCATCCTACAACCTTGTAGTGATGGACAAGTGTGTCGGCGATCGAAATAATGGGTCCAACACGATTCCGCTGCAGCCATTCTTCGGTGAAGACGGTACACTCATGGGCGAGGGGCCTGTGTATTTCCACGGATTCCGGGAGGTGGAGGCGTTACTCGCCCATTTGGCGACGTGGGACGAGCCCAACAAGTACACAACTAACAGTCAGATCAGTATCCTCACGCAGTCGAACGGCTCGAACGGATTATACATGTATCTCGACCGCTTGGCGGCGTTCATTCGTCACGATCCGTCGGATGGGCAACCGGGACTCGGTTTAACGAACGCGGACGTTCGTGGACTCGCCTCAGCCTATGTGCGTCCATCTGTTGAAGCGGAGAATCTCGTCAATAATCCCTCTCAGAATATCTTCACGTGGAACGACTACGCCATGCCTTCCTTCGATGATCACATCGATGCACCGCTCAGTACGGCAGGTCCGGACGGCGCGGACGGGTTGTGGTATTCGGCGCTCACCTATTTTGACGGGAAGGAGTTTAGGTGGAGCCGCGCTTGGGGCGCAGTTTTGTTTGCTACGGAGCTGCCGCTATCGGCAAATGAGATTACCGGCGTGGCAACGTTGGACGAAAGTTGCTTCGATATGCACGGGCCGAGTGGGGGGGGGCGGGCATACCGTCGAAGCCTGTCTCGACAGTATGCACGTACTGTTGAACCATCTGACCACGCCGGTTTTTCTCTCGCCGCAGCTATACGACTTTAAAATTCGCGAGACATCTTTGCTCAGTTATACTACAATCAGCGATTCCTACTTCACTCTGGGGTACACGCCGGACCCAGGCAGTCTTTGCGGGTCGCACGACGAGAATTTCGCCTGTGCCGTGCAGTCTCAGTGTCCCACCGACGTGGTGGCGTGTGATTTGAAGACGACGAAGGCGGCGGACTATCACCCGATTGATTTTGCCGTGCGTCTTCGGTCAATCGCACGGGGCGCTGTGGGCCGGTCCTTAGGAACGCCGGAGGAAGCCCCCACCGACGTTCAAGCTCCGGTGGGCCACGCGGTGTTCGCCCCGGAGTGGAACACGCATTCCGGATGGGCTGATCCGGAGAAGATGAACTATCGCATCTGTGACGACAGCGGAGCAGGCGTTTGTTCGTGGCAGAGCGCGCCGCTTTGGGCGGCACTCAAGTCCTGGCTCGAATATGACGCGACCGTCATCTGCGTCGAACGGGATCTGCCCGGCGTGGATCCCAATCGCCCGTTGACGGCGTGGTCAGAAACGACACCGGGGCCATTCCTCGACAATCGTTGTGGGGTGGCGCCGTAGTAGCGCTTGAGAGGGAGATCCGGCGTGACGCGCATTCGGATGTGGTCATAAGCGACGCTCTGCCCGGCTATGGCAGCGACGGGGCCGACCCGGCGCATCGGATGAAGAGGACGCGTAGGATCCCCCCCCAAGAAACCTTGCGAGGTCCGAATCGCTGGTCAACCCCGGATGCAGCCTATTCGTGGTCGGGTTCTTAGGGTCTTGCGGTACATGGCGGATGACCGTTTTGCCACCATGCCTGTACCGGCTGGAGCGTGCGGCTTGAGGCATCGAAATTGAGTCGGCTCAACCATGGTGGCCGTCGATTCCGAACTGGTCGATGGCGTTTTCGATGGCCCGGCGCATGGCGGCGTGGACCTCTTCGGGCTTGGCGATGGATTGCCAGAAACGCGGCGGTTGATTGCCGTGCTCGGTGACGACGGTGATTGTGCCTAGTCCGGTAATCTTTTCGATCAGGTTGGCATTGAGGTACGTGTTGCGGGTTTCGATCAAGGGGCAGGACCAGATACGCGGTTCGCGGATGCCCTCGATGTCCATGATGCGGCGGTTCGTGAGGACAAACCATCGAGGAATCCACCTGGAGATAGCCCAGCCAAGTCGGAGGAACCCCACGAAAATGATGAGTTGAACCGTCGCGGACATGGAAAAACCAGGAATGGGCCGACCGGCGCGCAAGACGGCAAACGCCAGAACTCCGCAGGCTGCGATCCAAAGCGCTGACTCAAACAACGGTCGCCAGAGAGAGGGTTTGATAGCCAGTAAGATGAGCTCGCCGCCGTCGACGACGCCACCGGGCAGGTGCGACCAGTCGGTGGCGGGTTTGGCGGTTTGGGTTACGGGCTCGCCGGAAGCGGTAGCCATGACCGGCGCGGCCTGCGTTGTCGCAATCAGCCCCGAAGCGCGAGCCGACGGCAACAGCCGTCCGGGCGTGTATGGTGGTCGCGTATGTTCTTCTTTCGCCGTCAAGATCACCGTACTCCTTGCTCCGACTGTGTTCGTGCCGTACGGCTCATCCCATCTCGGGACGACCATCTTACGCCAAGGCGGACTCGGCGCCGAGGGCTGCGGCCCGTTTGGCTCGCCTTGGCTCTTATCGGACACGGGCGGCAAAGACGATTGGCAGAATTCGGCATTACGCCTCAGGGCCGCTGGTGCCGGCCTGCGGATCATTCCCGGTACGCTGTCGGCAAAGGGGGCGCCGAGCTCGCGCCCGGCGCTTTGAAAGTGTCCGCCGCCGATTGGGGCCGGCGGGCGGGGCTACTTGATCGCCACCGGCAGGGGCGACACGTTTTCCAGCATGCGTTTAAGCGCCAGGCGGGCGTCGCGCTGGGTAGCCTCATCGACTTGGATCCGGTTGGCGACTCGGCCCTCGGCGAGTTCATCCAGAACCCACAGCAAGTGTTTGAGATCGATTCGGTACATCGTCGTACAGAGGCACTGAATGCCCGCGAGGGACCGGATGCCCTTGCCGGTGTGCCGGGTGGCCAAGCGGTTGACCAGGTGGATCTCGGTACCAATCGCCCAGCGGCTGCCCGGCGGCGCATCGGCCACGGTTTTGATGATGAACTCCGTGCTACCGGCCAAGTCCGCCTTTTGGAGCACTTCCCAGGAGCATTCCGGGTGGACGAGGATGGTGCACTCCGGGTCGTTGCGCTTGATCTCGTCACATTGCTCGGGAGTGAACAGCGCGTGGACACTGCAATGGCCTTTCCAGAGGAGTACCTTCGCCCCGGCGATCCGGTCGCGATCGAGCCCGCCATGCCGCGCGGCGGGATCGTAGACGAGCATTTCGTTTAGCGCAATGCCCATGGCATAGGCGGTGTTGCGGCCCAGATGCTGGTCGGGCAGAAACAACACCATGTCACCTTGGGTAAACGCCCAATCCAATACCGCGCGGGCGTTGCTGCTGGTACAGCAGGCACCACCGTGCCGGCCGCAGAAGGCTTTGATGTCGGCGGACGAATTGACATAGGTGATGGGTATGGGGGCCACTGAGCAGTCGTTCGTCAAGAACTGCCAGGCCTCTTCGAGTTGGTCGAGGTCGGCCATGTCGGCCATGCTGCAACCGGCGGAAAGATCGGGGAGGATAACCGTCACCCCGTCATGGCTGAGGATGTCGGCGGACTCCGCCATGAAGTGGACGCCGCAAAAGACGATCGTCTCAGCTTCATTCTGCTCGGCGCCGATCTGGGACAGCTTCAAACTGTCGCCGGTGAAATCGGCGAAGTCGAGCACCTCATCTTGCTGGTAATGATGCCCGAGAACGACCAGACGCGAGCCGAATTCGCGCTTGCGCCGAGCAATGGCGTCGCGGAGTTGGTCCTCCAAGAGTCCGGTGTACCGGGGTGGCAAGGGTGGTTGAAAGAGCATGAGGGCGTTCTCCTGAAGCCGTGTCACCTTTTGCGTAGCGGCATCGAAGGCTTTGCGCTGCAGTGTCGCGCGTTCTGAGCGGCGTCGAAAACCCTTCGATTGATCAACTACCCTGGCCGCGGGCCTCAGTCCGTGCGGCCATGCGGGTTGGCCCGGCACCCGCTGCACGAAGAATGTAGCCGCGCCAAAGCCTGCCGGCCCCATGCCGGCATCGCCGACGTATTCCCTGCCCTCCACCAGGACAAGGACGTTGTCCGTCGCCAACGCCTCCTATTGTATCTACGTCTGCGGTCGGCGGAAAGTTGAGTTTTGTCTCCCCTTGAATCCGTGGCCGACGCGGATAGGGTCTAGGCTGGATCGGTGGCGGACGGCCGTCCGTCCGGGGCCTGTAGCTCAGCGGTTAGAGCAGTCGACTCATAATCGATTGGTCGCGGGTTCGAATCCCTCCAGGCCCAGTGTCACAAATTCGGCATTGTCGTACGAGGATTCGTATGGCTGCAGATAGCCGAGAATGCCGACGTTGGCGATTTGGCCCCTTGTTTCGGACAACCGTCCGTGATTCGCACGTTCGCGATTACGAGAAATGGTTTGGGTCGGTGGGCACAAAAAAAGCCACCCGATGGTGGCTTCGTGTTCTCGACGCTGATAGGCCTTTAGTAGCGGTCGCGACGACCTCCGCCGAATCCACCACTGCGGGGCTCACGGGGCTTGGCTTCGTTGACCTTGATGGTCCGGCCGCCCTGATCCTGCCCATCCA
>JBHHUB010000238.1:0-4781 GCA_046753625.1 Phycisphaerae bacterium | reverse complement strand
TCGGCGACTTTGCGCGTGATGTGCAAAGCGGGAATTCCGTAGGCGTTCGCGCCGCGGGCGGCAAAGGCGACCAGTTCGTCTTCCTCGCCGGCCGATGGGTTCTGATTGACGATCAGAACCGCCGCGGCCCCGCGATCCTTGGCGTTGTAAATCTTGTTTCTAAACGATGCCAGCCTCGTGTTGCCGCCTTCTGCTTCGATCCATGCGTCGGGCTCGCCTCGCAGAACCAGCGCCACACGGCCGGTCAGATCGATGTCGGCGAAATCGTCATGCTCGCGATCTTCGGCAACAATGCCGTAGCCGCAAAACACCACATCGCCTTCAAGAGATTCATCTGCGGAAAAGCCGAACGGAATGAAATCGCGCCCTTGGACGAGCGGTTCGCCGCCATCGCCAAACGCCAGTCGACCCGGACCGAGCTCGCGTTTCGTGGTCATTTCAAAGGATTGATAGTAGCCGTCCGGGGTGATCGGCTCCAGCCCGATCTGCTCGAACTGCTCGGCGATGTACTTGGCCGCCAGCTCGATGCCCTGCGAACCCACGCCGCGCCCCTCGAGTTGATCGCTCGCCAGGTAGTCGATGTGCGTCTGAAAGTTGCGTTGAACATCGGAGGCGCAGCCCGCCGCTGAGATCGCCGCAATACCGACAGCCCAGAAGATTCCGCGCACGCGCCCGGCGCCATGACGAGTCATCACGATTGTTTGCTCCTTGATCGATACGGTCTCACGCAAGTAGGTCCGAGCCATCCTAGCGTAGCGTCACTCGTAAATGGGCGCGCCCGGACGGCCGCGCGGGCTTCAAGCCCGCGGCTCGGGGGATGGTGCGAAGTACCCGCAGAATCAAACTTGACCTTGCACCGGCTGGGCCGAGGTCATCGTGTCCCCCATGTCCAAAAGGACATGGGCCACCCGCCCATCCTAGCGTAGCGTCACACGCATGCGTGCGGCCACACGCATTGAAGCCCGCGGCTTGGGGATTGGTGCGAGACACCCGCAGCATCAAACGCGACCCTGTGCCGGTCGAATCCAGGCCATCGTGACCCAACGCACCCAAGAACGCGGCTCGCCCGCCGCACAGGCTGGCCCCCATGACCGGGGGCCATGATTGCCTAGCGATTGTGCCAGCGATTGAGGCGCGACGGCCGATCCGTCAGAAACAGGATGTCCAAATCCTCGATCAGCGCCCGGGCATCGCGCTCGGCCACTCGGCCCGCCATTTGGAAATGCTCATGGGGCGATTGTGTCAGCGTCGCTTCCGTCGCGTGGGGCGCGTTCCACAGCACCGTAGACCGCGGCGCACGGGTCGACATGCATCCGGGGAGCATCATGATGGTAAGCAGCAACGCAACGGTGCCAATTGTTCGAGACATAGCTAGACCCTCTCCGCCTTTCGAGCAGCGCGGTTACCGGTTGCCACCCAACAGGGCCGCACGTCACGCGGGATTCTACCGGAGCCGTCGCTTCGGTCAAGCGGCGGCGGGATTCGCAATCCGGTAGCCGTGGAAATCCGAAACACCGCTTGGTCGCCGACTGTCTTGAAGGGTTTATTTCCAAACCCGTGGTAATGACGGCCCTACGCGCAACGTCACGATCACCAGCTTTTTTGCGTTCGCCTGATTTCAATCTCAACGAAGTCAATCTTCGGCCCACGGTTGATACCGGGGCAGGATTGGGCGGCCTCATTCCAGCTATCCGGGCTACGGACCAGATTCGACCAGAACGGCCAGGTACGGCATTGCAAGGGCCGGACCGGATAAATGCCGCACATGGACTTTCCATCCGCCCGCTTGAGAAAGATGCAGTCGCCGTCCGGCTTCTCCGTAAGGCTGTGCCGCAATCCGACCCGACGAACGTGCTCCTTACTCAGCCATCCGTCGTCACGGCCCAAGAACTCGGATATCCGGCGAATCTCCTCCTTGGTGGTCCAAACATACCCCGGCTCGCCGCTGCAGCAGTTGCCGCATTGCGTACATTCAAAGCTGAGTCCGGCCGCGTACCATTTTTCTTTGCCCACGGGTTTTCCACCTCTCGTGCCAACCAAAAGCGAGACGTGCCCTCGCCGTCGTGCCTCGTTTCACGGGTTCCGCGACAATCGTGAAGCGGGGGTTGCCGTTTTCACGTAGCGGCGCGGGCTGAAGCCCGCGGGTCGGGCCGCGGGTCGGGTGCCAATCAGGAGACTGGCCGTCCCGGGGGAGCCCGCGGCTCGGGAGGTAGTCGCAAGAATCATGAAACACGATGCCAGGCGCCCTGCCACGCCGGCGTTTCAAGGTGCCCCATGCTAGCACAAGAGTGCGGAGCCGTCAGCCATTGGCGCGGGTGCCCCGTGTCCTTTGGACATGGGGGAGCCGATGATCTTGCGGTCACTGGGATTTGAATGCCATCCGGCATGGACGCCAGAGCACGGAGGCTTGGATCGGCGGCGAGATCAGGCGTCCATCGGTCACCATCATCGACTCCCCCACCTCCAATAGGAGATGGGGCACCCGCACCCGTCGAACGTCGAGAATCAGGTGGTCCCTGCGGGATCGTTTGGAACGTCGCCCGGACGCTCGGGGATCCGGTTACACGGCGGTGGGCTTGAGATGGCGGTTAATGGTTTCGATCAACTTCGTCCGGTCGATCGGTTTCGTCCTGTAGTCATCGCACCCCGCATCGAGGCATTTCTGTCGATCGCTTGCCATGGCGTGGGCGGTCAGTGCGATGATCGGCCCCTCGTAGCCGCCCGCCCGGAGTTCCGCAGTGGCTCCGTACCCATCCAAGACAGGCATTTGCATGTCCATGAGGATTACATCGAAGGGTTCGGCTCGATCCTGAGCCGCCCGCGCCGCTTCAACGGCCAACCGACCGTTCTCGGCGAGGGTCACCTGGGCGCCGGCCCGCTCGAGCACCAAGGAGACCAATCGCTGGTTGTCCGGGCCATCCTCGGCCAGCAGAATCCGGCATGCCAGCGGTTTCTCGGCGGTCGATGAGGCGGATCCAATGTCGTGTGCTCGGCTGGCGGGCGCCACCTCCGACGGGTGGATCATCCTGACGCCATGGAGTGGTCCGGTAGCGATGGTCAGCCTGAAGTGGGTGCCGACCCCCGGCGTCGACGAGACAATGGTAATGTCGCCGCCCAGCAATTCGGCGAAGTGTTTGCTGATGGTCAACCCGAGGCCCGTGCCACCGAATCTTCGGGTCGTCGACGTATCCGCCTGGTTGAAGGGTTGGAACAACCCGGCGGCTTGCTCGGGCGTCATGCCCACGCCGGTGTCGATGACGTCGAACTGCATACAGGGATCGGTGTCGTCGGGCTCAAAACGCACGACGAGCCGGACGCCGCCTTCCTCGGTGAACTTGATGGCGTTGCCCAGCAGGTTGATGAGGATTTGCTTGAGCCGGATCGGGTCGGACTCGATGGTTTCGGGGATCGCACCGATGTACTCGACGTTGAGTGCCAGATTCTTGGCGTCCGTGCGGACCTTCATGAGCGTGTGGGCATCTGCGACGATTTCCACAATGGAACAGCCGATGCGCTCCACGGCCATTTTGCCCGCCTCGATCTTGGACATATCAAGAATGTCGTTGATCAGACCGAGCAGGTATGCCCCATTCCTTCGAATTGTTTCGATCGCTTCGATGCGCTGGCGGGGGGGAAGCGAAAGGTCGCCGTCGTCGCGCAGCGTTTCGGCGAACCCGATGATGGCCGTCATGGGCGTGCGGATTTCGTGGCTCATGTTGGCGAGGAAGTCGGTCTTGGCCTGGCTTGCGAGTTCGGCCTTGGTCTGGGACTCTTTGAGGTGCGCGTTGAGGGCAACGAGTTCCGCCTGTTGGGCCTCGAGTTTCTCTTTCTGATTCTCCAGATCGAGGTTGGTGAGTTCCAAGCGTATTTCGTTGAACTTGGCCTCGGAAATATCGGTTCGGATGGCGACGTACTGAGTGATCTTGCCCGTGACGTCCTTGAACGGAACGATGGTCGCATCCACCCAGTAGTGTGTGCCGTCTTCGCGACGGTTCTTGATCTGGCCGTGCCAGACCTCGCCGCTCGCCACCGTTCGCCAGAGGTTCCTGTAGAACTCGGGGGCGTGTTCCTCGGACTTGACGATTCGGTGATTCCGCCCGATCAACTCCGAACGCGCGAATCCGCTGATCCGGCAGAACTTGTCGTTGGCATACGTGATGGTGCCCTTGACGTCGGTGATGGAGACGATGGCATGCTCGTCCAACGCGAGTTTCTGCGTTTCAAGTTCAAACGTGCGCTCGTGGACCAAGGTTTCGAGGTGCCGCGTGTTCTTTGAGATCGTGTCGGCCATGCTGTTGAAGGCGTGGCCGAGGTCGCCGATCTCATCGCGGCGCCTTGTCGGAACCCGCACGTATGAATCGCCTGCTTCGAGTGCCCTTGCCGCCCACGCGAGGCGCGAGATCGGCCGGCCCCAAGCAGAGGCCATGATCAAGGCCACAATCAAGGCGATCGCGGAAACGCCCCAGAGCGCCCGCGATGTAGTGGCTCTCATATCGGTCACGGCGTAAAGCAATGTGGCGGTATCCTGCTTGACACCCAACAGCCACCACTGATTCGGATCATTGGGATTGGGCATGATCCGTTCAAAAAACAGCGTCTGGCCACCGTGGGTGGTCAGTTCCCATCCCGCGTCGGTTGCATCTTTGAGGTGAGGCCAATCATCAAAAATGCTGAAGTCCGTGCCAAGTTGGTTTGACCAGCACCTGGATTCATCGGGATGATAAAGGTAAACGCCTTCCTGGCTCGCCAGGAAGAACTCCCCGTCGTTCATCCATTCCAAT
>JBHHUB010000237.1:0-4791 GCA_046753625.1 Phycisphaerae bacterium | reverse complement strand
GGTCTGCGACAGATTGCTCAGGCCGGCCATGGTCGCTATACGCCGTTGGAGCACCTCAATCTCCTCGTCAGCGCCTTGGCCGGGATGCGCAAGACCGCCCTTTCGACCGAGCAACGCATGCGTCATCAACCTCGCTATCAATACTTCCTCGCGGTCGCACTGGTCTTGCTGGCGGCGGAGACATGTCTCGGCCAGCGGCGCCCGGGCACGCAAGATCGATTCGATCGCGTCTGGCAACAGGAGGCGACATGATTTTAAGGATCGACATACGGTTCGGCACGTGGCTGCGGCTCAACCGCCCCCGGCTAAGGCTCGGACACCAAACGTGGCTCAGCCGCCCCCGGCCGATCTGGGGGCACGGTTCGGGACACACTCGGGGACGCGTGTGCAACACGGTGTCACCCCTGTTGGCCATGCTCTTGCTCGGATGGACCGCCACGTCGGCGCCGGCCCAGCGTCCCGGCGCAGCCGGTCCCGATTCGACCAAGCCCGCCGCTGCCACCAAACCCACACCATCGGACCAAGCCTCCGCAGCCGATGCGCCGCTTCCCGCCGAACTGGCTGAGCTGGACGCACCGCGGATCGTCCGACTGGGCAACGAGCGGCTCTTGAAGGGTGATCCCGAGTCGGCGCTGCAGGCCTACGAACGCGCCAAGTCCCTGGTCCCCGATGCGCGCGAGATCGACTTCGTTGAAGGCCTCGCTGAGTATGCACGGGGCGACTACGAGCGAGCCCGAACCTGGTTTGAGAACGCCGCCACGGCGAGCGATCCGAAGCTGGTCGACGACGCGGTGTACAGCGTCGCAGCCACCTACCACCAGCAAGCGCTGCACAACACCGACGACCCGAAGGCGAAGATCGCCGCGTTGGAGCAGGCGATGAATCACTACCAGACCGTGCTCGCCCATCAGCCCGACCATGAGGCCGCCCGCGATGCCAACTTCAAGGCCGCCACCGCATGGCGGCAGCTCAAGCGGCAAATGCAGCAGCAGCAAAACCAGCAGCCACAAGACGACAACGACAAGAAAGACCAGAAAGAGGATCAGGACCAATCCCAACAGGATCAACAGCAGCAGGACGACCAGGACAAGCAAGATCAACAGAACAAGGACCAGGATCAGCAACAATCCCAGCAGCAGCAACAACAGGACCAAGACCAGCAGAACTCAGACGCCGATCCATCCGAACAGCAGGCGTCCCCGGAGGATAAGGATCAGCCCGAGGACAAACAGCAAGCCCAGCAGCGCAAAGAGGACGTTTCCAAAGAGCAGGCGGAGCGTCAACTTCGAGAGATGATGCAGGCCATCCGTGACCGAAAGAAGAAACAACGCAAGCAGCAGGGACGGGTGGAAATCGTCCCGGTCGACAAGGACTGGTAGATGCAGGCAGCCCTGATCAGCACGGCCATCCTGATCCTCGCCCAGGCGTCTCTGGCTCAGGACGTCGGCGTGGAGTTGATCGTGCCCTCGCGCACGCTCGAACTCGGCGAGTCCGTCGATGTCGATCTGGTCTGCCGAAACATGGATCGACCCGACACGCCGGCGGCCGTCGTGCCCGACGGGCTGGAACTGCAACTGCTCAACCCCAACCCGTCCAGCAGCATTCGCATCGTCAACGGGCATAAATCGTCAAAATATACCTATACGCTGCTCCTGACGGCCAAGGCCGTCGGCACGCACGTCTTAGGCGAAATCACCGTTGAGGCAGGCGGACGCACCTACCACACCGAACCGATCCGGTTCGTCGTCAAGGAAACCCCCGCCACCGGCAACCGTGGTGATCGCTATCTGTTCGCCGAGTTGCAGGTCCAACCCCGTACGTTGTACGTCACGCAAAATCTGACGGCCACCTTGACGATCGGCATCCGCGAGGTCGTGATCGACGGTCGGCGCTACAACCTCGATCTGCTGCGCGACGTGTTGGACGTCCGCCGATCCAAGCTCTCCGTTTTTGCCAACGGGCGCGCCACGCAAAGCACGATCACCCTTCCCGATAGCACCGGCCGATCCCACCGATACCGCGTGTACAAAGTATCCATGCCGATTCGCGCCGAAACCGTCGGCCCGCTGGAAATCGGACCCATCTTTTTGAAGGCCAACTACCCGACGTCCATCCGCCAATCCTTCTTCCGCCCGGAGATCCAACGGGTGCGCAGTGAAATCGCCCGCGCGCCCCAAATCGTCGTGGATGTTCAGGGTCCGCCGGAAGCGGGCCGCCCCGATAGCTACACCGGCGCGATCGGGCGATTCCAAATGCTCGTCAGCGCCCGACCGACGGCGGTCGAGCTCGGCAAACCGATCACGCTGACCGTTTCGATATCGGGCGACGGTTTGGACGGCGTGGCCGGTCCGAACCTTTCCGCCAACGCCGAACTCGCCAGCCGTTTTGATTTCAGTTCCGAAGAATTGATTGGCGATGTTAGTGGTCGGCGCAAGGTGTTTCGGATCGCGGTTTTCCCTAAGCAGGACGGCCCGCAGAGCATCCCCCCTATCGAATGGTCCTATTTTGACCCCGACCGCGAAACGTACCAGACCATTACGAGCACGCCGATTTCGATTCAGGTACACCCGGCTTCCAACAGTGCCACCGAGTTCACCTTGGGCGACGCGGCGCCTACCGAGCATCAGCCGACGCACTTGAAAGTACTCTCCGGAGGGCTGTCGCCCAACTACATCGATGTCGACGAACTCCTCGCCAACCGTCAGTTCGCGCTGAGCCATGCATGGATCACGGCGCTCGGCGCGCCGCCTGTCTGCTGGGCGGTGATCGCCCTACTCGTCTGGCGACATCGCCGCGCCCGCGCCGACACGGGATGGGCCCGCCGCCGTGGCGCGGCCCGGCGGCTCAACGCGGACCTGCGCGAAGCCATGAGGCGTGCGGACGAACACGAGCAATGGGCCGCACTCGGGGCGGCCATGCAGCGATACCTGGCAGACCGCTTCAATTTACCACCGGGAGAAATCACGCCGCCTGACGCACAATACCTGCTGTCGACCAAGAACGGCACACAGGCCATCGCGGAGGGCGTGGGACAGTTCCTCGAGCGCTGCGGTGCCATGCGATTTGCACCAGGCGAAGGTGCCTCCCGTTCCGTCGATGAGGCGGTATCACAGATGAAGGACTGGGTTCGCATTATTGAGAGGGCCACGCGATGATTCGGCGCGTTCCAGCAATCCTCTATGTGGCGATCCTTATGGTCGTGGTAAGTGGCCCCGCTCCGGCCACGGCGCGCGCGCAGGTTCTCGTGGCCGACGCGCGGGCGACGTTGGAATCGGCGTTGGCTGAATTCGACCGGGCTCAGGAGTTGCAAAAGGATCAACCCGGCGCAGCGCGCCAACGCTTTCTCGCCGCCGCCGCACAGTTTGATGCCGTCATCGGAAACGGTGCCAGCAATGGCAAGCTCGAGTACAATCTCGGCAATTGCTACCTGCGTGCCGGTCGCATCGGTGAGGCGATCCTCCACTACCGCCGGGCTCAGCAATTCATGCCGCGCGACCCCCTGCTGGCCGAGAACCTCAAGGAAGCCAGGAACCGACGCATCACGTCCATCGCGCCACGCGGAAGAAACGCACTGCTCCGCGGCCTGCTCTTCGTCCACTACGAAACATCCCTGGCCATGAGGACCAAGACGGCCATCATTGCCTACGTTGCATTCTGGTGCATCCTGTGTTTGCGGGTTTTTGTGCGTCACTCTCTGATTACCGGCGTGCTCGTGACGCTCGCCCTGATCTCGGCATCTTTGGGCGCGTCGGCACTCGTTTCCGACTTTGCGAATCGCCATCATCCTGATGGCGTTGTCATCGACATGGATGTGGTCGCCTACAAGGGACCGGGAACAAGCTACCAACGCCGTTTTGAGCAGCCACTTCAGCCCGGCGTCGAGTTCACCACGCAGGACCGCCGGGGAGACTGGTTGAACATTGAGTTGCCCGATGGTAAGACGGGTTGGATCGAGTCATCGGCCGTGCGATTGATACCCGTCGGCGCGTCGGCCTTGTAGCGGCGTTGCGGACCTTCAGCGGTGGCTCAGAACCGACCGCACTTGCGGTGTATTGCGGCCGGTAGCGCGGCCAAGGCCCAAGTGTACCGCGCCGCGGGCTTCAGCCGCACGGCGTCCGGAAGCGTTGCGGGGTTGGGTGCCGACAGGCGGCATGCCTGACCGTGATGAACTCCGGCGACTCCCCGATGCCTGGACAGGGAATCCTATGGAGCACTCGCCCGTAATCGGATTGGACCTCGGAGGAACGACGATGCAGGCGCGGCTGATGCGCGGTCCCACCACCAAGGACCGAACCATCCAGTCGGCCACCCAAGCCGACGGCGGACCGGATCATGTCGTCGATCGGCTCATCGCGCTCGCGCGTAAGGCATGCACGCAAGCCCACTGCCCGCTGGATCGGTGTGCGGGCGTGGGCATCGCCGCGCCGGGTCCGCTGGATTCGGCCAGCGGGATCGTTCTGCAAACCGTCAACCTTCCCGGATGGGAGCACGTCCCGCTCACCGAGCGGATTTCCCAAGCATTGGGCCTGCCCGCCGTGCTGATCAACGACGCGAGTGCTGCTTGTTTCGGTGAGTTTCGCGCAGGCGCAGGGCAAGGCGTGGGCCACCTTGCGATGATGACCCTGGGGACCGGCGTGGGCGGCGGCCTCATCATCGACGGACGGCTCGTGACGGGTGAGTTTGGCCACGGCGCCGAACTTGGACACATGATCGTGCATCCCGAAGGCCGACGCTGCGGATGCGGCCAGTGCGGTTGCCTCGAGGTCTACGCCGGCGGATTGAGCCTGGAAC
>JBHHUB010000236.1:0-4864 GCA_046753625.1 Phycisphaerae bacterium | reverse complement strand
CGATTCCGGTGGCTCGGGCAGCGACAACCCATAGATTAAGGTGTGACGCAGCACTGGTCGCATTGGCGCCTACGGAGCCGCTGCAACCCCAACCAACACGCATCTGAAAAAGCCGCATGACTCATGAGAAACGTCGCAGAATGCATGAACGGCGATTAGAACTCAATGGACCACAGCAGTTTTGTGGCGAAATCGGGCGTCTCTTCTCGGCCATCCACGCCGACATCGAAGGCCACTTTCAGCGACTGGGAATCCGACAACGCGTAGGAGGCACCCAATTCCACGACGTGCGTGTTGGCGTGGCCGTACGCCGCGCTGCTGGAGATGAGGTAGTTTACGGTGGTGACCATGCGGTCGGTACACTTGCAGTCGAATCCGAAGCCGGTGCCCCATTGGAAATGGCGCCGGTTGGCGTCCTCGTCGCCGCGGCCGCCGTTGGCCGTCTCGACAAACCCTTCCAAATGGCCGCGAAGCTTGCCGATCACGGCTTTGGTGAGATTGAAGTGGAACGAGCCGTCCACGCCGGACGAGCCCTCACCGCTCGGCACGCGCATTTCAGCCCAAGCGGCAAACGCGGGCATCGTTTCCGTCTCGTGCATGAACTGATTGAAGAGAATCAGCGAGAGATCGCCGGCACCCTGATCGCCGCCGTCGCCCAGATTGATGGGTAGCACTTCCAACTCGATGAACAGGTCGTTGGTGATGCCGTACTTGATGCTCTCGGTGATGCGGGCGTCGTCATCGCCGCCCGCACCCGTCGCCCACTCGGTGGTGAATTCAAACTCCCACTGACCGCCGGCAACGTTGGCATTGGCTTCGCGAACATTGAAGAAATCGCTGAGTCCGTGGTATTCGCTCTTGGAAGTGGTGCGCTCCTCGACGACCGTTTCCTCCCGGCTCGCGCTTTGCCACGCCGCCAACGAAAGGCTTCGGGGTGAAGTCACGCGCGTTCCGCGTGCGGCGTCGTCCGCTAGTGACACGGCAGTAGCACTCAAAAGCACAAGTACCATCGCAAACAATGGGCAACGCGCACGAAGCATCGGCACACTCCTTTAGAGTTAGACCATGAATCATCGGCCCGCGGGACAGCACAGGCGCCAACCAGGAATCCCACTCGCTGCTTTCCCTCCACGCCAATCGGTCAGGATTGTACGTCGGCGCCGGCCAATGCCAACAAGCAATCGGCCGACCAATCGCGATATTCCCGACCCAGAGACCCCAGGCTGCCTACTTTCCGGCTGGTTGATCCTGGAGAGATGAATGTGCGCGCGGATCTCGCGCGCCTCTGGTGTGTGTGTGTGGTCGTTTCGCCCAGCGTGAATCGAGGCGTGTTGGTCAGCCGAGCTTCTCTCGAATCCACGCCGCGGCACGTTCGATCACTTGGGCGATGCCGGCCGGATCGCTCCCGCCGCCTTGGGCCATGTCGGGGCGTCCGCCGCCCTTGCCGCCTACCAGCGGCGCGATTTCCTTGATCAAGTCGCCGGCCCGGAGTCCTTGTCCCACGACCGCTTGGCTCATCCCGGCGATGAGGGTAACCCGCCCGGCACTTTCCGTTGCGAGCAGCACGGCCGAGGCGGCGGTCTTGTTGCGCACCCAATCGACGGCCCCACGCAGGGCGTCGGGTGGGGCCGCGGGCACGTCGCCGACTACGATCGTCACGTCGCCGATGACTTCGGCGGATGCGAGCAGCGCAGCGATGGCATCCTTCACCGCGTCGGCGGATTCGGCGGCCGAGGCTTTTTCCTGCGCCTTGGCCGTCTTGTGCAGACCCTCAAGGATTGTCTTGAGCTCGTGCTTCGCCCGGATCGGGATGATCGATTCGGCCATGCGTCGATGCAAATCAGCGAGGCGATCGCTGAGCGCGGTTTTTTTCTCGGTCGCAGCATCGCCTGAATCTCCGGCCGGTGCATCCCGGCAGGCGCCAAGCTGCGGCTCGGTGGATTGGGCGAGGGCTTGGGCTTGCGTGATTAGTTCTTCGCCCAGCGCCGCCGCCCGGACCGCGGCCTGGCCCGAGACACCCACGACTCGACGAACTCCCTTGGCCACGCCTTCTTCCGCGATGAGCACGAAACGCTTGGCCTCGGATGTCTGGCGGAGATGCGTGCCACCGCAGAATTCGACGGAATAGTTCATCCATTGCGGGTTCGTGGGGTTGCCGAGCAGGGTATGGGGATCGTTTCCGTCCTCGTCGCCGATGGGCACGCCGATCGACACGACGCGAACGCGGTCCGGATACTTCTCGCCGAATACCGCGCGAAGCGTGTTGATTGCGCGGGCCTTGGCCTGATCGACCTCCTTGGTGTAGACCCGCAAGTCGAACTCGATTTGTTCGTTGCACAGTGCCTCGATGCGGGCTACCTCATCGTCGCTGAGCGGTTTGCCGTGCGAGAAGTCAAATCGGGTTTTTTCCGGATCAACCAGCGATCCTTTCTGCTGAATGTGATCGCCCAACACGGCCCGAAGCGCCCAATTCAGAATGTGCGTGGCGGTGTGGTTTTTCTGCGTGGGAAGGCGAGCCGGACCCACTTCGATGGCCACCTCGCAATCCGGTTCAAGATAGCCTTCCTGCAATCGTCCGATGTGCAGCACACCGTTTTCGATCTTTTGGGTGTCAACCACTTGGAACCAACCGGTATCCGCGCGGATGGTGCCGACATCCCCAACCTGTCCACCCTGCTCCGCATAGAAACAGGTCTCGGCCAGGACAACGGCCTGATCGCCCGGATCATCCAGTCGCTTGACGATCAAGCCCTCGGCCGGCTCAAAGCAACCGCGAAACCGAGTGGTCATCTGATTCAACTCGTACTTGTGCGTGTCCACTGTGCCGGGATGCAGGGTCGCGCGTGCCTTCATGGAAGCGGACGCGACCAATGTTGCGGACACGCGGGCGGGTTTTCCTCCGGATTGAGCCAACCGGCGCGCCGCCTCCATGAGGCGTTCGTATTCGGGGATGTCGATGGTCAGGCCCTCTTCGTCTGCCATCAGTTGCGTCAAGTCGATGGTGAATCCGTAGGTGTCGTGCAGTTTGAAGGCCGCCGCTCCGCTGATCCTGCCGCCGTCGCTTCGTCGCGCGAGCTCGGCTTCTTCACGGTAGAGCTTCAGCCCGCGATCGATCGTCAAGAAGAACGACTGCTCCTCATCGCGGAGGGTTTCGGCGACGTGCTCGACGTTCTTACCGCCGTGATTGGCGCGGAGTTCGGGGAAGGCATCGGCCATGTGGGCTACCAGGGGGGGGACCAGGTCGCACAGGAATGGTTCGTGTAGGTCGAAGTATTGGCGACCGTAGCGAACCGCGCGGCGGAGGATGCGACGCAAGACGTAGCCGCGGCCTTCGTTGCCGGGTAAGGCGCCGTCGGTCAGGGCGAAGGTCAGGCAGCGGATGTGGTCGGCGACGACGCGGTAGGCGACGTCGATCATGATTTGATTGTGCTGTCCGTCTGCCACCGTGTCCGCGCGGGCTGAAGCCCGCGGCTCGGTAGAAGGAGCCCGCGGCTCGGCGTCGGTGGGTAGCGTTCCCGTGTAGGCGGGGGCGTTGGTGCGTTTTTGGATGGCGTCGAAGATCGGCGTGAAGACATCGGTGTCGTAGTTGCTCACCGCGCCCAAGCGGTTTTGTGCCATGCCTTCCAGGACTGCCGTTATGCGCTCAAACCCCATGCCCGTGTCGACGTGCTTGGCGGGAAGCGGCGCCAAGTCGCCGTTGGGGCCGCGGTTGAACTGAATGAAGACCAGATTCCACAGTTCGATCACGCGGGCGTCGTCGCCGTTGACCAGGGCGGCGCCGGATTTATCGGGCGTAAGATCGATGTGGATCTCGCTGCAGGGGCCACACGGTCCGGTATCGCCCATCTCCCAAAAATTGTCCTTCTTATTGCCGGGGTGGATGTGCGTGGGATCGATATCGG
Source organism: Phycisphaerae bacterium (assembly GCA_046753625.1). Lineage (GTDB taxonomy): Bacteria > Planctomycetota > Phycisphaerae > UBA1845 > UBA1845 > JADFOB01. Next base: position 962 of record JBHHUB010000236.1, on the reverse strand, counting down.
TCACGTCGCGCCAGAGGCGGGCGGCCTCGTCGTCCGGTTCGAGTCCCTCGCGTTCATCTCCTTCAAAGTACGTGGCGTGCAGGCGGGACTTATCAATCCCCCACACCTCGGTCATCAGTTCCCAGGCCCACGCGATGGCTTCCTTCTTGAAGTAGTCGCCGAAGGACCAGTTTCCCAGCATTTCGAAGAAGGTGTGGTGGTAGGTGTCCTGCCCGACGTCGTCGAGGTCGTTGTGTTTGCCGCCGGCTCGGATGCACTTCTGTGTATCCGCGGCCCGTCTGTAGTCGCGGGAACCGGTTCCAAGAAAAACGTCCTTAAACTGGTTCATCCCCGCGTTGGTGAACATCAAGGTGGGATCGTCTTGCGGCACGACCGCCGTCGAGGGGACGATGACGTGCTGCTTGGCTGCAAAAAAATCCAGAAACTGTTTGCGTACTTCCTGAGACCTCATGGATGTCGGCGCCTGTTCGAACCCCGGGGTATCGCGGCCCATCCGCGAATGACGCCGAAGATCGTACCGTGCGGAGGGCGCCGAGCCAACCGCGTATCGGGCGATCCGGGTCCGTGACCCAATCGGCGAACGATCGTTTCCTTCTCTGGCGTTTACGGCGGATGGTCATGAAATCCGAGCGACCGTGAAATCATCGTCTCCCCCATGTCCAAAAGGACATGGGTCACCCGCCGGACTGTAGCTGCTGCCGGTGGAGCAAAGTCCGACGCGACCACGGGCGAAGCCCGAGGGGTGCCCCACCTCCTCTTGGAGGTGGGGGAAGCGATGATGGTGACCGACTGACGCCCGTCCTCGTCGGCGAACCATCGGTTCCTTCTCTGGCGTGCGCGCCGGATGGTCTTCATATCCGAGCGACCGTGAAATCATCGTCTCCCCCATGTCCAAAAGGACATGGGCCACCCGCCGGACTGTAGCTGCTGCCGGTGGAGCAAAGTCCGACGCGACCACGGGC
>JBHHUB010000235.1:0-4904 GCA_046753625.1 Phycisphaerae bacterium | reverse complement strand
TGTCGTCCGTACAGGCCACGCCGTCGCTGAGCGCGGGCGGCGTGCCCGCCTGACATACATTGAGCACGCAGGTTTCCGAGCCGTTGCAGAAAAGCCCGTCGTCGCAGTGTCCGTTGTTGAAGCACTCCGCGACCGTCACGGCCACCTGGCCAAAATCAATCGCCGCGGCGCCGAGGTTTCCAAACGTGTTGCAGATGGCCGTACCGAACAGCAAGGATGCCGGATCGGCCGACTGCATGGTGGAAGCACCGTTGGCCGTGGCTTGCATCTGAACGACGGCCACCCGCACCCAATTGGGCGCCAGCCCCACCTGATCGCTGCACGGCGGGCTTGCAGCCGGATGCGAGCCACCGAGGTTGCCGATCACTCCCGCAACGTTGTCGATGGTGCCGGTGTTCAGAGCCGACACGTTGAACAGCGCCGTGTGCGTAATGTTTTGAGCGATCGCCACAGCGGGATTAAACGTGATGTCGGCCGTGACGGACGAAAACCCCGTCGTTTGCGTCGTTTGCGCCCATAGTTCGAGAAAAAACGTATCTCCGGGCGTGTATTCGGCTTGCACCACGGGCAGGGTCGCCGCCTGGTCCACCGCGCTCGGGCTGTTCAACGCGACCACCCGGAGGGTCGCTACGATCTGCGCCTCAGCCTGAACCGGCAGCAGCGCGCACACGGCCACCCCCGCCATCAGAACTGTCACTGCCTTGCCAAACATCATTCGTGCTCCTTTTTCCCTTCGAGGCGCGGTCCGACTGTTCGGTAACGAGTCGGCAACGCGGTCGGTGCTCACACTACGGACGAAGATGCGCGGGGTCTTTCCTCAGACCGCGACGCAGGACATCCGCCTGTCGCACATTGATCACAACGTCTCCAAATCCAATAAGCGATGGGTCCACATCGCCAAACGTACCAAACATCGCCACTCCGTACGGCTGCTGAGCGGCTCCGGTCTTGATGGCCACCCGACCCGGCCGTGTGGCATGAAGGCGCAACGTAGCCACGCGCACCCAATGGGACGCCAATCCCAGCGACGCCTCGCCCGGCGCCGCGCACCCACCAAGCGAGAACACCCGGCCAGCCGCCTCGTGGAGCACACCACTCGCGAGCGTTTCGAACAACGCACCGGGCATGACCTCATCAACGACCAGCCGATCGGCGTCAAACGTGACATCCACGTAGACGGCGGCAAGCCCCCCGGCGGCCTCTGGCGCCACATCGGGGTCGGCCCAAACCTCGACAAACAGCGGTTGATCGATGCGCGCCGAGGGCATTGACTTGCGAAGGCCGTCCGCGAAATCGCTCGGCCCAGGCTGATCCGTGACGATGAGCTGTATCGCAACACCACGTGCGACGCTACCGCCGGCTCCGGCAACTCCGCCACCGATCCCGCCTCCCAACGCAGCCGCCGCTCCGCCGCACGTGGGGCAGTCGGCGCAGGCCACCCCGAAGCAACCCACATACGCCGCATAATCGCCGGTGCCCACACAACTATCGATTCCATCGAAATCGGATGCCAGGCACGGGTCACCCGGCGCGTAGCAAGCGCCGAAACAAGCGGCGAACAGCGAAAAATCGCCCGTGCCCATCGTGCCGCTTGCGTCTAGATCAAAAATACACCAGTCACACGAGTTCGCCGCCTCGACACAATGTTGGCAGGAATCCACACACGGGGCGGTGCCCAATTGACAGTCCAAGACCGCATCACAAGTCTCGGCGCCGTCACAGAACACGCCGTTGTCGCAGTTGGCGTCATTGGCGATATGGTCGCACGCGGCGGCGGCTTCGTTGCAGGCATCATCCGTACAGCCCACGCCGTCGTTGCAATCGGGCGGCGTCCCGGCCTGACAGATACCAAAAGCATCGCACGCTTCGGCGCCGTCGCAAAACACCGCGTTGTCGCAGGCGGCGTCGGCCGTGCATTGACATGCCGGACAAGGGCCGCCACAGTCGATCCGCGATTCGCCCTGATTGAGCACGCCATCCGTGCACGTTGCCGTAACCATGTTGGTACCGATGATCTGGACGTCGTCCAGATTCCACCCGCAGTATTGCCAGGAAAAGTCGGTCGTTCCGATGGTCCACCGGAGAAAGACCGTCGGTTGGTTGTCCGCGACGGCTGAAATATCGAATTCCTGGAATACCCAGGAGGTATCCGCCACCTCGGCCGTGTTTTGCCAGAGCGTGGTCCACGTCGATCCGTTGTTACTCACGCGAACGTAGGCGTGGTCGAACGCCGGCTGTTCCACGCCAAGCCATCGCCAAAACCGGAGCTTCACATTCGCCAGCCCGGTGCAATCCAACGCGGTCGAGGTCAAGTGCCGTTCCGGAAGATTGTTCGGATAATCCCCGTTGAGGTTGTAGCCGTAGACATTGGGGCCGCTGAACCCGCTGGTGGGGTCGGGGCCGCCGTGCTGCCCACCGCCACCGGTAGGTTGACCAAACGCCCACTGATCTTGCGTAGTCCAACCGGGATCCACGTCCATCGGAAAATCAAACGCGACGGCCGACGTGGTAAAGGAATAGCAAGCGCCGAAGTTGTCGTCCGTCGCAGGGTTGCCTTGCTCGTCCACCGCATCCACGGCGTAGAAGTAGACCGTGCCCGAGTTGAGACCGGAAAGCAGAACCGAGTGCGAGGTGGTCGGCCCGGCCTCGGATTGCGAAGCCGTCAGGGCTCCGCAGGACGTGCCGTAGCGCACCGTGCCCGTCGCCGCCGTATCCGTGTTGAACGTAACGGTGGCCGCGTCCGAACCGACGCCGGTCGTCTGCACGTTGCTGATCACCGGACCGACGCAATTCACGCCGGCCGTGTCCGTCCTGGTGATGTTTACGCCGCCTTGTCCGTCGCTGGCATCCACGTAGGTGGCCGTAACCGTATCCCCATGGGCCACCAGCAGCACACCCGCACTGTTGACCGTGTCCAGTGCAATCGAACCGCGAAAGTCGGCCGTATCGGCGGCCGTCTCAGTCAAGACCACCGGCTCGCCGCCCGGCTCGGACGTGGACGCGACGGTCACGGTCACCGTGTCCACGGCGAAGTTGTCGGTATTCAAATCACAGTCGATGACCTGGACACCCGCCGTGGCAGCGCAGCCGAATTGGGCCGCATCCAGCGCCACCGTCCCTTGCGACGAACACGCCACCAGAATCGGCGACGCGCACAACGAGAACGACTGGGGACCGCTGGGCACGTTGAACCCGGCGACTTCGATGCGCCAGGTGCCGGCGGCCGGAGCATTCACGACCACCTGCTCGATGTTGTTGACGTGGTCCGCCTGCGTCTGAACCGCCGGCGCGCTGGGGTTCGACGGATCCAACGTCCATGGGAAAAACTGGGTCGATCCGGGATCAAACACGCGCAAATCCAGATCGTTCACCAGCGCGGGATTCACGTTGGGCGTGCCGGGCACATCGTCCCACGCAAGCGTAACCTTCAACTCGGGATCCCCCGGGCTCACCGACACGAGAACGGAAAACGTGCCACCCTGACCCACCTGATCCTCCAGGAAATTGCCCGTGCGCATGAAATCGACGGTGCGTCTGATCCGTAGAGAACCGTACCCCGATTGGTAATCCGGCCCCGTATTGAGAATGTCCTGAGCGTTGTGAGCGAGCAAAGCCTTGAGCGTTGAATTCCTGAAATCAGGCTGCCCGGGAAACTGGACGCGAAAATCCTCAAGCAACAACGACGCCAGGCCGGTCGCCGTGGGCGTCGCCATCGACGTGCCGCATTTGACCGCGTAGGCCGTGTCTGAATTGGACGAACAGGATGTCACGCCGAAGTCACCATTGGACTGGCAACCCGGCCCCGAGACGTCCGGCTTGATCCGACCGTCGTCGACCGGCCCCCAACTGCTGAACGAAGTCATCGAATCGTTGTTGGAGTTAAGCGCTCCGATCGTAATGTGGTTCTTCGCCCCGGATGGCGGCGCGGTGCTGTAGTACGCTCCGAAGCCCTCTACGTCACAGGTCGATCCCTGTCGTTCGTTGCCGTTGGCCCACAGCACCCGAAACGGCGCCCCGAGGCTGCCGCCGACAATGGCATCGATCAAGGCCGCCGTCACGCCGTAGTCACCCTGTATCGAACAAGGAAATCCATTGACTTCCGTGTTGGTGCCGATGGAATTGTTGGCGATATCCGCGCCGAACGAGTTGATGGCTTGGTTGTAATCCGATTCCAGGTCGCCGGGATTGGAGTAGAGAAAAATACCCGACCCGTCCGACTGAAATCCATACGACAGCAGCGTTGTACCCGGCGCCATCCCCCTAAACGAGGCATTCGCCACACCCGCTCCACCGATGGTCCCCGCCACATGCGTCGAGTGATCGGAAAGCGGGGAGCCGTCGTGCGTGGTCAACCGGCCTTGAAAATCGACGTGCGTACTTCGTGCCGTTCCGCCGTCATAAACGAGAACCGTCACACCGTTGCCGTCCAAATTGTACGGCGCGGCTTGAACCTGATCGGCTTCGGTGATGACGCGGTTGCTGTCGTTGGATTCGCCCATGCGCGGCATCGGCCACTCGATCCATTGAACCGCATCCTCATCGGCCAGCGCGCCGACGTTGGCCAGCGGCAGCTCGATCACGAGCCCATTGATGGATTCGAGTTCATCGCGAATCACCGCCCCGTGCCGCGTGACTGCGTTGACCGCCTCGACGGCCAAAGAGACGTCTTCGTGAAACAACACGTACACGCCGACGATGTCGCCCTGAATCGGATCCGGCACCGCCACGGCCCAATGCGGCAAGGTGCCGGCGGTGATCTTCGGATCCAGCTTCCACGCTCGCTGGATGGGCTGCATATCCACCAGCGACGGCGTCGCCGCCACCGCCGGCACGTCCACCGCCCCAGCCTCGGAGAAGGATGCGAAATAGGCATGATCGCCAAGATACCGCAGCAGCGTAACCCC
>JBHHUB010000234.1:0-4989 GCA_046753625.1 Phycisphaerae bacterium | reverse complement strand
ATCCTCGGCCTGCTGCACGCTCGCCACCGCGGTATCCAGATCCGGCCCCCGGGCCAATTGCAAACGGAGCTTGGCTTCTTCGACCCGGGCTTCGGCGGATTTGACGTCGAGCTTGGCTTTGTTCACGTTGCGTTGCTCGTCAGATTTTTCCAAACGGATCAGCAATTCCCCGGCGCGGACCCGATCGCCGGGCTTTTTTGCGATTTCGATCACTTCGCCGCTGGCTTCGGCTTTGAGCTGCACGCGGCGCGCGGGCCGCACCTCGCCGGTGGCGTTGATCGGCAGCGTCAGATCGCCGCGGATGATCGTTTCCGTCTTGCCCTCGCGGCCCTCCAGCGAGATGCGGAGATTCGACTTGGCCGCGAAATAGACGGAGACTACCGTCGCGATAACCAACACAAAAATGACCAGATTCTTCATGACGATTCCATTCCAAGCGGCGAAGACTACGGGCGTCGTCTTGGAGCGAGCTAAAAAAGCTGCCAGCCTTCAGCTATCAGCCCTCGGCTATCAGCCAGATTCTCATAGCCGGTAAGCCTCAAAACGAACACGCATTGCAATCGCCCTTCTGGCGACGCGCCGCGTGACATCAGCCGTTCATTCCGGCCGACGGCTGATAGCTGACGGCTGACCGCTCAACACCGTAGCCACATCGTACAAGAGCTTAGTACGCCTCTTACGACGCTACCGACACCGGCGTGTATCCCAACCCGAAGGCCTCCGCGACCGCCGTATTGGTGATGTTTCCGTTTTCCACGTTCACGCCCGCCGCCAAGCCCGCATCACGGCGGCAGGCTTCCTGATAACCCAAGTCCGCCAGCGTCAGCGTGTAGGGAAAGGTGGCGTTGGTCAGGCCGTACGTTGAGGTCCGACCGACCGCGCCGGGCATGTTGGCCACTCCGTAGTGCACGATCCCCGAAACAATGTACGTCGGATCTTCGTGCGTCGTCGGGTGAATGGTCTCACAACAGCCGCCCTGATCCACGCCTACATCCACGATCACCGCGCCCGGCTGCATCTCAGAGAGCATGTCACGCGTGATCAGCACCGGGCAGCGTGCTCCTGGAATCAATACCGCGCCGATCAGCAAGTCGGTCTTCGGAAGCAGCTCTCGCAACGTCAGCCGCCCGCTGAACGCCGTATGCACGTTGGCCGGCATGACGTCATCCAAATACCGCAACCGATCCAGATTGACGTCCATGATGGTGACGTTGGCGCCGAGACCGGCCGCCACCTTGGCCGCGTTTGTGCCGACCACGCCTCCGCCGACAATGACGACTTCGGCGGGATGCACTCCGGGAACACCGCCGAGCAGGATGCCCCGGCCCATCATCGGTTTTTCGAGGTACTTGGCACCCTCCTGGATGCTCATCTTCCCGGCGACTTCGCTCATGGGTGTCAGCAACGGCAGCCGTCCGTCGGTATCGACGATCGTCTCATAGGCTATGGCGACGCACCCGCTCTTGATGATGCCCTCGGTCAACGCGCGGTCGGCGGCGAAATGGAAGTAGGTGAAGACCAACTGCCCCTCGCGGATCATGTCACGCTCCGGGGCCAAGGGCTCCTTGACCTTGACGATCATGTCCGCCGAGGCAAACACCTCCTTGGGCGTATCGACGATTGTCGCGCCGACCGCGGCATACGCTTCGTCGGTAATGCCCGAGCCCGTGCCCGCGCCGCTTTCCACCAGCACGGTATGTTCGCGACGCACCAGTTCGTCGACCCCGACGGGCGTCAGGCTCACGCGGTATTCGTGCGTCTTCGTTTCTTTTGGAATCCCGACAATCATGATCGCTCTGACTCCGCAAAGGCGGTTGACGTTTCCCTTCCCAGCCAAACCGTCTGGGGCCGCCAATCTCCCGATTGGCCGGCACATACAGCGCAAACTATATCGGTCCCTCAATATCCACGCAAACAAGGCCATTGCTTAGAGCAGGCGCGACGCCGCTAGCCCCGTGAAATCACTTCCAGAGCACAGGGGCGCAAGCCCTGTGACATCTTTCCAGGAGGCCGGTACTTACCCAGCGACATTCTCGGGGGCCGGGTCCGCAGGCTGGCGCCGGCGGCTCTGTTGTGCGAACTTGTCGCTCGGTGCATCATTCCCAACGCTAACGTCCACGTCCGATGCAAGGCGTGCGGATTTCCAATCCGCCCGGCGTCAACCCCACCTGCACGGCGCCGACGTCCGCGGTACTGTAGATCGCGGCGTCGCCCACGAGCCGGTCGATCCCGTTGGCTGTTTGGGCCATCGGTTGCCGGCTGGATCGAATACACACCGCCGGTGACACGGCCGCGATGAACGCCCCCGTCGTACGCTCGACGCTGCCGTGGTGGGGCAGCCACAAGACATCGGCCCCCAGCGAGCCGGAGGCCATCAAGGCCTGCTGGGCTGGGGCTTCAATGTCTCCCGTGAGCAGGATCGCGCGCCCGGCGTACGTCAAACGAAGAACCAGTGAGGCATCGTTGGCGGCCAGGTCCGCCGGGGCGCCATCAATCGGCCACAGCCACTCAAACCGCACGCCGCCGCGCTCCCACGTACGTCTGGTGCCGTCAAGAATCTCCACCCGCGCGCCAAGCGATCGAATCGTCTGCAGGAAATGCGCAGTTGCGGATCGGTCGGTGGCATAACCGGTGAATCGCGGCCCGAGCCACGTCGGTCCCACATCCATCTCGCCGAAGATCGACGGAATGCCGTTGTAGTGGTCCAGGTTGGCGTGGCTGACGAAGACGCCGTCGATGCGATGCCTGTTGCGATAACGGAGATAAGGCACGAGGGGCCGCCGACCGGTATCCGCGATGAGCGTGCTTCCACAATCGTAGATGAGCGTCTCACCGTTGGGCAGCTCGATGACGGTGGCGCTGCCGGCGCCGACGGACAACGCGGTCACCCAGAGTTGGTCGGCACGACGCGCCGGGCGAATCGAGGCCGCGGTGGCCGCCGCGAGCAACAGCAACGAAGCGATCAAGTAGGCCGATCGGGTCGCCGAGGGTGGTCGCCGCCCATCGTCGGATTCCGGCGGAGGAATCGACCGCCGAACGCAATCGGGTCGGAACCGGTAGACAAACAGCAGCAACGCGAGGTAGTAGCTGACCAACCAAATCGGCGACGGTTTGGCAACGTGCCATTGGGCCGCGGGCAACGATCCAAACCACCGGGCGAGCGCAATCAACCACTGCTCTACGGGCAACAGATAGGGCGAAAGCAGCGATCCCCAACCGGGCAGCAGCAGGTCCACGCCAATCTTGGCGATCGTCAGCAAGACAACCACGTAGACCAGCGGTACCAGTGCCACGGCCACCACCGGCGATAGCGGATGGGTTTTTTGGAAATACAACGCGACCAACGGCGCCACCGCCGCCCATGCGGCAAAAGAAATGAGAAGCGGCAAGAGAATCCCATTCGTAAGCAAGACCTGCTTGATGCGCCATCGCAAGCCCCGCCAGCCCTGATCGGTTCGCGCCAGAAAGGCCACCAGGTTTCGGTCGGCCTCGGCGTAGGGATCGCGCAGAACGTGACGCTCCAACACGCGCCGGCCGCTGAGCAGCGCGTTGGCAAGGGCAGGCGAAAGCAACATGATGCCCGCAACGGCCATGAATGAGAATTGAAAACCGGCACTGAGTGCCGCTTCGGGTTGCAGTATCGCTACGACCACAACCGCCGCCGCGAGCCAATTGATCCCCGCAGACGCGCGACCGGACCATCGCGATCCGCAGTAGAGAAACCCCATCACGGCCGCGCGCATGATTGGTGGCCGCGGTTCGGCGATGATCAAGTATCCGACAATCGCCAGGACCATCAACACGCAACAAGCCCGGTTGCGCAACTGCAACCTGCGCCCGAGCCACCACGCAAACGAAACGGGAATCGCGAGATGCAAGCCGCTGGCGGTCAGAAAGTGAACGCAACCTGCCTTGACGAACGCGTCGTTAAGCGTGCGGTCCACTCGGGATCGCTGACCGAGGACCATCGCCTCAAGCAGGCTGATCTGTTCGTCCGTGGCGTTGTCCAAATCGTCCGACATGGCCGCCGAAACCCAGCGACGAAGGCGTCCGATCACCGACGAGGAGGGTGCGGAATCAGGCTTGCCCAGCCGCGATATATTTTCGGCCACCTTGCACGTGGCACGCAGTGTGATGCCCTTGCGCCGCCAAGCGGCCGACCAGCCGTATCCGCCCGGGTTCCTTGGACCTGAGAGGGGGCCGAGTCGGGCGAATACCTCAACCGCATCGCCGATCTCCAGATCAAGCACGGGTTCGAGCACATTGACGCGAACGATTGCCGGCAGGTCAAACCAGCCGCCCACACCTTCCCACGACGCGACGCTGAGCGTAAACGTGGTTTGTGGCTCGCGGAAGCTCCATTTTGAAAAATAGCGAGATTGCGGCGTAAACACCCGGGGTTCGGAAATGACGTCGCCGCGCATTCGGGCCAGTCCCGTGCCGTCTTCGAGCAGCCCGGCGAGCCGCCCGGCCGCCAGCCGGCCCGAAGTGCGTTCGTGGAGTAAGCCCCCGCTGGAGATGGCTCCGATCAGAATCCACAACGTCGCGATGTTCAGCATCCGCAAGGCCGGTGGATAGCGCCGCGTCACGCCCAGGGCGAGCAAAACGCCAGAGCCCACAAACCACCAGATATAGGCGGAGCCGGGCCGGGGCCAGATATCGTCCAGCGCCATGCCCAAGAGCAGCCCAACGGCAACGGGCCAAAGCGGAGCCGACCGAAGTGCATCCCTACTCAGGCTGTCGATAGCCGCCATGGTCCACACATGGTACTGCGTTTGCACCGGATTTCATGCCGCCCGGCCCATCGAAGCCGACCCCTACAGGGTCGTTTGGTTCGTCGGGCACCCGATCCGGGGGCGGCGCTGCGCTGGCCCCCGGCTACTATAGCGCAGCCTTTCAGGCTGGCAAACCACGACCGGCCCGTACGCCCAAGCCGACCGCCAGTCCCCGCGAGGCACGGGATCACCTTGGCGGAATGCACGGTCACGC
>JBHHUB010000233.1:0-5007 GCA_046753625.1 Phycisphaerae bacterium | reverse complement strand
GGGCGCCACGACCTGGATTTGCGCTACGCCGTTCGGAAGGGTCGGATCGTTCAACAGATGCGGTTGACGCGCATCGAGGAACCCATCCTCAGGTTCAAGCCAGGTCACCTGCGCATCGGGGCACGACGGCGGGGCGCATACGACATCCAAACAACTCTGCCCGCCCGACCAGACGCCCGCCGCTGACTCACAGCCCAACTGCGTGACCCCATCCTCGCAAATCCCGGTCGGGGGGTCACAACACGCGCCGGCGTTCGGGTCGTCGCAGACACAAACATCGGTCGCAATAGCCGCACAATCAGGCCCCCATGCGACAGTGCAGCATTGAGGCGCCACCTCACACACGCTGTTGCAGCAAGCCCCCGAGTTGCATCCGGGTGTCGCGTGCGACGCGAAACAAGACCCGGTCCCCGGACAACTTGGAGCCGGAGGCGTGCACACGCCGGGGCAAAGCACCGGACCCCCCGATCCGCCCGACGCCTCGTCCGCACAAGTGGCATCCCATTGCACGTCACAGCAGAAAGAATCCACCGTGCAAACCGCACGACAGCAGCATTCGTCTACGCAACCCGGTGTACCATTACCGACCGAGTCGCAACAGTTTCCGGTGGCGTCCACCGGGCATTCGGCGATCACGGGCGGCTGGCAAGTGCAATTGGTCTCCGCCAGCGCAACACACTCCGGGCCCCACACAACATCGCAGCATGAGGGCATCAACTCGCAGACCGTCGTACAGCACGCAGGGTCGCTACAGCCGGCCGTCGGGTTGTCCACGCAGCAATTACCCGTCCCGTCCACGCACGCATTAAACGGAGAGCACAAGCCGGTACAGAGCGTTTCGGCCTGTCCGGCACACATGGTGTCCCACGTCGTGTCGCAACAGAAGGGGTCGGCGCTGCACACCGCGTCGCAGCATGCCGCATCATTACAACCCGGCGTGCCATTGGACACGCAGCAATCACCCGTCCCGGGGCAGCCACCGCCCCCACCGCAAACGGAGGGAGGGCACACGGACACGGCCTGGTCGGCGCACATCCCATCCCATTCCGTATCGCAGCAAAAAAAGTCGATGGAACAAACATCCTGGCAGCAAGCGACGTCCGAGCAGCCCGGCGTGGCGTGGGGCGAACAGCAATTGCCGGCACCCGGGCACACGCCTGTTACGGGTCCGGATCCTCCACCGGGTTGAACCGGTGCCGCCGAGGATTGGATCGCTTGATTCTGATCCGGTGCAGGTCGCGGGGGTTGCGGTGCACCTTCGCGTTGAGCCCAGCAAGGCGCCACCGCGCCAAGACCAACAACGAGTATTCCGAGAACGAGCTTTGCACGACGTGTCGACATGAGTGGATTCCTCCCCGCACCACGGTTCTCTGTTTATGCACGGCCCAACGGAACCCTCGTCAGTCTATCACAAAGCCGCGTGCAAGAGCAAGCCCTCTTCCGACGTATTGAGCGCATGGCACGGATCGAAAAGGCGTTGCTCGAGGCCGCATGCTGTCGTAGCGAGGGCCTCTCGGCCGCCGACGCCGGTATGAGTTGTCGGCGGTCGTGGTTCCTGCTAGCTTCGTCTCGTCGTTATCGGTCTGTGTTTCGTGCCTGCAACGATCCGAATCGGGTGGGATTGGCCCCGAGAGGGATCCGGAGGATTTCCATGCTTCAACGTCTATCCCGAGAGTTGACTTTTTGTCTTGTCGTGGTGGCGGTTCTGCCTGTTGCGGCGGAGCCGGAAACATTTACGCCCGAGCATGTCGCCAAGCTGCGCAGCGTTCGCTCGGCGAAGGTGTCTCCGGACGGCTCGCTGATCGCGTACCAGCTCGGCGTCCCGCGCAGGCCGTTCGAGGACGACAACGGCGGGGCGTTCAGCGAACTTCACGTCGTGGATTCGGCGGGCAAGAGTCGCCCGTTTGTCACGGGGTCGGTCCACGTTTCGTCTATTCAGTGGACGCCGGACGGAACCGGTATTTCGTTTCGGGCGAAACGAGGCGATGACAAGCATACCTGCCTCTATGTGATTCCCGTAGATGGCGGGGAGGCGCGCAACATACTCGCGCACGATACGTCCATCAGTGCCTATGCGTGGAGTCCGGACGGTCGGCGCGTCGCCTTCATCGCCGCGGATAAGGAAGACAAAGACCGCAAGAAACTCAAAGACCAGGGCTTCGATGCGGAAATCTACGAAGAGGACTTCCGCCGCGTTCGCGTTTGGATCGCCGTACCGGACGATGATGATACGGAACCCCGACCACTGGATTTGAACGGTTTTCCGTCCGAGCTGCACTGGAGCCCGTCGGGCGATCGGCTGGTCGTGGCGCTGGCACCCACACCACTGGTTGACGATCGCTACATGTTTCGCAAATTGCAAATCGTCGATGTCGAGACCGGCGCGGTGTTGGCTCGGATCAACAATCCCGGCAAACTCGGAGCGGTCCGCTTCAGCCCGGACGGGGACCACCTGGCGATGATCTCCGCCGAAGACCTCAATGATCCGGCCGCCGGGCGGTTGATGGTCGTTTCCGTCAACGGCGAGGCGTTGAAGGAGGTGCTTCCCGACTATCCCGGCCACGTGCGCTCGATAGAGTGGCAAGACAATGGCACGATCATGTTTCTCGGTGACGAGGGCGTGTTTACGACGTTTGGCGAAGTGCGCAGCGACGGCACCGGGCGCAAGACGCACGTGCAAGCCGGAACCATGGTGTTCGCCGATCTTTCCCTGTCCCGGGACGGTCGGCGGGCGGCGATGCTGGCGCAGTCTCCCACGCATCCACCTGAGGTGTTCACGATGGCCCACGGTGACGCTGAGCCCACGCGCCTGACCGATAGCAACCCGTGGCTCAAGTCGATGCGGCTCGCCAAGCAGGAGGTGGTGACCTATTCCGCCCGGGACGGATTGGAACTGCAGGGGATTTTGATTCGGCCGCTTGAGGAGGCGCCGGGCACGCGCTATCCGTTGATTCTGACGGTTCATGGCGGTCCGGAGGCCAACGAGCACAATGGCTGGCAGACCTATTACAGCCGGTTGGGGCAGGTGGCGGCCGCGCGGGGGTTTGCCGTGTTTTATCCCAACTACCGTGGCAGCACGGGGCGGGGGGTTGCCTTTTCCAAGATGGGCCAGGCCGATTACGCGGGCGGCGAATTCAACGATCTGGTCGATGCGGTGGATCATCTGGTAGGAACGGGGTTGGTGGATAAGACCAAGGTCGGCGTGACCGGCGGCAGCTACGGCGGCTTCGCGACGGCGTGGTGCAGCACCTTTTATTCCGATCGCTTCGCCGCGGGCTGCATGTTCGTGGGCATCAGCGACCATATTTCCAAGAGCGGTACAACGGACATTCCCGAGGAGATGTTTCTGGTGCACTCGCGCACGCGACCGTGGGATGCCTGGCAATTCTTTCTCGAGCGAAGCCCGATCTACCACGCCGTCAAAGGCCACACGCCGCTGCTTATCTTGCACGGCAAGAACGATCCCCGCGTTCATCCGAGCCAGTCGATGGAACTCTATCGGCATCTGAAAACGCTGGGCCAGGCACCTGTGCGGCTGGTATTCTATCCCGGCGAGGGGCATGGCAATCGGAAAGCGGCCGGCCGGTACGACTACAACCTGCGCACGCTGCGGTGGTTCGAGCATTACTTGCAAGGCGCAGGCGGCGATCCCCCGCCCTACGAGCTGGAGTATCCCCTCAACAAGCACGATGAGGACGACACCGAATCCGAGGATGCCGATTCGGCGGAGTAGTCCGGTCGATCGCCGTTGAGCCTGGGGAACGCGGTCCGTGTGCCGCCCGCGCGGATATTGGCGGTCGGGAGAACTGATCTGAAACTCAATGCGATTAGACCGGTTCGCCCGCGCGGAGGGCGTGCTGGTCGGTTTCTACTACGACGGAAAGCCGGGCGTCCTGACGCACGCGGGCAAGAAGCTGCATGTCCACGCCGTACTACAGGACGAACACCACACCGTCGGCCATGTGGAGGCCGTCTCTGTCGAGCCAGGAGCGGTCATCCGCCTTCCGTCGATGCGGTAAGGAGGCAATCCGCTATCTCTTCCTTGCGGTTGATGCTGATGCCCCTGCCTTCTGAGACGAGCCAGCCCAAAGCGCATTGATGGGCATCGCGTGGCTACGCGAGCCGAAGGGGATCGTGTCTTGGCCTCCGTACAGCACGATGCCACGGTGGAACCGCTTGCCCGAAAGGGCAACACATAGCGACCGTGTGACGAAAGCGATACCATCTCCGCACGAACGAGGATTAGTGATGGGCAATCCGTATCGTCAGAAAAAACCGAGCGCTCCTGCAATCGTCGCCAAAGGTAGGTTCTACTCAGCAGACGAAACAGGCAGACGAATCAGTAGCTTTGGTCAATACTTGCTGCTTACATCGACCTATCTCTGGATCGACGACACACTCAGCATTCCTCTTGAATCGATCACGGAGCTTACAACAACGAAACGGGGCGGTTGTATTCAGTTTTGGGACGCCATCGCCGCAGTGGAGATGGATTTTCATTTTACGCTTCCGGGGTTTTTTCGCCCCCGGATGGGCGTCGTTAACGATTTCCTGCGTGAGATCGCTCAACAGCGTGAGCGGCAGTCCGGGCAATTCGCACCGAGCCACCATACAAGCGATGCTTCACCCTTGTCCCAGATTGACTCGTGTGAGGAATGCGGCTCGAATGGAACGGACGCTTATACATTCTCCACTTTCAGGTTCATTGGCATAGCACCCATCGCGTACTCCTACAAGCTCACTCCTCAGCGATTCGTTCTTTGCAAGGAACATGCCCGTGGTCGTGCATATCGCGTCAATGTACGCAACGCCCTGTTCGGATACCTTGGTTTTCCCGGCTTTCTTGCTGCGCCGTGGTACATCTTACGCAATCTGCGCGAGCTGAAACGCCACGACCTGCTCACAGTAGACTCGGTTCTAAAGTCCGTCATCACCACGGTTGTTCTCCCGCTCGTGTGCGTGGCGTTCTTGTTGTACCTGTTTGCACGATGGGCCGCGACCGTCTAG
>JBHHUB010000232.1:0-5016 GCA_046753625.1 Phycisphaerae bacterium | reverse complement strand
GTTGTCGCGCAACTACTCGTTGATTCCGGGGCTTTCGGAGCGGCTTGATTGGCGAAAGACCGTTGTTTTTCGATGTTTTGGACCCGTGAACGCTTACGGTTTGGCCGAGTCGATCCAGTCCGTCGAGAAAATCGTAACCGGCGCCATAGAGTTCATCGAAAGTCCATGCGGCCACACGCACTCCGTTGCCCAACGCACGCCGGATCTGTTCCAATGCGATCTCCGGTTTGGATCGGTGGATCACCTCGTCGGGCATGCCCACTTCCTCGCGCCGAACCGGATCGTCGGCCCAGCTCTTCGGAACGAACAGATCACTGTCCAACACGCAATGGAAGTTCCCTACGGCGTAACTGGTATGCACGCTGACCACGCAGTTGTCCACCTTGCCCAGTGATCCGCACCACTGACGCTGAACGCACGCCGTGTGACGGCCGTCCTTGCCACAGCCCGTCTCGTCGATCACCCCGATGGCCCACGGATGGGCATGATCCCGAGCGACATGCTGTTGCAGCCGATCCACCAGCCGTTGTTCATCCGTAAGCGCTCGGTGAAATGCATCTTGTAATCATCTTCCTCAATCTGGCATGATGTCTTCATGGGAGGTGCATGATGCGCAGACACGTACACGATTGGGACGGCTTGATTGCTGAGCTCGAATCCAGCGGCCTAAGCCGGGCGGAATTCTGCCGGCGGCGGAAGCTGAAGTACCAGACAATGTCGAACTGGATTTCACGGCGGTCGCAGTCCGCGGTCACCTCAGAAACGGTGACCGGGGACAAGTCGCGGACCGATCGCAAAGCCGGACGCCGGCGATCGGCCAGCGCTTCGGCAAAAGGCTGGACCAGCGGTTCGGCAAGCGGATCGACGAATGGATCCGCACACGGAGCCGCAAAGGAACTGGCCCGCGTTTCGGCCAGCGGATTGGCCCGGTTCGTCGAAGTGCCGATCCACCTTGCCCCTGCGGCTCATACCTATGAGATCGTGCTGGGCGCCGACTGGTCGAAAACGCGGATTCGGCACCCTGGAATGCGAACCGGCGGTGCCTGACGGAAACATCTGTGAACCAAGGTCGAGCCGGGATATGTTCGGTTCATGTTTACCCACAAACTTGATGAGGACCCAGAGGTTGAACCTGGTTCAAAGCTTGCCAGGCATCCTCTTGCAGGAGCGATCACAATAGTCTACAATGAGGTCTTCGTTTGCACTCTTTTCGATTAGGCCGTGTACGCGTGATCCGGCTTTGGTGGCCACTGGGCACCCGGGCGTCGCGCGAGTGGGAGCTTATTGCACAAGCCCAGTCCATGCTGGCCGTATCGCCAGTATCGCGCCGATCAGCCGTCGCCGTCGCGTATGGCGTGGACTATTGGACCGTACGACCGGGGCCCAGACACTGGGGAGCCAACCATGTTCTCGAAAACGAGAAACGACAGAACCCACGCCGGTCTTGCACTGGCCATCCTGACGACCATCAGCAGCACCGCCACGAGCGCGTCGCCGCCCGCTGCGGGCTTGCCTGAGGTCAACGCACCGACTGCCGTTGAACACGAGCTGAAACCCATTTCTTCCGTGCCCCGTTTTCAGGCACCGCAGGTCGATCTGGAGGCGGTCGCGGCGGAAGATGTGCAGCGCGAGGCCGCCGGGTTGCCGCCCCGCTTCGCCATCGCAAACACTACACGTTTGACGCCATCCGCCTCGGGAAGCTGGGAGGAGCTGGACGGTGAAACACTCGTCTGGCGCCTGCGGATCGCATCCCCAGGAGCCGTGTCGCTAAACGTGGGTTTCGAACGCTTTCGCCTACCGCCGGGCGCTCTATTAAGCCTTTACGCATCCGACCTGAGCGAGATCGTGCGACCCTTCACGGACTTGGACAACGCGGCCCACCATCAGCTTTGGACGCCCATCATCCGCACCGACGAAGTCGTCGTGGAACTGACCATCCTCCGCGATTCAATTGATGACTACGAACTCGAGCTGACCTCGGTCAATGTTGGCTATCGCCGCTTCGGTCCCGGTTCCGATCCCACCGCGTCCGCGATGTCGGGGTCGTGCAACGTCGATGTGGTTTGCCCCGAAGGAGACGCTTGGCGTTTGGAGGTCCAGTCCGTGGCGGTGATTTCGACCGGCGGCTCGGCATTTTGCACCGGATTCATGGTCAACAATACAGCGGTCGACCTGAGACCCTATTTCATGACTGCGAACCATTGCGGCATCGATTCCGGCAATGCGCCGTCGCTGGTGGCCTACTGGAATTACGAGAATTCCTGGTGCCGTCCGCCCGGCAGCCCTCAAAGCGGCCAACCCGGCGACGGCATGCTGAACCAATTCAACACCGGCGCGTTCTGGCGCGCCGGTTATGCACCGTCCGACATGACCCTGGTCGAGCTGGACAGCGATCCGCTTCCGGAATGGGAGATTTCCTATGCCGGTTGGAACAACACTTCGGCTGATCCCACCATGGCGGTTGCCATCCACCACCCCCAAACCGACGAGAAACGTATCAGTTTCGAATTTGACCCGACCACGACAACTACGTATTTACAAAACGCCATTCCCGGTGACGGAACTCATATCCGTATCGAAGACTGGGACCTCGGCACGACGGAGCCCGGCTCATCGGGTTCGCCGCTGTTTGATCAGGACCATCACGTTACCGGGCAGCTCCACGGCGGCTTCGCGTCTTGCAGCAGCCAGACATCCGACTGGTACGGTCGGTTCTCGCGATCGTGGACGGGAGGCGGCACACCGTCGAGCAGCTTGAGCTCATGGCTTGATCCCTCCGGAACGGGGCTACCTTTCATCGACACGGTATCGATCAACACGCTATGCACGAGTGCCGGAGCGATATCACTGGATCGGCAGTTCTACGCTTGCCAGGACGTTGCGACGGTCAGCGTGATCGATTGCGACCTCAACCTTTCTGAAACACAGATTGATACGGCGACCGCGACCGTTGTTTCTACGACAGATCCCACCGGCGAAACCGTATCGCTGACCGAAACGGGCGTAAACACCGCTCGCTTCAACGGACCATTCACCCTGAGCACAACCGATACGCCCGGCGAGCTGCACGTCCAACCCGGCGATACCGTGACCGCACGCTATTTCGACGCCGACGACGGGCAAGGGTCGTCGGTACAGGTGGAGTCGGTCGCAACCATCGACTGCACGGCGCCGATCATTTCAAACATCCAAGTCGTGGACATCGCCCCCAGGAATGCGACCATCAGTTTCCAGACCAACGAGCCAAGCCGGGGCGTGATCCACTACGGCACGGCCTGCGCAGTGCTCGATCAATCCGCGGAAGAGTCAGAGCTTCTGGTCTCGCTGTCCATCCCGCTGGAGGGCCTTTTGACCAACACGACGTACTTCTTTTCCGTGGAGGCCGTCGATGAGGCCGGCAACGTGAGCCTCGACGACAACGGCGGTTTGTGCCACACGTTTACGACTCCGGATGCCATTGACTTTTTCACGGAACAATTCAATGGCGACAACGATCTCGACGGCATCATGCTCCTTTTCACGCCGGACAGCAGCATCAGTTCCTACAGCGGATGTGCGGAGAGCATCGTGGAGTTACCGACCGCGCCCACGGGTACGATTCTGAATTTCAGCCCCGGCAACGATGACGGATCAGCCGCGATTACGCTCGGCGGAGGCGCCCAGGTGCTTCTGTATGACACCGCCTACAGCACGTTTTACGTGGGAAGCAACGGGTACATCACGTTTGGCAGCGCGGACACGGATTACACTGAAACCCTGGCCGACCACTTCAGCTTACCCCGTATTTCGGGTTTGTTCGACGACCTCAACCTCAACTCAGGTGGAAGCGTAACATGGGCGCAGCTGCAGGATCGTGCGGTTGTCAGCTACGTCGACGTCCCTGAATTCTCAACCACCAACAGCAACACGTTCCAGATTGAAATGTATTTCGATGGGCGCATCGTGGTCAGTTTGCTATCGATCGCCGCCAGCGACGGGCTCACCGGCCTGTCCGAAGGCAACGGCGTTGATCCCGATTTCGCAGAAACGGACCTGTCGACCGCACACCAGTGCGCCCCGCCGGATTGCAATGGGAACGGCACGCCGGACGATGAAGACATCGCCCTGGGCAACAGCTTGGACTGCAACGCCAACGGCATTCCCGACGAATGCGACTTGGCATCGGGCGGCAGCGAGGATTGCAACAGCAATGGGGTACCCGACGAATGCGACATGGGCGGCGGCCAAAGCGCCGACTGCAATGCCAACAGCATTCCCGACGAGTGCGACCTGGCAACGGGAGGCAGCGCGGACTGCAACGCAAACGCCGTGCCTGACGAATGCGACATGAGCGGCGGCGTCAGTGAGGATTGCAACAGCAATCAGATGCCCGATGAATGCGACATCCTAGATGGTGCGTCGATCGATTACGACGAAAACGGCATCCCCGACGAATGCCAACTGGTTGTGCCGCTGGTCAATCCGATCGGTGGCCGAAGCTTCGAAATCACGCCGCAACCTTCAGATGGGACCATTCCCATTGCGATCGGTCTGATCGGCGCCGCCAGCGACCCGGCGGTCTCGTGCCTGCAGGCATTCGTGCAAGCAGATGGCGCGCTCGCACCGACCCCCGTATTCCAACTTCCCTCGGCATGGGCAACGCTACGACTTGTCGATGGTGACATCTTGCCGGGAACCACGTACGAAGTGTTCCAAGAGTTCATATCCGGGCCCATCTCGGATTCGGTGGCGTTCGAAACATGGATGTGGGGTGATGTCAACGACGACGGCGTGGCCAACTTTGTGGATGTTCAGTTTCAGGTGCTGGGTTTCCAGGGCAATTTCTCGAACGCGGCGCTGGAATCTCTCGACATTTGGCCCTGCACGCCGGACGGAGTCGTGAATTTCGAAGATATTCAGCGCGGTGTCAGAGCCTTTCAGGGAATCAGCTTCAATGAAGAAAACTGCCCGAGTCCGTGCCCGTAATCGACCAGGCCCAAAGGGCGTGGCTTTAGGAAGGCCCACCCGAGCGGGCCG
>JBHHUB010000231.1:0-5057 GCA_046753625.1 Phycisphaerae bacterium | reverse complement strand
CTGCTCAACATGCTGCGGATTTGTTCAGGAGATTTGACCGACGGCGCGGCGAGGAAGTCGAGACGACCCACCCGTTCCGCCTCGTCCAACATCGCAGAAGTCGAAGCCCAAACCAGATCGTATTCGTCTTCGGACTCGCTCGCTTGCGCCGAGCCGTCCTCGTCCAAAAAGCACTGAACGGCCTTGGGGTCAAAAGAACCAAGCAGATACAGCCAAGCGATGTTTACGCACGATTCCTGTAGGGAGCCTTCGTAACCCAACTCCGCCACCCTTCGCCGTAGCCTCTCTTCCATCGTCTTTCTCCAATCGGGCCACCCTGATATCCTCCCCGATGTTAGTCATAGACGAGTGGCGCAGCCCGAAGGTAGCACCGGGTGCAATGGGCGACGCGGCACCTGACGACTACCTCCGTCCGCAACCTAACCTTGGCATTCCGCAGAATCCGGCGGTTGCGGTCGTCCAACTCGTCCAATGCCACAGTCACGGATCGCCGCGAGCCTTCGGGCTTGAGCCTCACCATGCCGAACGAGGGTGGCCAGGTTGCCTTTGCCCTCTTCCCCCGAAGCGTCACGAAGACGGGCCGGAGATAGACGGCCTCGTACCGCAGCAACGGCTGAGCGTCGCCGACGGCATCCCCAGGCTCGATGTCGTCCGCCCCCTCCGGCCCGGCGACGCCACCGGACGAGTCGCGTTCGCCGTCCGGCATGGCGCACCGGGCATCGACCGTCAGGCCGACGGCCACAAGTGTCTTGCTGATGTGCGCTGCGAGCGCCCTCAGCCGCTCGGCCTTCTCCGGCTCGCCGTCGATGCGGTCGGCGGCGAAATGGATCATGTCCGTCGTCACCCTCTCGATTCCGTCGGCGTCGCATCCCGTCATGGCGTCCAGCGACTGGAGCCGCCGCACGAGGTCGGCAATCTCCCCGTCCGCGACATCCAGCGCGTTGGCATCGCACCACGCGCAGATGGCCAGCTTCACACCGTGTCTTGCCGCTTTCATTGCTGTTCTCCCCATTTTTGGGGGTGAAAACGCAATTAGGTTCAAAGTAGTCCCATTTCGCGCAACACCGTTTCAACATTCGCGCCTACGAAGCGAAGCCTGCTCTTCGCGGCCCAGTCGAGAGTCCGATCCGCTTGGCTGTCGATGGCCTCCACGACCCGACGCCCGGCAAGCGCCCCGTCCTCCTCCAACACCAGCGCGTCTCGCAGCCGTTCCGCGAGGTCAACGAGTTCAGGATGACTTGGCTTGCCTGTCAGCCCAGACCGCCACTCCAACAATGCCTCGAAGGGTGTCTGCGCGGGGACGATTTCGACCAGCTTGTATTTTTGGTTTCTCATCCTCCGTCGTAGCATCCCCCGTACTGGCGTCCGCCTCACGATTTCCTCGTCCGTCTCCGGTTCGCGCTCCACGGGACGCGCGTGTTCGGGAAACTTCACCGTCCGGCAGCCCCCCGTCACCCGACCCGCACGATCCGCCGCAGCGTGCCGCCGG
The DNA here is from genome assembly GCA_046753625.1 of Phycisphaerae bacterium. GTDB lineage: Bacteria > Planctomycetota > Phycisphaerae > UBA1845 > UBA1845 > JADFOB01. Next base: position 3,568 of record JBHHUB010000231.1, on the reverse strand, counting down.
GGAATCGGGCGAGGGCGGCGCTCTTGGCCGTCGCCGGGGTGTTCGCCCTGATGGTCTCCGTCACCGTAGTCCCGCGCCAGTTGACCTCGACTTGGTACTCGTGCATCTCAGCTCTCCGTTGAAGGGGCGGCCCCGGAGGGGCCGCCGAAACAGGAGCCGCACGGCTCCAACACGAGATTTACGCCCCGGAAGCCTCGGCCTACGGTCATGAACGGGAAAAACCCTTGGGCCGATAGGAATCGCCTTGGGGTTGGGTGGCAGGGCGTCTCGCTCTTGGATTGCCCGCCGCCCCTCCGGGGCGGCTTTCCCTTCCGAGGGTAACCGGACGCAACTCCGGGCCTGTCGTCGAGCGGCAACACATGAAGTTCGAGGCCAACGCGCAACCCTGAATCGAACCCCGCTCAAGCCTGTGTGGGATGTCATGACGCGGGAATTGCCTACGATTGGCTAGTCCGCAATCCTTCTCAGACTCGCCCCAATCGCCTCTCAACGAATCGGAGGCACAAACTGAGCGATACCGCCATCATGGCCGCAGGGACGGCACCGAGCAGTGTTAGCCGTGGGTCGTTTCGGGCCAAGCCTCGGCTGATGAAGTCGCCCAGCCCGCCAGCGCCGATGTATGTCGAGAGTGTGGCGATGCCAACTGTCCAGACGGTCGATGTGCGGACGCCCGCCACGATCATGGGCAGCGCCAGTGGAAGCTCGACCATACGCAGGCGTTGCTGTGGCGACATGCCCACGCCGTTGGCGGCTTCGATGAGGTCAGGGCGCAGCTCCTTCAAGCCCGTAAATGTATTCACTACGATTGGCAGCAAGGCGTAAAGCACGAGCGCTGTGACCGCCGGAGTCGTACCGAGGATGCCGTAGACCGTGAAAAGGAACGCCAGCATGGCCAAACTCGGAATCGTCTGCACGATTTCCGTTACGCCAAGCACAAGCGGCGCGACCTTCCGGTTCCGATAGACAAGCACGCCAAGCGGGACACCGATCAGGACGGCAATCCCCATCGCCAGAGCTGTCAACCACAGGTGTTCCAGTGTTTTCCGCCACAACTCCGCGCGCCGGGAAACTGCCATCGCCCAAAATCCTTTGGTGCCATCTGCTTGACGAGATGTTGGTGCCGCGACGGATTGCTGGTGTCCTGAGCCTCGCGCTCCGATCCAGCCGCGTGCCACGGCTGAGGGTCTCTGTTTCAACTCGTCAACCGCGAAGTTCAGGCGACGCATTTCCCGGTCGTCGATCGTTCCCGCCAGCGGGGTGAGTGCGTCGCGTATCTCCGGATGGTTGCGGAGCAAGTCGCTGCGGATGACTGGGGCTGCGTCATATGGAGGGAAGAACGAGCGGTCGTCGTCGAGGATGCGCAGCTTGTACGCTGCTATGCGACCGTCCGTGGCGAAGGCACAGATGACATCAACCTGGCCATCGGCCAGAGCCTTATACATCAATCCGGGATCAAGGTCTGCTGTCCGCCCGAACTCAAGACCGTACGCACTACGGAGACCCGGAAAACCATCCGGGCGCTCCATGAACTCGGATGTAAATCCGCCAGTTAGATCGCTCGATGCGTGAGCCAGATCGCTGATGGCGCGCCAGTCGCGCGCATCGGCGTCCGCCGCCCGTACCGCAATGGCATAGGTGTTGCTAAAACCCATCGGTGGCAACCATTCCAAGTTGAATCGACCACGGTAGGCACGCGAGACCATTTGGAATACCTTGTCGGCGTCAGTTTGCGCGGGTTGCCTTAGAACATTGAGGAGTGCCGTCCCCGTGTATTCGACATAGATGTCCAACTCGCCGGAAACCAAAGCCGCATGACAAACTCCAGTGCCTCCGAGGCCGAACCTTCGCTCCACGCGCAGGTTCGTGTGCTGCTCGATGAGTTGAGCAACCAGTTCGCCCAGAATCTCCTGCTCAGTGAAGTTCTTTGCGCCGATTCGCACGGTGTCAGACGCCTCGGCGACAGGAGAAGTGATTGCGAAGAAGGTCGCCACGAAGACCATGAGGCGCAGCAGCCGGGGCGAATCCGCGTTCGTGTTGCAACGGGTGAGCATCACTCGGCCAACGCCTCAAGTTGTGCCTTGGGTTTCGAGAACAGTTCCTTGACGAACCCCGTTGCAGGCTCCGCCAGAATCTCGCGTTTCGTGCCGACCTGCTCCAACCGCCCCTCGTGCATCACGGCAATCCGGTCTGCGAGTGTCAAAGCCTCGAAGATGTCGTGCGTGACGAAGACAATCGTCTTGCCCAGCTCACGCTTGATCCGCAGAACTTCCTGTTGAAGGACATCTCGTGTGATGGCATCCAATGCGCCGAACGGCTCATCCATCAGCAAGTACGCCGGATCGGCGGCGAGCGCTCGGGCCACACCAGCTCGCTGCTGCTCACCTCCCGACAGATCACGAGGTCGGCGGCGTCCATAAATCGCCGGGTCAAGCTCGACGAGTGACAGCATCTCGTGCGCCCGTTCCTTGCGGCGGTCGGGAGGCCAGCCCAGTAGCTTCGGGACAACGGCGACATTCTCTTCGATTGTCAAATGAGGAAAAAGGCCTATCCCTTGGAACACATATCCGATGGAGCGGCGGAGCGCCAAAATGTCGTGCTGAGTCACGCAGCGACCGTCCACCGTGATTGTCCCCGAAGTCGGTTCGATCAGGCGATTGACCAATTTCAGCGTCGTGGTCTTGCCGCAGCCGGACGACCCCAGCAACACCAGCGTTTCGCCATCCCGAACTTCGAGCGATAGGTCTCGTACGGCGTAGCTCCGGCCATCGTCGAAGGTCTTGGATATGTCGGTCAGTCGAATCATGATCGCTTTGGACGGCCTCCAGCAACGGATTCCCTCGCTGACCCGTGGAGCTAGTTTGAGCTTGAGCCTGCGTCACGATCATAAGCGTCCAACGGAACAGACGCCAGAAACCAGATGATCTCGTCCAAAATGCTTCGCACAGAATCATTTTCTATGCCCGGCACGCGCTCCCAGAACAGCCATGAGCATGTCAAAAAAGCCGTGTGTGCCGCATTCGGGCGCGGCGACATACACTCCCGTTGACGCGAAATGCATAGCACCGTAGCATATCGAGTCGTAGCCTCGTGTCCGAGGCGATTCACCGGGAGGACTCGTTGTGGGAACGGCGCTAAGCATCGAAGACCAGATTGTCGCGGCGATCCGCCGGATCATGCGGGCAGTGGACTTGCATTCCCGGCATCTGGCCGAGCAACACGGGCTTACCGGGCCGCAACTGGCGACCCTGCAAGCAGCGTCCCGCTTGGGGGAGGCCTCCTCCACCGGGGCGTTGGCGAGGGCGGTTCACCTCAGCGGGCCGACGGTGACGGGCATTCTCGATCGGCTGGCGAAGCGGGGGCTTGTCGAACGAGCCAGGAGCGGGAGCGACCGCCGCAGCGTAACCATCGCGATAACGCCCCAAGGAGAAGAGGTCATGGCTGCGGCTCCTTCACTCCTACAGGATCGGTTTCGCGCGGAACTGGCACGGGTGGAGGAATGGGAACAGACCATGATCCTTGCGATGTTGCAGCGGATCGCGGCGATGATGGATGCCGAGTCGCTCGACGC
>JBHHUB010000230.1:0-5181 GCA_046753625.1 Phycisphaerae bacterium | reverse complement strand
AAGTGGCTGGTTTTGAAGTGATCATCAGTGGTTGGTTTTGAGTGATCGCTGACACGATACGCACAGTTCGGATATGGCACCAGTCTCTCTTGATTCCGCACAACGGGAGCTTGCGGCCTGCCACGAGATGGCTGACGACATCGAGCTACTCGTGCAACACGTAGTCGTCTCAATGCTCAAGCACAAGTTCGGCGCGGACGGTCTCGATTGGTACGACGAAGGCGTACCCGAAAAAGTGCAGAACCGTGTCGAGGAGAAATGGGACCAGGGCGGCAAGCGCCCACCAGAGCAATGTTTCGATCTTCTTCACTACAAGACGATCCTGAAGGAAAACTGGGACATGTTCCGCGTTCTATTTGTCGAAGAGAATTCCCAAGATCCGAAAGCCAACAAGTCCCTTCGATGGATTGGGAAACTCAATCAGGTGCGTCTCGATCTGGCGCACCCGTCGCGTCGTGGAGCCGACTGGCTGAAAACCGAGACGGGAAGGTCCGCCAGGCAAGAGTTGACCGGTTGGCTAGCCATCGCGAAAAGTCTCCGCGAGCGTTGCGACAACCTAACACAACTGAATGGATGAGATTACTGTTGCCGTCGCGCACGAGAAGGACGCTCCAAGACTCCTCGGAAACAAGATATCATGGACTCAAGGGGTTCCTGTCACCTCTCCACAGATAATGCAGTGCAGCGACGCCGTCGCCCCGTCATGCTTGATGCGCTCACCGCAGCAAGGGAATGATGCGACGGACATCGGTTCGTCCGGTTCTTCGGGCTGTGATGGGCGAGGATCGTGCTGAACCTTCGCGCTGATCTTGAGAAGACCTCCGGAACTATTGGCCCGGTTCACACGCCGCGCGAAATCGTCCAGCAGTGGACCAGCAATCTCCCGTCCGGCCGTGGCCGCGAGATAGTCCGCCTGTGCCTGCGTCCACCAGCAGTCTTGGTCAGCGTGACCACAATACGGGCAGTGGCCAATCGGACGTTGGCTACCCTCTCCAAAGATGACTTTGAACAGCTTATCGCAAGCAGGGCATTCCTGGCTCACGAAGCCATCGCTGTCTGTCGGAAGCGAAACTGTCACTGATGTCCCCATCTCTATTTCCTTCCCGACTTGTTTTTCGTGGGGTCCACAAGCGTATACGTCGTACCTTTGGTCTGGGTGGGCGGCAATGGCTCGCCCTTGACCGACGTCACCTCGTCCCCCTTGCCTCCGCGTGGTCCAATCTTCTGATACTGACCTGAATTTGGGGCTTTCTCGCCCGGCCTGAGACCTTTCTTTGCTGCCATCGAAAACTACTCCTGTCTATGGAACACAATTACGCTACCGATCCCTCGATAACGCGCACGCCCGCTCGGACGCTACCGGCGTAGCCACCTACGTCGATCACTACATGCCAATGCCCGTGATGCGGAGGCGAGAGCTTCACTGGCGAGCGTGTCGCCCAGCCGCCACGATATTGATAAGACCGTCCTGCACAGTACGCGGAATAATTGCCATCATCGAGCAGTAAGACGTTCGCCTGTCCATCCAGTGTGATTAGCGCAACCGTCTCACACCCGCCCCAAAACTCGGTGTGCAGATAATTCACAATTCCGCCTCCGTGCTGCCGCCCGCAACGACGATGCGGCTTGTCGCCATCCGCCGAAGTTCTACGAATAGCGTCAGGACATAGTATTGGTTGAAGAACGACTCGGCTCGAAACTCGTGAGAAACGCCATTGTCGTCATCTAGGCAGTAGGTGAAGTCCGCGATGAGGCCACCCCCATGCCGTGCTATATTGGCGTCAACCGCTCCGAGCAGGTCGGAAGCTGTGATCGCGCTGAACTGAGATGCCATCTTCCCCGAAGGGACGAAATGTCGCCAACGCTCTGGCTGCTCAGCCGGTTTCTCCAACCACGGTGCGGTACTCACGAGCATGGCCATTGGCCGGTCGTGGCTGTGTTCGACGTACCTTCGCAACGTCGTGGCGAACGACTTGTCATACCTCTCTTTGAGTCCGGCTACGCTGTCCCAATCGGGTGTCGTATCGAGCGCTTCAGTCGTGAACACTGGCCCGCAAAACATGAATGCGCCTGCGCCGTAGTTGGCTTCGGCCTCTAGGGCCTCGTGGTAATCCGGGTCTAGCGTTTGCGCCGTGTCGCCATGGAAGAATGGGCGATGCCACTCCAAGACTTGGTGCGTGCTTTCGTGGAATGACGGAAAATCCCGTTGGATGTTCGAGAGGCCTGAAGACACTATGATGCGGTCTTCGTCGTAAAACAGAACGGCAATGAGCTTGATCTTGCTAAGGACGTTGATGAGCTTCTGCCCTTGGACCTCGATCTTGTGCTTAGCGCGATCAAGGAAGCTGGGGTCTTGAAGATCGTAGAACTCACGATTGAGTTTTAGGAAGTCAAGTACCTTTTCGATACGCACCGGAGGACGAACGACGCCAGCGTCTTTCAGAGTCTTCCAACAGACCTTGTCGATTTCTCGACGTGTTGCGTCGTCCATCTTACTATTCTCACTAGAGGCTACGATTCCACCCTCAAAAACTTCACGAACTCGTCCACGACCCGACGTTCCTCGCGTGTCAACTTGGCGAATGATTCGGATTGCGCGGCGAACCTTGATGCCTGTTCGCTAACGGTATCGTCGCGGATAGCTCCGGCTAGCGCCGCCAGTCGGCGCTGCGGAATGCTATAGAACTCTCCGAGCTTGTGCAGCGTCAAGGGCGTCGGTCTATATCCATTGTTCCATTCGATCGCCGCTAGTTCATCGCGGTCGATTCCTGCACGCTGCGCCAGCTCGTCGATGGACAAGCCCTCCCGGCGTCTCAGCATTCTCAGGAACAGTAGGAATGCACGTCGCGAGGCGGCCACATCAGGATCCATGGCGGTCATCTCGACAGTGAGCTTCTGCTTTAGCGCTTCTGCCACCCGATGCAGCATGGATAGGGAATGCCCATCGTAGTCCGCATCTTCCAGGCGGCTCACGACCGATTGCGTGGTATCGATCAGTTCCGCCAGTTCCTTCTGCGTGAGTCCAGCGCCCTTGCGAAGATCGTAGATGAGTTGGGCCACCTCAGCGTTGACCCGCTCTTCCTGCACCGATGCCTTTCGCTCCGCATCGTCCTTGATGTAGCGACGATGCAGGATTTCGACAGCGCTAGTTGTCTTTTCCTTTTTCGCCATGACTACTCCTCGAATGTGTGTCCGTCCGGGTCTTTCTCGAATCGCCGCCAACGATCGATTGCCAAATCGATTTCGCCTGACGGCACCTCCCTCTCTTTGACAAGCCCGTGCGAGATCACCGCTCGCTGTCCATGAAAGAAATAGAGCACGCGGTAGTGGACGCCGCGAAAGCTCGCTCGCAGTTCGTGAATCCCATCCCGTAGCGAGTCCGCTTCCGGCCGCCGCAACTCGTGGCCTATTTGGCCGAGTCGCTCGATTCGTACAAGACACTTGTCCTGCACCTTCTGCGGCAATCCATCGAGCCAATCCAGGAGCGGAGCCGATCCGTTCTCGCTCGCGTATATCAACACTTCCGTCTCGGGCATCCATTGCCTCCTGTGTACTATCGCATTATTGCGATACGAAGTCAACTTGCCAATCGCAAAATTGCGATTTTTCTTCGAGCTATCCGAGTCATGGTTCTCGTCCGTTGGTGGGCGATTCTCGGCTGGGGCCGGCGCGATTCGCCTCCATGGAGCCTGAGATTGGGGTAATAAGCCACGGAAACAGGGTAAGACGAGCCTGATGTTACCCCATTATGATGCGTCACGCAGCGAGCGGGCGAGGACTCGTCGATGGGGCCGCATAGGCCCTGAACGCAGCCGGAATCGAGCCGGGTTTCGTCAAAACCGGCCTATCGCAGCTATTTAGATCAAGTATACTTGCCCTTCCGGTCGATTCGTAGCATAATTCAGCCATGATCGCCTCCAAGAACGAGCTTTTCGCGGTTCTCCGACAATACAACCCCTGGTGGGACGGCGGGGAGGTTCCAGACCTTCCGCCATGGCGGCGGGCGGTGTTTCCGCAGTTGCTGGAGTGGCTGACCGATCCCCCGGCCCCCCGTGCCGTCCAACTCAGCGGGGCGCGGCAGGTCGGCAAGACGACCTTGCTTCTTCAAGCCATTGAAGAGCTGCTTCGGACGGGCATCCGCCCTGAGCAAATCCTCTACGTCACCTTCGATCACCCGCTGATGAAGCTGATCGGCCTCGAAGGCGTGCTTGACCTCTGGCATGAGCTACAGCCGCCGCCCGAAGGAATGGAGTACCTGCTGCTCGACGAAATCCAGAACACGAGCGAGTGGCCCACTTGGCTCAAGCTCCAGGCCGACTTCCAGAAAAAGCGACGCATCGCCGTCACCGGCTCGGCCATCCCGATCAACACGGAGGGAGCGGAGTCTGGTGTCGGACGCTGGCACACGATCAAGCTGCCAACCCTGTCCTTCTTCGAGTATCTGCAAATCAAGCGGATTGAAACGCCCAAGCTCCCGACTGTTTCATCGCTGACCGAGATATTCGACTGGTCGCAGCCCGACCGTGTTCGCTTCGGAGAAACCTCTCGGCCTCTGGTTGCGCACTTCCACGAGTATCTGCTGCGCGGCGGGTTTCCGCAGACGGCTCAGGTTGAAAACATAGGAACGGCGCAGCGGTTGCTCCGAGAGGACATCGTTGACAAGGTTCTCAAACGCGACATGACGGCGCTGTTCGGTGTGCGTCGGGTGCTGGAACTCGAAAAGACCTTCCTGTACCTGTGCCTCCACGACGGCGGCATTCTCGACTTGCCGCAGCTCTGCAACAGCCTGGACTTGAAGAAGCCGACCGTCAACAACTTCCTCGCGCTGCTGGAAGCGGCACACCTGATCTACAAGCTGCCGCCCTTCGGATACGGTAAGGAGATTCTGCGTGCGCGATACAAGATTTACCTCGCAGACGCCGCCATCGCTGGAAGCGTGCTGCTCAAGGGCAAGGCGCTCCTAGAAGACAGGACGCGGCTGGGCGCGGCCGTGGAGACGGCCTTCTTCAAGCACGTGTTCAGCCACTACTACCAGATCAGCGTCGGCTTCTCATACTGGCGGGGCAAGAAGGACCACGAGGTGGACATCGTGGCCGAGGTCGGGGGCAAGCTGATTCCGTTCGAGGTCAAATACAGCGAAAGCAACGTTAGGATGGACGACCTCAAGGGGTTACGGATGCT
>JBHHUB010000229.1:0-5183 GCA_046753625.1 Phycisphaerae bacterium | reverse complement strand
CCGCTATCCTGGAGACGTCAGCATGGGCAGCGTCCAATCGGGGGCGGATCGTATCGCCAGGATCGTCCTCCGCGCTCAGCAGAATCACACCGCCGGCAGGGTTCGGCGTCTCCCGGCTATCCGGCCATGGCGCACCCGTCGAAATGCGAGCCGCCATATCCAGCGTCAAGAAACTTTTTCCCAACCCTGGATCGCCAACGATCATCGAAAGTTTGCCGAGTGCAATCTTTCCAGGCCACAACCAGTGAATCGGCTCGGGCGATACGTCGACCATGCGGAGCATCACCGGTGCTCGAGGATGCCCTTTGTTTTCTGCGGGCTTACTGTTGCTCTTGGGTTCGTACGCCGCGCGAACCTCGCCCCACCCCCGGTCGGTGCATCCGTTATGCCAACACTTGAAGCCAATCGCACCGCTCGGCTTTTCGACAATAGCGGCCGAACCGTCAACATGAGCCGGGTTGAACGGGCATGTGTCCAGCCGCCATATTCGGCCGCCCTCATACGGCTCCGAGCCTCGTGGGCAGTCAAGATGCTTCGCCACGAAAGCGTCAATTGAGAAGCGCCCGTTACGTGAGGCACGAACCTGCGGCGCGGCCACAGCCTTGATCTCAATCGCTTCATCCGCCAGGGCTTGCAGCAAATCCGCCGGGACGATGCATGGCTTGTCCGGCTTGCTCAAGATACGAGCCATACGATGCGGCCGGTCCGCCGTATTGTCGCCTTTGCACGCCAACGTACCCGGCAGCTTCCAGATACGGGCGGGATTGTGGACGGTCTGGTCCACCTTGACCGCATCATCGTCAAACCGCTGTGCCAATGCCGCCAGGCATTGCTTCACAAGTTCCGCGTCATCGGCTGGAAGGTCGATCCGATAGAGCAGATGCGCGCCATTGCCGGAGTCCACCACGACAGGGTCGGTCCAGTCTCGGGCTTGGAGCTTCGTTTGGATTTCCCGCGCCTTCTCGATCGCTGCCTCGTGCTCCGCCTCGCTGGCCGATATGCCGCTGGCGCGTTGAGCGTCCAGATCGATCAGCAACCACCGGCGCCCAATGATGTCGCCGTCGCTCGTGGTGTCGCCCTTACCCGCCTTGCGGATGCGATTCTCCGCCCGGGCCATGAGCGCGGGGTCCACTCGGTTCGGCACGAAATAGATTCCCTTGGCCGACTTGATCGCCGTCATCGCTTGGGCCAGTTTCGCCGGGTCGTCGAAGTAACCGAAGTAGGTGGCCGGGCGCCGATCCCCGTTAGCCGTTGCCTCCAGGGCTCGAAGCTCCGTCACGTTGCCGGCGCCAACGATCAGACGAATCGCCTCTTCCACGGCCCCGGAGTCGATGAACCATTTGGCGTACGGGCAGCGGCTATCCACGCTGCACCCCCCTTTCTACCTGGGGATTACTCCGCCGCGACGACCCGTCATGCTGGGCAATAAGCCGCGCCCACATGGTCGCATGGTGGCGCCGGCCGTCAGCAATTGCGTCCACAAGAGCCTTCCGGATTCTAGTGAAGAGCGCAGCCCGATGGCTTCGAGTTCGCTCGGCCTGCTTGTCCCGTGCGGTAGCCGGTGCGTTAATCGACTCCGGATACTGTCCTGAGGCTTGCTTGCCCGTCGGATTTGGGGTACCGTTCACATGCACTTTCGACGTCCTTTCATAAGGGCACTTGGCCAGCCGGGCTACGAAACCGGCTGGCCTATTTTCTTTCGCGAGCCACGCGGCCTGCGTTACCAATCCAGTCTTCAAGCGTCGCTGGAGTCCATCGGTTCGACCTACCCAGCTTCAGGTCAGGGGGTGGTATCTGCCCCTTGGCGATGAGCCGGGTCAGGTTTCGCCGTGAGACTTGCAGCAGCTCACATACGTCGTTCACCGAAAGTAGTCTTTTCATTGCCGATCTCGCATTATGTTCCATGCGACGTCTCCCCTGGGGCCAACCCGCTCAATCGCCGCCAATCCGGCCGCAAATGGCGTGGCCCGGGCTTAGCAAATTCGCCCACCCAATCGGGGGACGACATATGGCTGCTACCTAAGCGGATGAGCCAGGTCGGGCTGCTTCGGCCAGTTTCGTGGACACCCTGCGGCGATCCAATCATCAACCACGTCAGGCACGAAGCGTACCGAGCGGCCGATACGCACAGGCGGTGGGAGTGCCCCGGCGGCAAGCAATCGCCTGATTTGCCGTTCCGAGAGCCGCAGTCGGAGCGCGAGGCCCTTGATCGTCAGGAATGAGTCGTTTCTTGGGTCATTCATTGTTCAACACTCCCGTTTTCAATACCCTGCCGCCACTACGGCGGCGTTGGGTGCATTGTCCCGCGCGAGTTGAACTTGGAATTAGAGATGTGGCCGGGGTGTTAATAATCCGGCATGGCGGTGCCAGCAGGTGCTATAATTGCTCGAAGTTTGGAACTAACGACGACGGACTCTACGCTCATTTCCAGGTCGAAACGCCATGTGCTTGCTGTGGTGAGCACTCACGCAACGCGTCCTGCTCATGGTAGAGCTTGCGAACTTGGCGGCCTTCAGAATCTCTTAAACCCCGCGGAGCCCCCTTCGTTCTTACGAGCCCTTTCGTGGCTTTCTCAGACAAGCGCGGTGCGTGGATTCCGTGATTTATGAGAAGCGTGTCCGCGGAGAGGTACCCTGCGACGCCTTCGGCGTCGATTTTTTCCGCAAACCGCTTGGACCACTTGCTCAGTACGGCTAGTGCCACACATAGCTCTTCTTGTATGCTCACTAATCTGGTGAACGGTGGGCGCCCAGACTCAAGATCACCCAATGCATGCCGGATTTCCCAAACAGCCTCCTTGATTCTCGGCGTCCACAAGGCTTTCCCTTTGAGATCTACACCCTCAAGTACGCGAAGCAGGTGCACGCGATGCTCCCGACGCACAAGTGCGACGTATCGCGTAATTCCGTCCTGCACATCTTCGCGGGCTGCTTTGAAATCGCGCGCGGGCATCGAACACACAGTGTTCAGGAATTCGACCAAGTGCCTTACCGGGGGGAGAAACGTGTTGAGTGCTTGGCCAAGGCCACGATAGCCCGCACGGCGGGCATCTTCGATTTCGGACTTGATTTGGCTGTGCGAATTCACGTACGGGGAAATGCCCGTGAGGTTCGGATGATCACTGGCGTGATCGCGCGATTCAACAGAATCTGTCATCGCTAACCTCCACGATTCATTTCAACGCGACGCCAGCTTGCAGTTTCTCTGATCAAGCCAGCCTAGGCGCTTGTCCGTACCGCAGAGGCCAGGAATTGTCAATAGGTGACACACGCGGCCTGCACGGGCACGGGCCGTTGGAAGCGTGTTCGCAGCCGGATTCGGAGATGGTGCGCTGAACGGACGTGGTATGTCGTATAGTTTCTTATGTGACTATTGCCCGGCCCCGAATTGAATTTGGTTGGCGAGCGGCCGCTCGATTTTCCGCCGCTGGATTCGCCGTGGACCGATCCTAGAGCGGACCCCGTTACTCTGCTCGGAGGGTTGCGGGCCTAGTGGTCCAGGACGTCGGTTACCTCGACATCAACGATTGGGCGATCGACTTGGTGGCCCAGGCCGAACTTCCCCTCATGAACTCTAAAATAACCGAAGGCCCGTGTGCCCGGTGAGTCAATTCTTGCGAGCGTCAACCATTATCCAGCGCGGGACGGGATCGCTTGCGGGCGCCGCGGACGGCTGTGATTTTCTGCTGACGTAGGGCAGGTGGGCCGTGGCCGATGCCACTTCGCTTCAAATAGACGAAATGTCGGTCCCAGAATGCAATGCGGCGCGGGCGAACGAGCGAGCCCCCCCCGGGGCGTCGGCCAATCGTCCGCCGCGGCCGGGGAGACCGACCCGGTGCGAGGGATAATAGCGATTGCCACCCTAACGAGGATTTGAGAATCAACTGCGTCTCGCGGATTCGTCGGGTTTAGCCTCATTCGGCGGCTGCGGAACTGCAGCGATACCATCGCCCCCAGTACTTTCATGTGAGCGCCGGATACTTCCCTTGCGGTGTTTCTGGCGGCGGTACTCCCTCAGCGCCGCCTTCATCTCCTTTTTCAGCTTGGGTGGCACCTTGGCCTTGAAGACCTTCCGGATCTTGGGAACCGCTACGGCGGCCATGATCTTCTTCATCAAGTCAGCGACGATGCGCTGGCCAGTGAGTACGTCGGCGGAGAAGCCCCCGTGCTTCCGGGCGTTGAACTTGGATCGGTCCATCCCGGCCTCCGTCCGCGGGCCGGTGGATCGCTGCCACGGGCGATTGCGGATGGCGGCTTCCTGCAGGCGGCGCAAACCCTCGGGGGAATGCCCCCGCCATAGCTTCCGGTTAGCCCTGTTGGCTGCGATCTGCCGTTCGGTTGCCATAATTGGCCCCTAGTTCGTTCTACGTTTTTTCTTTTTTTTGTCTTCCGGCGGGACGGCCTCGGCGAAATGCTCCGCGGGGATGGCCTTGGCGGGGTTCCCCACCGAAACGGCCTCAACCCGGTGGCGGGCCTCGGCGGCGTTGTTTACTTGCTGGACGGCCACTAGCGGCGTTTCGCGTGGCTTGCTCCGATATTCCTTGAGGGCCACCATTCCCTTTCGGTACGTGTTCATCGCCCGCTCGCAGCACTCGTGGGCGACCTGCGCATCTTCCATTGGAGAAGTCGCCACCGCAATCCTCGAAAGCCTGCCAATGCGTTCGTGGGTATACGCCAGTTGTGCAACCAGCATGCGCTCGAGTGGATCCCGAGGGGCCATCGCCGCCAGCAATTCTTTCATCACCGCCTTGCTGACACACTCCACATCCTCACTTGCCCACGGCACCAACCGCTGTAGCGTCCACTCCGCAGTACGGTCCGCCAGAACCTGCCCCATGGGCTTGGACGGGACCGGGATTGACTGCGACTCAGCTTGTTGATCATCCCGCGATGAGCGTCGGGCTTTGGCTTTCTTCTTGTTGGGCGTCCTTGCCATGAACGAAGCTCCAGTTTCATTTTTCTCCGTCGTCACTCGTCACTTCGGCGCCGCACGTATTGTACCCGGGTTAATCCGTTTGCTCTGCGCTAATTATGCTGTGGCATCGGTTGATTCTTGATGGGCTGCGACCTCCGTCGAACACCCCTGCGATCGCCGATCCTCCTGGTGCGGCGGCTCGGCGGAAACCGAAGCTGCGTGGGCGTACTCCCGCACTAGTTCGCCGAGAGGGCTTGCCTGAACCTGGT
>JBHHUB010000228.1:0-5189 GCA_046753625.1 Phycisphaerae bacterium | reverse complement strand
ACCACGTGGATTTCATTGATTTCGACGCTGCGTGTGGGTTGGGGAGGAAGTAGCCGTCAGCTAAGACGTGTTAGCTCATTGCTGACGTGCGTTGGGTTGCATGGGGCAATCGGGAACGGGGCGGTGCCGGGCGGCCGCGCGGGCTAAAGCCCGCGGCTCGGGGAGGGGGAAGCGAACGTCGCGAGGATTGTGAAACGTGGTATTGGGCGCGGTGATACAGTGGTATTGGGTGCGGTGATATCATCGTGTCCCCCATGTCCAATAGGACGTGGGGCACCCGCGCGGGCTTCAAGCCCACGGCTCGGAGGGCTGAGAAAGAGATCGTTGCGAGGATTGCGAAACGTGGTATTGGGCGCGGTGAAATCATCGTGCCCCCATGTCCAATAGGACATGGGGCACCCGCGCGGGCTTCAAGCCCACGGCTCGGAGGGCTGAGAAAGAGATCGTTGCGAGGATTGCGAAACGTGGTATTGGACGGCGTGAAATCATCGTGCCCCCATGTCCAATAGGACATGGGGCACCCGCGCGGGCTAAAGCCCGCGGCTCGGGTGGGCGCACGCGCCCGATCTGGCTGACGGCTGACGGCTATTTAAGGATTCTTTTTATGGCTACGATTACGGAAACCATCGCCCGTTGGGCCTCGGAACTTACCTACGAACAATTGCCGCCCGATGCCGTGGAGGCCGCCAAGCGGTTTCTTTTTGATACCGTCGGTTGTGGGCTCGGTGGTTATCAGACCCACGATGTCAAAATGTTCCTCGAACACGAGCGGGAAATGGGTGGCGCCGGGTCATGCACGGTCATCGGCGCCGGCGACAAGCTCAATCCGGTGGCCGCGTCCTTGCTCAACGCCCTGATGGTTCGGGCGATGGATTACAACGACATCTATTGGAAGCAGGATCCGGCGCACCCGAGCGATTTACTTTCGGCGCCGCTCGCGCTGGCCGAGCGGGATCACCTGAGCGGCAAGGATTTGATCGTCGGCATTCTGCTGGCCTATGAGATGGCCATGCGGCTGTGCCACATCGCGGTGCCGGGCATTCGCGAACGCGGTTGGCATCATGCCACGCTGATGGGCTTTGCCGCGCCGGTGGTGGCCGGTTGGATGATCGGCCTGAATTGGGAGCAGATGCAACACGCCATCGGCATCGCGAGTTGCCGCACGTTCACGCTCGGCTGCGCGGTGGCGGGCAAGCTGACCATGATGAAGAACACCGTCAGCCCGATGGCGACCCGCGCGGGCGTCGAGGCCGCGCTGCTTGCGAAAAAAGGCTACACCGGCCCCGAGGGCGTGCTCGAGGGCAAGGAGGGCATGGAGCATTGCTTCGGCGCGTCCTGGGATTACAGTTGGTTCACGGACACGCTGGGCGAGCGGTTCATGATTACCGATTGCGGGATGAAATCCTACCCGATCGAGGCGCTGATGCATTCGCCCGTATCGGCCACGCTGCATCTTCTTGCCGAGCACGGGTTGAAGGCGGAAGGGATCAAAGAGATACTCATCGAGAGCATCGCCCGGGCGGCGGACATTCTTTCCGATCCGTCCAAGTATGATCCGCAATCCAAGGAGACGGCCGACCACAGCCTGCCCTACTGCATCGCGGCGGCCGTGGCGGAAGGGCGCGTGACGCCGCAGGAGTTCAAGGAAGACAAGCTGTGGGACAAGCGGCTGCGGGCGCAGATGGCCAAAGTCAAGGTCGTCGCCAACGAAGCGTTTGAAAAGGCGTTTCCCGCCAAGCAGTGCACGCGCGTTACGATTACGACGGCGGCGGGCGATACCTACACGCATCAACAGGACGTGCCCAAGGGCGACCCGCGCGATCCGATGAGCGAGGAGGAGCTGCGGGTCAAGTTCGATGCGCTGGCTTCGCCCGTTATGAGCGACGCGCGTCGAAAGCAATTGCGGGAGACGATTTTCTCGGTAGAAAAGCTGGACGACGTCGGCAAGTTGATGGCATTGATGGTGGCGGACGCCTGATCGCGGGGAATTCTATGTCGAAGAGCCATCCATCCAAGCCGCAAGTTGCCGAGGTCGGTCGGCGCGGCGGGGGCGTGCGATCCGATTGCTACGTGCGCGTAGCCTTGGCCGACCGCGGCGGCATTGACCTGGACCTGAAGAGCAAGGTCGCATCCATGTACGGGGCGTCGATTTGCGAGCTGATTCGCGGCGCGCTGGACACGCTGGGCGTGCGGCATGCCAAGGTGGCCGTTGAGGACAGCGGAGCATTGCCGTTCGTGATCCTGGCTCGCGTGGAGACGGCCGTGCGGCGGCTTGGGTTGGATGTTGGTGAAGGATGCTTGCCGGAGATCGCGGCGGGGACGGACGCGCCGAGCCGTCGGGATCGTTTTCGTCGCTCGCGCCTATATCTGCCGGGCAATGAGCCCAAGTTCATGTTGAATGCGGGGTTGCACGGGCCGGACGGGGTCATCCTGGATTTGGAGGACAGCGTGGCGCCACCCGAGAAGGATGCCGCGCGCGTGCTGGTGCGCAACGCACTGCGCAGCGTGAATTTCTACGGGGCGGAGCGGATGGTGCGGATCAATCAGGGCGATCGAGGCTTGGAAGACCTCGACTTCGTCGCGATACAGAACGTGCATGTCATCTTGATTCCCAAGGTGGAATCGCCCGAGCAGGTCCGGCGGGTTGACGATCGGATACGGGTGCTGCTGGACGCGGGGGAGGCTGCATCAAGCGCCGCGCGGACTGAAGCCCGCGGCTCGGAAGAGCGCTGCTCGGGAAAGCGCGGCGTTTTTCTGATGCCGATTGTTGAGAGTGCGTTGGGTGTGATTCGGGCTTATGAGATCGCAGCCGCATCCGATAACATCGTGGCGCTGACGATCGGGTTGGAGGACTACACGGCGGACATCGGTACGGCCAGAACGAACGAGGGTCGCGAGAGTTTTTTGGCGCGTAGCCAAGTCGTCAATGCCGCTCGCGCGGCCGGCGTTCAGCCGATCGACACCGTGTTTTCCGATGTGGGCGATATGGAAGGGCTGCGGGCGAGCGTGTTGGAGGCGAAATCGCTGGGCTTCGACGGCAAGGGCTGCATCCACCCGCGACAGATCGGGGTCATGCATGAGGCGTTCGCGCCGACCGAGGCCGAGCTGGAGAAGGCGAAACGCATCGTGGCCGCGTTCGATGAGGCCAAGGCCAAAGGGCTCGGCGTGGTGTCGCTAGGCAGCAAGATGATCGACCCGCCGGTAGTGAAGCGGGCATTGCATGTGGTCCGACTGGCCGAGGCCGCGGAGTCGGTCGGCTGAGCGTCAACATGCCAGGGCGCATGGCCTCGCCGGCCCGCCGCTCATGGATATTGGGAGAATCTCTCGCTGATGGCCGTAGCGCTTACTGAAAATGCCGCCAAGCGGCTCGTGCCGACCGAGATCAACGGGCAGCCGGCCGTGCCGTTTGCGGGTGTGGGCCAATACCGACCCGAAGGCCGGAAGGCTGCGCCGCCGGTGCGCACCTGCGCCGATTATCCGGCCGACGGCAACAAGGTGGTTGCCGATTTGAAGACGGCGCTGAAGCGGGCCGGGCTGGCCGACGGCATGACGATTTCGACGCATCACCACTTTCGCAACGGCGACAAGGTAGCGCTGGCCGTGTTAGAGGCTGCGGCGAGGCTGGGCGTGAAGGATTTACGCTGGTTTCCCAGTGCGTCGTTTCCCTGCCACGAGCCAATCATCGAGCAGATGGAGCGCGGCGTGGTGCACCACATCGAGGGGAGCATGAACGGGGCGCTGGGCGACTATTGTTCCGCGGGCAAGATGCGCGGCATGGGCGTGTTGCGTTCGCATGGCGGCCGATGGCAGGCCGTTCAAGATGGCGAGGTACATATTGACATCGCAGTGATCGCGGCCCCGACGGCGGATCCGTTCGGCAATGCCAACGGCGTGACCGGCCCGTCGGCGTGCGGCCTGCTCGGCTTCGCGCTGGTGGATTCGGTGTATGCGGATCACGTCATTGTCGCCACGGACCACCTGATCGATTTCCCGTGCATTCCCTGGCAGATTCAGGGCAACCATGTGGATCAGGTCGTGGTGATGGATTCCGTTGGCGACCCCGCAAAGATCGTCTCGGGAACGACACAGCTTACCAAAAGCCCGGACCGCCTATTGATTGCGGAGCTGACCGCGCGATTCATTCGCGACGCGGGCATCATGCAGGACGGCTTTTCGTTTCAGGCGGGGGCCGGTGGTACGGCGCTGGCGTTTGCGATCTTCCTCAAGGAGATGATGCAGCAGGCCGGTGTCAAGGCGCGGTTCATCCGCGGGGGCAGTACGAAATACCTCGTGGAAATGCTCGAAGGCGGGCTGACAGACTACATCCTCGATGGCCAGACGTTTGATCTTGAGGGCGTGCGCTCGATGCGCGACAATCCGCACCATCAGGACACCAGCCCGTTTACCAGCTACAACTACCACGGCAAGGGCTGCTTCGCCTCGATGCTCAATGCCACGATCCTCGGGGCAACGGAAGTGGATGTGGATTTCAACGCCAACGTCGTGACGCATTCAGACGGGCGCCTGTTGCACGGCATCGGCGGGTGGCAGAATTGCCTGTTCGGCGAGTGTGTGATCCTGCCGATTCCCTCCATGCGCGATCGCATTCCGGTCGTCGTCGATCGCGTGACCACCCTTTGCGGGCCGGGCGAGCTGATCGATGTGATCGTTACGGAGCGCGGCATCGCGATCAACCCGCGGCGCACGGACCTCATCGGCGCGGTGACAGGCTCGGGCTTGCCGATCCGCAGCCTTGAAGCGATCCAGGCCGAGGTTGAGGCCATCTGCGGCGGCAAACCCGAGCCGCCGCAACTCGATGAAAAGATCGTCGCCGCCATCAAGTGGGTCGACGGCACGGTCATCGATGGCGTGCGGCAGATTAAGGCGCGGCCGTAGCGAGGTTGCATTTTTGCGTGGAGCGGTTGTCGCGCGATCGCCGGGAGGCCGCGCGCGGGTGCCCCACCTCCTTTCGGAGGTGGGGCACCCGATGATGGTGACCGACGCACGCCGGTTCTCTCCGCCGATCCAAGACTTCGCGCCGTGCCGTCCGGGCCGGATGGCCTTCAAACCCTGTTGACAGCGAGATCATCGTCTCCCCCATGTCCAAGAAGGACATGGGGCACCCGCCGTTTCTCGCCGCCGATCCAAGACTTCGCGCCGTGCCGTCCGGGCCGGATGGCCTTCGAATC
>JBHHUB010000227.1:0-5204 GCA_046753625.1 Phycisphaerae bacterium | reverse complement strand
CAAGCATGATGACGACAAGCATGATGACGACGACAACGTCACGACCGGCGTGGTTCCACCGGCCAACGCAGCCCCTGATGCCGTCGATGACACGCTGACGACCAACGAGGACAGCTCGGTCACGACGGGTAACGTGCTGACCAACGACACGGACCTGGACGGCAATACGCTAAGCGTTGGGAGCTTCACGCAGGCCAGTAACGGCACGGTGGCCGATAACGGCGACGGCACATTTACCTACACGCCCAACGCCGACTTCAATGGCAACGATTCGTTCACCTACACGGTGACCGACGGCAACGGCGGCACGGATACGGCCACGGTAAACGTGGCGGTAAACGCGGACACGTCTACGGCGACACCTCCGACTACTTCCGATGACCAGGGTTCCGACTTGGAATCGGCTCAAGCGGACGACGATGCTCAGGGTGGCGACGACGTGGTCCCCACGTCGACCGGAAGCGCGGAAGCGTCGGTTGTGTCTGATGATGCGGGAACAGGCGCCTCGAAGATCGCCTCCGATGACCAGGGTTCCGGCGCGGAATCGTCTAAGGCGGGCAACGATGCTCGGGATGGCGACGAAGTGGTCCGCACGCTGACCGGAAGCGCGCGAGAGCCGGTCGAGTCGGAGGAGGGGAGCGCGCGCGATCCAAAGATCGTAGCCGACGCGACGTCCGTCGACGTGCCGGTTGGGGCGGTGCCGTTGGTGACCGATCTGGGAAGTGAGCCGGTCCCCGTGCGAGCGCCCGGCCCGGCCGCGCCCTCGGCATCCTCGCCGGCAACGGACGGTTCGGCGGTATCGGGTGGGTCGCAAGGCGGGGAATCCGGCGGTTCGAGCACTCTGCCACCCGAGTCAACTGCCGTGACAGGTTCCGGTGTCACCGGGCCCGATTCGAACGCGACGTCGAATGGGGCACCGACCGAGTCGTCCTCGGAGGGTGCAACGCCTAGCGCCCGGGCCGCCGTGGCATGGGACGGTACGGAGCATCTGCGGGTCTTGGATCCGGCCGGTGAAAGCGATCAAGTCGAGTATGAGGCGTGGCAGATCAATGCGAACTTGGAAGCGCTTCATGGCAAGGCTTATTTGGGCGCGTCGAACGATTCCTCCCTGCAACGTGAATACGAAGTCGACAAGGAAATGCGGCTTGACGGTGGGAGCGGCGCGTCTGCCGATGACGTGGAGCAGGCCGTAGCCGCTGGAGCCACCGCGGCGGACCTTTTTGAGCCGGTCGGTACGGCCTCTGCGACACTAGGCGCGGATGAGGGCATTCACGCCGCGGGATCGGGCGGCGCAGCGGAAGTCGCAAGCGATCAGGCGGACCGAGGCCCCTTAGAGCCGGCCGACGTCACCGCGCAGAGGGCACGCGTTGGTGCTGCAGAGCAGGACGGCATCACACTGCCCGAAGGCGCTGCCCCGGAGCATTTCTCCGAGACCTTTGAAGGTCACGACCAGGCATTCGATGCGATGGCAGAGCGCGGCTTCTTCGCGGGGCTCTGGTTCGCCATTCGAGGGCTCGTGACCTCGACCAAGACGAAAACGAAAACCCACGGCGACGAAAGCGACCGCAGTCGACGATAGCGAGCATGGCCGCGCGACGCGGCTCTCGGCCAGCCCAGGCCGGTCACTGGTCATATCACGCGGCTGGAAGTCCTTCCGGGCCGGCCCGAGGCGGAGGCTCGCGCCCACCCGGCCTTGAGCCGTTCGTATCGCTTCCGCAAGCGACTCATTGCAGATAGCTCAGCGCACGGGCACCACGGGAAAAAAGTGCTGCCGTGTTCCATTCCATGCCCCGGCCACCCTGAGTCCCCGGTTGTCTGCATCTGTGGCCCCGGCATGCTCATTGTCAGACTGCCCGCCGACGCGCGCAGATCCGCAGGCAGCCCGATTGTGGTGGCGAGCCTGTGATTTGCATGGCGCATCACGCCACGTTTAGCCGTTCACAGTATTGATAGCATGTTTCCGGGCACGTCTTGCCCATGGCCTTTCCACTAATTCACAGGCTTTCCCCAGCCTGCTGGGTTTACCTGGTTTTGCATGCCGCCAGGTCGAATAAGAAAAACTCTCGTTTTTTGATTGCAAAGTACGAAGAAAGCCATAAACGTATCGGGAATTCCGGCGGATTACGCCGTCTGAACGTGTCGTGGTTGTACGCAGTCCGGGAGACGACTTATGTCGCATCATCGTCAAGTGAATTTCGCTTTGGTTGTCGCGCTGGGGTTGGCTTGGGCGTCGCCGCACGGCGTCATGGCTCAGGATGCCGGAGGCGCGCGGGACGGCGCGAAGGAGGGAGCGCGCGAGGTGGTCGAATCCGAGACCCTCGAGGTCGCTACCGAGGAGAAGCCTCTGGCTAGACCGAAGTACCTGAACCTGAGGTACGACGAGGACTTCAGCTACCTCGATGGTCCTGAGGGTTCGTATGTTCCCGACATGTTCGATCCGGTCAAGAACGTGCATCTGGGTGAGGATTGGCGTCTGACGCTTGGCGGTGAATTCCGATTTCGCATGGAATCCGAGACCAACAAAGCATTCGGCGCGACCGAACCCGCCAACGATACGTTTACGATTTTTCGCTGGATGGTGCACACCGACTTGAAGTACAAGAAGTTGTTCCGGGTGTTTGCCCAGGGTGTTGTGGTGCACGATGAGGACCGGGATCTGGCGCCGCGCGGTATCGATGAGAACATCCTCGACCTGCAGCAGCTTTTCGTGGACCTTCGCGTGCTTGGCGAGGACACACCTCTGACCCTTCGCGTGGGGCGCCAGGATCTGCAATACGGCAAGCAGCGGCTGGTTTCGCCGCTCGACTGGGCGCAGACGCGCCGCCGGTTTGACGGGGTCAAACTGCTCTGGGAGAAAGGCGATTGGGTTGTGGACGCATGGTGGGTCAAGCCCGTCGTGATTCAGCGGCGGCAGAGCGACCGAGTGAATGAGGACTTCGATTTCTACGGCCTCTATCTGACCTACAAAGGTATTCCGTGCCACGGACTTGACGTTTATTTCCTCGGCGTCGACGACCGCGCCAACCGCCGGAATCCCAATGGCAAGCGCGGCGACAAGAGCGTTTACACGTTTGGGGCGCGTTTCTGGGGCAATGGCCCCGGCATCGACTATGAGACGGAGTTGGCCGGGCAGTGGGGCCATTGGGCCGGTGACACGATTCAGGCATGGTCCTGGACGGTAGACTTCGGCTACACCATGGACTTCCTGCCGCTTAAGCCTCGAATCGGCGCCGGGTGGGACATGGCCACCGGTGACGACGATCCCTTCGACGGCAAGGTACAAACGTTTGACCAGTTGTTCCCGTTGGGCCACGCCTACTTCGGGTATCTGGATCTGATCGGCCGTCAGAACGTCAATGCGGTCAATGTCAATCTGTCCGCCTGGCTGGTGCCCAAGAAGCTCAAAGGCGCGATGGCCTACCACACGTTCTGGCAAAACCAGAATGAGGATGCGGTCTACAACGCCGGGGGCAGACCGGGACGGCGGGACGTCACCGGAAAGAGCGGCCGAGAAATCGGACACGAGCTGGATCTGACGTTTGTTTGGAAAGTTTGCTCTCATTCGGACGTGCTGGTTGGCTACTCGCACTTTTGGGATAGTGACGTGATCCGCAACACCGGCCCCAGCGAGGACGCGGATTTGGTGTATCTTCAGTATCGATTTAGGTTTTAGATTCCTGGGCTGAGTCGTTCGGAGGTTCGGTCCGCCGCGGTCGAGGCGCTATGCCCACCGCCAACACTTTAGGGAGACAAGTAATGCGACGATTCGCAACGCTCTTCATGGTCGTTTGTTTTGCCGCCTGCTCGACCGGCTGTTCGTCGAACAGCTTCACGCGCGATATTCGCGATGCGGCGGTCGGTGGTCTGGCTGATGCGGTGCAGGCTGCTGCGTTTTTCCTCGCAGGCTCGGTGCTGCCGCCATCGGATACCGCCGGGTAGCGCGTTTCTCAGGCACCCCATGGAAAGGGTGTCAGGATGAATGTTTCGTACGGGTTCGGGGGTGCTGGCCCGATGGTGGTCGCACGTTCGGAGGCTGGCGAGTTCGCTCGCGACGTCGAAGCAGTCATCCTGGCGCCCTTTCTTTGTGGGTTGACCGCAGGTGGGAACAGGACACAATGCGGAGTGGGACTGAAGGTGTCCGCGCCGACTTTTCTTAAGGAGTTTCCCAAATGGCCAGAATCGGGCTGACCGCCGGCTGGGCCGTGGCGATCGCGTTTCTTTTTGCGGCGCAAACGGTTTGGGCTGAAGACGTTGAGGTTGTCACCGTAGAGGGGGTGGGTACGTCCCCGGATTCCGCCAAGAACGATGCGCTGCGCAAGGCGCTGGAACAGGGCGGGCGCATCGAGATCAGCTCCCACAGCAACGTCGATAACTTCGAGTTGATTCGCGATACGATTTACGCTCGGGCCGAGGGCATTGTTTCTGATTACAAGGTGCTCGAGCAGGGGCCGGCCGCGGGGGGGACGTTCTTCTGCAGAATCCGAGCCAAGGTCAGCAAGAGCGCGATCGCCTCGACCTGGGGCGAGGTGCAAAATGTGCTGGATCAGGTAGGTCGACCGGGCATCGCCGTCTACATCCTCGAGCGCATCGACGGCGTTATCGAGGATAGCAGTATTCTCGAATCCCAAATCGAGAATCGCCTGCTCGAGGCGGGGTTTACGGTGTACGCCGGCGAGCAGATCCGCCGCATGCTGCAAAAGGAATCGTCCGATGCCGAGATGGAGGCGAACAAGGCCAAAGTCAACGCGATCGCCAAGGATTTCGGTACGCAGATTTTCATCACCGGTACCGCTCAGGCCAATGCCGCCGGGGTCAAGACGCTCGCCGGGCAGCAGACGGCCATGTACAACGGCGACTGCATGATCAAGATGTACTACACGGACACGGGCCAGTTGCTCGCCAGTGAATCGTTGCCCAACTGGCGCGGCGGGGCACGCGGGTTTCATACGATCTCGCCGCAGGCCGGAAAATCGGCGCTGTCCAACGCGGGCCGCGACGAGCCGTCGATCATCTCGCGCGGCACGGGCGGCGTCGCGAGCAGCAGTTCACTCGTGAATCTTTCGTTTGGCGCCGACCGGCGCATTGTCGGGCTGCGTTCCGACCCCGCGCGGCTCGGCGTGTGGGTGCAACTTCGCTCGATGCTTGTGTCGCTGCAATTCTCCGTCAGCAGCAGCAACAGCAACAGCGCGGCGAGTCCGTCGCCC
>JBHHUB010000226.1:0-5221 GCA_046753625.1 Phycisphaerae bacterium | reverse complement strand
GGGCCGCCGCGCGGGCGCCCGACGCGCTGAACTTCCACTCCCGTTTCCGGGGCAAGGCCGCCCGCCGGACGCCTTCGTTCGCTCCCTCGCCTGCGCGATGCGCGGAGCCGGGGGCGCCTGCGGCCGTGAACCTGATGCCGGGGCGCTCGGGGGCCGCCCGGGCGACCGGTTGCGAACGGATCCCGCCCCTCGGGCGGGTGAAACGGTCGCGGATCGCGATCGCGGGGCCATGGCCCGGGGGACGGCCGTTTCAGCGGCGGCCCGGTTCCGGCGCGTGCGCGGGGCCGCTGATCGCGCGGCGATCGCCGACCGGCGGCGCACCGGGCCGGTTGACCGGAAGCAGCCGCCCGATTCCCGCCCGCGCGGGGTCGGACAACCGGGACCTGCAAAAAGGAAATGCCGAGATGGGGCTCAAAACCGAGCCGCGGCATTTATCCGCGCTTTTACCCCGGCATCAACATCAGGAAATCAAAGCTGTTTCGTGGTCTTGGATCAGCATGGCTTGCATTTGCATAGTCCTTATGGGACCGATCAAATTCCGGGGGTTTTGCTTTACACAAGCACGGGTGGAGCACCCTGAACCGGGGGGATCAGGGTTTATCGCAGACGTGTGGAGTCCGGCGCTTAGCGCCGGGGTCAGTGCACGGTGTGCGAGGGCGGATAGCCAAGGACGGCAAGCCAGTCCGGGACGTGCTCGCCCGTCAGGCACTGGTGAGCGGTGGTGCCCTTGTGACGACCCCAGCGCCGGGTGCGCAAATTGTAGTGCGCACGGAAGAGATTGAGAAATCCTTGGGTGACCCCTTTGTGGACATAGAGGTAGGGACGTAGCGCGGCGTTGAAGCCTTCGATGGCGCTGGAGGCGCGGTGGTGGTGTTCGAGAACTGCCTGGACGGTGTCGAGCAGCACCCCGGCGCGATCGGCTCCCAGGAGTGCGGTGAGTCGGGCGTAGGCGCCGAGGAGATGGCGTCGAGACTCGCGACGCGCTCCGCGACGCCGGCCCTGCTTGAGGTCGCCGACCAGGCGCCAGATGAGACAAGCCAAGGGCAGCGCTTCGTCAGGATAACCCGCACCGGCCTGTTCGAGCCGCGGGCGCAACGCCGCGATGGCCAGGGCAAGACCGGGGGCCCGATTGGTGAGGTACTTGGCGACCTTGCGGCAGTGTGGCTCGTCGATATCCGCCAGGGTCCGTGCGGCTTGCTCAATCAGCGTTTGCACGGCCTGCGCCCGACGCAGCCGACCACTGTCCAGATCGATGTATTCCATCGCCTCTTGCGCTTGACACTTCGCCGCCTCGACCGTATCGAATCGGGCGATCGCCGCTCGGCAGCGCTGGCGTGCCCACACCAGCTTGCGCTGCAGATGGACACGCTGCTCGCGCTCCTTTGCCCGCACCCGCCGCAGCTTGGCCTCGGCCTCGAGCTCCTCGGTAATCGCACCGTAGGCCCGTTGCTCCAAGCGTCGGCGCACCTTGTTCATCTCGTAGAGCGCATGAAAACAATCATCCCGTTGCTCCGCCTCCGGATAGACCGCCCGCACCCCCGCCTCGATCCCACGCGCCGCATCCTTGACCACCACTGACAACCCCAAACCCTGTGACTGGCCCTCGCGCAACATCTCTGCCCAGGCTTTCGCATCCCGCGTCTCGCTCAGCCTCAGACCGAACAGATAGCCGCTGTCCAGGTCGACCCCCGCCAGTACCGGCTCGCCCTGGCTGAACATCTCATCGAGCGCTCCCGCCTCGATCCCGGATAACGCCGCTCGCTGATTGAATGCCGCCGCCCTTCCTTGCGCCTCCACCAACCACTGCTGGATCTTCCCGTACGAGACCCGAACCCCGGGATAGAGTATCGGTAGCAAATCCTCAATCGACCGGATCGCATTCGGCGAGACCACCCGCAGCGCCACCACCGCCCGGCGCAATTGCGCCTCGTCCACCCCCACCTTGACCGTCGCGCCGCACGCCGCTGAGGTCTCAAAATGCTCCTTCAACACCTCCGCCGCCGTCGCTCCCGCCGCGTACACCGTCGGCCGGGATATCCCGTACGCTTCGCTCAGCGCCGTCTTCGCCCCGTGCTCGTCTTGTCCCGCCAGCGCTCTTGCGGCACACTCAATCTTGCGGGAAGTCGTCAGCGGCGTGCGATGTAGTCCGGTCATCGGATGCTCCTGTCAGGAAATGAGTATTGGCGCCCATATCCTCTCACAGTCGCTACCCTGGCGGCTTCCCACCTCACCCCGACACCCACGCCATCCATAGCCAGAACACCGCCGTCCGCTGCGCAAAACGTTTCCGCAGAAACATCTCGCAACCCACCAACCCAACAACCGATATGTAAAGCAGAATGACCAGCCCCCATAAAATGCCTCACTACAGGCAAATGGTGGAAATATTACGAAAATATTTGTCAGGTTTTTTTACACTTTTGGACGCCGGAAACGGACCTCGATTCAGGTAAAGGTAACATCTCAATAAGTCCGGGCAGGGGCTGCGTTTTGTCTGGTCGACGACGACGGCATCCATGTGATCGTGGCTCAGAGCCTCATGCGACGCACAGGAATTGCCTGAAGTTCTTGACCAGCGGATAGACCCAGATGGCTTTCTTGGGCAGCAACGCTTGGTTGTGGACGTCGAGCTTTCCTCGACCCCGGGTCTCGCCGAGAAACGTCCAGTTGGCGGCGCGGTAACAGGTTCCCCGGAACCGCGGGAGTTCGACGAAGGTCTCGAGCAGCACGGGGCGGTAGCCGTAGCGGGCCTGCCAGTCTTGTGCGAGCCGCCGAGCGGCCATCCCGAGGATGCGCGAGGCGAGATTGTGGCAGCGCACCCAGGGGAGGATGAGGAAGCGGGCGTTGTTGACCAGGAGGTGCAGTCGGGCCTCGCGCTGGCGGGCGGTCCAGCCGATGAAGTGGTCGCGGGGCTGGGTCTTCCAGGCGCCCGCCCCGAAGCCGAGCAAGGCGAGGATGCGTTGCTCGCTGCGCACGAAGTAGCGTAGCTGAGCGCCGGGTAGCGGCTGATAGCCCAGGTAGTGGTAGCGCTCGATGAGTTCGTTGTGCAGGTGCGAGTCGTGGCGCTCGGTGACGAGTTGCAGGTGGAGGTTTTCGAGTTTCTTGGGCGATGGAGCCTCGATCATCGAAGCGGGTTCGCCCTGCGAGGTGCGCCGCCGATAGGGTTTGCCGTTGTTGTTGGCGTTGCGCGGCGGGGGCAGTCGCAGCCATCCGTCGCCGTGCATGCGCAGCATGGCGACGCGGCAGCTCATGTCCTTCAAACGTCCGTCGGGGCGTCGCCAGTCGAGCCGTTCACACACGAGGCGCGACAGACGGGCGCGGGTCGCCGCCGGGTGCGCGGCGATCAAGCGCCGGATCGAGGCGAGTTCGGCCGCGGAGAAGTCCCGCCCGCAGTAACGCACCGGACGCCTCTCAGGCAATGGCGGATAGGGCGAGCGGCGCGGCGCCGGTGTCGGGAGGTGCGCGCGGAGGGATCAGCTCTGCGAGTGGCGGGATCCGAGCGACGCCGCAAACCCGGTCGTTGAGGTACTGCCAGAACGAGACGCCGTGCTTGCGGCAAGTCTTTTTCAGGCTTGCGAAGGTATCGCGACAACGCCGCCCTTCGTCGCTGCGCGTCGAGCCGCTGATCTTGCGCTTCTTGACGTAGTCGCGAATGTCGCGTTCGCTCAAGTTGTTGTGCAACGGGATGTCCGGACGAACGAGCGCCAACAACAGTTCGGCCTTGTTGCGGTGCATCCGCCGCAGTGCCCGGTCCAGGCTCGCGAAGCAGGTTTTGGTGGCGCACAGCGCGTCGAAACGCCCATCGATGCGGGCCTTGTGCGCCGCGTCCGGTGCGGTTTTGTACGCCTTGAGCTCGGCGTAGAGCTGCCAGATCTCGCCGCGCACCGCCGCCAGCGCCTCGCGCTGGGCCTCGTTGAAACCGACGAGCTTGACGAAGAGCCGCTCGGCATGGACCCAACACAGGGCGTGGCGCAGCACGTCGAACTGACCGGCATCGTCGCTGACGATGACCAGCTCACGGTTCAATCCCTGTGCAAGCACGCTGCCGAGCAGCGCCCCCTCGGTGGCGGTGCGAACATGACGGGGTTCGGTGATGCCAAGCCCCGTCAGGGCGCCGCGCCACGCATCTTGGCCGTTGAAGGTCCTTCGCGCATGGCTGGCGAGCAGCGCGAGCGGGTCCCGGGGAAGTTTTCGGGCCTTCATGTAGGCCAGCGCCTCCTCGTTGAGCACGTAGTCGCCACGCTCCGCGCGCAGCAGTTCCAGGAAGTTGATCCGGCTCTTACTCGCGGTGCTCGCGAAGTAGGCGAACCTCTCATTGCCAATGTGGGTGCAGTAGCCGTTATGGCCTCGGTGGCGTGCCCCGGTGTCGTCGACGTGGACGTAGCCGGAGTGCTCAAGGCCCACCCGCAACAACGCTTCCTTCTCCGCGTGGAAACCCTCATGGCCTCGGGTGATCATCGCGCTGAGCTGGCCCGCCGAGATCGCGACGCCCCACTCGAGTAATTGCTCCAAGAGCAACGGCTGGGTGACATGGGCGTGGTGGTACTGGTGAAGAATGTACGACCGCAGCGTCGGACCGTAGTGGCGGGCGCTCAGCTCGGCGGGAAGCTTGCCGACCAAGCGCTCCCCCGTAGGGCTCTCCCATCGCTCCAGGCGAAAGCGCGTGTTGTGCAGCTCGATCCGCAGGTCCTGGACCGTGAAGTCCTCATAGCCCTTGAACCGGCTCCCTTCAGGGAGCTCTTCGGGGGGAATGCATCGCGTCTCGTGGATCATCAGCTCGCGCGTCTTGCACCGCTTGCACCGTTGCTTGGGCCGCTTACCCTTCGGCTTATCCCGCCGAGCCCCCTCCAACACCGATGGCTTGATCTTCGGCTTGGGCTTCTCGCCCTTCAGGCGGGCGATTTCATCGCGCAGTTGTTGGATCTGCTCCTGTTGACGGTGGCAGATCTCCAACAGCACCAACACCGCCGGGGTGACCTGATCGGCGGGTAGCTCCGAGAGCTGTGGGATCTTCAAACGCTTGGGGAGACCGTCGGAACTCATGCCTCATATTGAAGCAGGTTCCCCGCCCTGTGTCCAGTCCTGCCCGGAGTTATTGAGAAGTTACGGGAAGCGCCGCTAAGTAACTGGTAAAAGGGTAAATTTCGTGACGCGGTAGACACCGGCTTGGGGGCAATGGAGGACAATTTCGTCGATCAGTGAACACGCCGTCGTGAGTTTG
>JBHHUB010000225.1:0-5295 GCA_046753625.1 Phycisphaerae bacterium | reverse complement strand
GACGTAGCCCGGCGATTCGCCGAGGCCAAGTAGCGGCGCGCGGCCGGTGCGTCGCTCTTCACCAGGATTCGACGGCGGGTCGCGCCCACCTTGGGTAGCGACCCGTTTCCTTATGGCGTGGGAATGCCCATGACAGGCCAGCGACTAGCGTGGACGGACGATACGCTCGCGGCGCCCCACGACGTCCCCGACAAAGCGCAGCGCGTGCGCACGATGTTCAACGGCATCGCACCTCGCTATGAGCTCGTCAATACGCTGTTCAGCCTGGGGCTCGACCGACTTTGGCGCCGTACGGCTGTTCGGCTCGCGCAGGTGGGTCCTCGAGACGAAGTTCTGGACATCGCCTCCGGCACGGGCGACCTGGCCCGCGCGTTTCATCGGGCCGGCCCGAAGCTTGTGGTCGGGACGGATTTCGCCCATCAGATGCTCCTCCGGGCGGCCGGCCGGGCTCGTGGTCCGCGACATTGGTGTGAGTCCGACGCCATGGCGCTGCCCTTTCCCCAAGCCTGTTTTGACGTGGTTTCCTGCGCCTTTGGTATTCGCAATTTTCAGAATCTTGACGGCGGCGTTCGGGAGATGGTCCGGGTGCTCAGACCGGGTGGCCGCGCAATCATTCTGGAGTTTACGACGCCGGGCAATCGGGTTGTTCGGTCGGTCCATGGGGTCTATGCGCGGCGATTCATGCCTCTTGCGGCTCGGCTGATCAGCGGGGATCAAACCGGGGCGTATCGCTATCTACCTGAGTCCGTGGTATCGTTCGTCAGCGGAGAAGAGCTTGTCCATCGGCTGCATACGGTCGGATTCGATCGAGTGGAGCGGGTTCCGATGACGATGGGCGTTGTCACCGTGTACGCGGCTTGGCGGAAATAGCACATGGTTGAAACCCCGGCAGCCAACCTGAGCGTTCGTGGCCGGCGGTCTGCAGGCGGGCGTGTCCCGGTGAAGACCGACGGAGCGCCGATGGTGGATGTCTGGTCGCGATCGGGCTCCAAATACCGCATTCGTGCGGTCGTCCTGCTGGCGATCAACGTCGTCCTGTTCGCCGGGGTCAGTTGCTTTGCCTATTGGATTAGAAGCGGCGTCGCCACAGCGCCGATGATGCCCGGATACTGGGGCGAGCTTGCGGAGACGTTCAACTTCAGCGGCCAGCGCAGCATCACGTTGGCGCACATGCTCGTCGAACCGATCAACGTGCAGGATGTTCCGATGCAGATTTTTGTCATCGGGCTGCTCATGGCGGCGTTGATCGCCGTTCCGATCCTGGTTTCGATTTTATACCGCTTCTGGTTGTGCGTGCCGTTCGTGTTGTCGGTGTGCGTACTGGCGGTCATGCCGTGGCTGGCCATTACGCTGCTCGGCGCGTGCGTCATCGCTTCGCTGAAGCCGTTTCGCACGCGGATACGCTTCGTCTCCGCGCTCTTTGCGCTGATCCCCATCGTGGTATATCTGACATTGGCCTGGCACGGCAGCGAAGAGATGGTGATGGGCCGGTTTGATCCGATTGATCGGGTCAAGTTCGTCGCGCCGTGGGTTCTGGCGATCGTGGCTTCGACCGTCGTGTTTGCGATTGTGTTGGGTATCTCGAAGCTCGTGGATCACCGCCCGGGAGCTATTGCGGCGCTGCTTGCCGTCATGTTCGGGTTGCCCGTGGGGCTTTTCGAGTTTCACGTGGGTCGCGACGAGTTGCATTACCGTATTCTGGAATCGCTGAACAACTATTACTTTATGGCCTTTGACGCGACTCTCGACCTTACCGATCGCGTCGAGCGGAGGTGGGCTTCCCACCCGTTGCCGAGGCCGAGTTGGGATGAGCTGTTTCAGGCGGAACAGCAGCGGTGGCAAAGCGAACTGGATGCCGACCCTATGGCAGAGGAGTCCGCGCTGGTACGCCACAAGGCTGAGCTGATTCACCGGTGTGATCGCTTCCTCCGGTCGTATCCGAACAGCCGGTACGCCATGAACGTCTTGTACATGAAGGCGCGGGCGATCGACATGCGCGTTGATCCCGTGGAATTCCGAAACACCAAGTGGATTCGTTTTTACGACAGTTTTCCACACGAAACGGCGTCCCGGGAAGCCTGGAGCGTTATCGCCGGCAATGCGCCCGATTCTCCCGTCGGAGCTGCCGCGCTTTTGGCACTGTCCAGGCTGGACGCGAGGCACTGCGACGTGGATCGCGCCCTCGACAAGTTGGACGCGCTCATCGACCGATTTGAATCCCGGTCGGATGACGCCGGCCGGCCGCCCAACGAACCCCCGCGTAAGGGGCTGCTGGATCGCGATCGGCCCGAAGCGGGGTTGAACATCAATCTCGACCACATCCTCGTGCAGGGATACCGTCTCCGCACGTTGCTGAGCCAGAATGAAGACCCCCTGTACGGCTACGACCCGATCTGCAGGAATGTGGAGCGCAACCACCAACTTACGTTCGGGTTCCTGCACCTGAATCCCCGCCATGCGATGTACCGGACCAACCTGATCAACCTGCGGCGCCGATTTCCCCACGCTCGGATAGAAGACAACATCGATCTGGAGATCGCGAAGGCGACCCCGCTGGTCGCCGGAGGCGCGGAGGCGGGCCGATCGAGGATCGACCTGCTCGAAGACCTCATCAAGCAGTTTCCCCAAGGTGATGCCCTCCCTGAGGCACTGTACGAACTCGGCGTAGCCTTTCTTCACCGGGCCGACGGCAAGCGAAGCCATGAGGCGTTTGCGCGGCTGACGACCGAGTTCGCGGACTCGATCTGGTCTCGCCTGGCGGCACGATACGGTGCGGCCGGCGCCCCTCCCATTGCCGTGGCGGCTAGCCATGGGCGTTGAGCACGGACGGATTGTCGTGGGGGTGACGGGCGCAAGCGGGGCGGCCTACGCGCGCCGATTGGTGGAATGCTTGATCCAAGCCGACACGACGGTACATCTGGTGGTGTCCGAATTCGGCAAGCGGTTGTTGGTTGAAGAGCTGTCGTTGGGCGAGACGTCCGCTCGCGCGTGGCTCGGCTTCGATACGGATCGGCTCATCATTCATCCATACCGAGACGTCGGGTGCGTATTGGGCAGCGGCAGCTTTGCCACAGACGGCATGGTGATTTGCCCGTGCAGCGCCAATACGCTCGGTTCCATCGCTGCGGGGCTGGGCGGTAATCTGATTGATCGGGCCGCGGCGGTTACCATCAAGGAGCGGCGGCGTCTGGTGCTCGTGCCACGAGAAATGCCGCTGAGTACGATAGATTTGCGGAACGCGCTGCGCCTATCTCAAGCCGGCGTCGTCATCTGCCCCGCGTCGCCCGGATTCTACATGCATCCCAAGGGCGTGGACGATCTCGTGGATTTCGTGGTCGGCAAGGTGCTCGATTTGCTGGGCGTTGCGCATAGGCTGAATACGCGTTGGGCGGGCTCGCGACGGGCGGAGGCGCGCTCGGATGATCGAGGGGCGCGGGCGTGATCCGGCCGTGGTCGTCCATTCGCATCTGGGCCGACATGGTCAAGCTGTCGCACAGTGTTTTTGCGCTGCCGTTTTCGTTGGTTGCGGCGTTTCTCGCGGCGCGCCACATGGACGACCGCACGACGCCTTGGCCGGGGCAGTTGTTGCTGATCGTGATTTGCATGGTGGCGGCTCGAAGCGTTGCGATGACCTTTAACCGCATTGTGGATGCGCGGTGGGACGCACGCAACCCGCGCACGGCGGCTCGCCCGCTGCCCGCGGGCATCCTGTCGTACCGGGCGGCGTGGGCCATGTTCGCGCTTTCGGCGGGCACGTTCGGTGTGGCGTGTATCGGCTTTGACATCTGGTTCGGCAACGCCTGGCCGATTCTTCTGGCCGGGCCGACCCTGATCTATCTTTGCGGCTACTCCTTCACGAAGCGAATCACGAAGTGGTCCCACTACTATCTGGGTAGTGCCATCGCTATGGCGCCGGTAGCGACATGGATCGCCGTTGATCCGCAATCCGTGGGGCGCGAAGCGTTGATCCTGATGGTGACGGTGATGTTTTGGATCGCGGGGTTTGACATCATTTACGCGTGCCAGGACATTGACGTCGACCGGCGCGACGGTTTGTTCAGCTTGCCCGCTCGCCTTGGGGCTCGATCGGCGTTGGGGATCGCCCGCGTCTCGCACGGGATTACGGTGGCGGGGCTGGCGTGCCTGGGGTGGGTGGCCGGTCTTGGCGCCATCTACGGATGCGGGGTCGCGGCGGTTGCCGTGTTGCTTTTGATCGAAAACCTGCTGGTTCGGCCGGGAGATTACCGCCACGTTTCACTCGCTTTTTTCACGTTCAACGGCGTGGTTAGCATGGCTCTGGCGGCGACGGCGATTGCGGACATGCTCCTGTCTTGAGTCCAAGCGGCGCCGTGGGCTTTCCAGGCATCTTGTCAGGACACCGGGGCGCCCGCCCGGTGGCCCGCTGGGGTGCAGGGGGTTCGCTTCCACGAGAACCTGCGCCGGGGATGGAAGGTGGACCCTGGAGAAGTGCCCATTGGATATCTCTGGTGCCGGTGTCCGGAGGCGCGGCCGGCCTTGGGGAGTGGCGGATTTGACGTCATGACGTGCACAGGGGTATGATGCGCAGGCAAGCTAGGCGGACGATCGCGCTGCCGGGCGCGGCAGAGTCATTGGTTTGGGGTTCGCAGAGAACGCCCACACCCAAACCCCAACGGACCTTCCCATGGTTAGGATGCAAAGGACACTCGCTGTAACGCTACTCATGGCTTTATCCGCGGCGTTGCTGACGGCCTGCAACGGCCTGCAGTTCGTTTGGGATCGGACCGGTGGGGAACAGGTAGACCTGGGGGTTCAACCGGTCGATGTGGCCGGGGCGGACTCGGCGGCGCGCAAGCATACGATCGGCGCAGTGACCTACTACCAGGGGGTGAGGCCGACGCGCGTTCGGGGGTACGGTCTGGTTGTGGGGTTGGGGGGGCAGGGTTCGCGAGATTGTCCGAAGCACATCTACGACGGCCTCGTGCACAAGATGTACAAGCAGCACAGCTTTTCAGCCGCAGAGGTCGGTATCAAACCGACAAGCCCCGAGCAACTCATCAACAGCATGGATTCAGCCGTGGTGACGGTGGTGGGGATGATACCCCGAGGCGCCGTGGCCGGAGCCCGCTTTGATATCGTGGTCGAGGCGCTGCCCGGGACGCAAACGACGTCGCTTCATGGCGGTCACCTTTTTCCGATGGACCTTGAGGTCTATCGGGACATTCCGGAGCGAGGGTCGATCACCGGACGTATCCTGGCTCGCGCGTCGGGGCCGATTTTCAGCAATCCGTTTTCGAGTGCCACCTCGGCTACCCA
>JBHHUB010000224.1:0-5297 GCA_046753625.1 Phycisphaerae bacterium | reverse complement strand
AGCGTTGGTGGTGCTCAGCGTAAGCGCATCTTCCTCCGGCAACACCCTGCGCTGAATCTTCAGAAGGTCGCGATAAACTTTCTCGGCTGCAGCAGTTTGGCCCATCTGATCCATCAGTTGCGCCAGATTGTGCTGCGTCTCCAGCGTCTTCCTATCCTCTGGGCCCAAGACGCGCTGCCGCACCTTGAGCGATGTGCGGTAGAGGGACTGAGCGTCCGCATACCGGCCGGATTCTTTGTAAAGCAAGCCCAACTCATTCATATCCTCGAGCGTTTGCGGATCCTCTTCGCCCAAGTCATGTTGATCGATCTGAAGCGCGCGGACCAGATGCGGTTCAGCCCTCTTAGCGAGCCCCGCCACGCGATAGCTCTTCCCGAGCGTCAGATGAACCGCGGCCTCGTGCTCCGGTTCGATGCGGCGCGTACCGTCTTGGATTCTTGCGGCTACTTGATCCAGCGCATCCCAAACGGTCACCCGATTGGCCGTGGCTTGAGGATTGGCGCTGCGAAGAAAGACTTCAAAAAGCGTGTCCGCCGTCACCTGACTGCGCTGGACGGCCTGCAGCGCGCGTGTCGCCCGTTCCTTGGCCTTCAAGTAGAAGGCCGTTGACGTTACCAGCCCCGCTACGAGCGTGAACAAGATCGCAGCAACACCGCCGACAAACGCTTTGTTGCGCTGGGCAAACTTCTTGAACACGTAGACCGAACTCGGCGGGCGCGCCAGGATCGGCTCGTCGGAGAGATAGCGACGCAAATCATCCGCCAGCGCGGACGCCGTGGGATAGCGGCTCGATTTCTCCCGTTCCAGCGCCTTGGTGATGATGAGTTCCAGATCGCCCCGGAACGCCTTGCTGATCTGCCCCAAGGGCCGCGGTGGGTCCTGGCTGATGATGCGAATCGCGTCGGGAATCGACTTGTGGCTGAGATCATGAGGCAGACAGCCGCTGAGCAGTTGATAGCCGATCACACCAAGCGCATAGACATCCGAGCGCGTGTCCACCTCGCTGGGCTTGCCCGTGACCTGCTCGAAACTCATGTACGGAATGGTGCCCGTAAGGGACTCGTATTCCGAAGAAGACGCGGATTCGTCAGCCGTTTGATCGATGGCCAGCGCGATGCCAAAGTCCAGAATCTTCGGCTGGCCGGATTGGTCAACGAGGATGTTGCCCGGCTTGAGATCCCGGTGGATCACCCCCTTCTGGTGGGCATGCTCCACGCCGTCACACACCTTCACCAAGAGCTCCAGTCGCGCGCGGATGTCGAGCGCATGGGCTCCCGCGTATTCGTTGAGGGGCAAACCGTGGATCAGCTCCATAGCGAAAAACGGCTGCGGTCCGTAACCGCTGTCGGATGTGCCCGCCTCAAAGATCTGCGCGATGCCCGGATGTTGCAACCGCCCGAGCATCTGCGCCTCCTGCTCGAACCGTTTCAACGCTGCATCGGTCGCCCCGCCCGGCTTGAGCACCTTCAGCGCCACGTCCCGGTGCGGATTCTGCTGCTCCGCGCGATACACCACTCCCATGCTTCCTTCGCCCAAGACTTCAAGGATGCGGTACGCGTTGATGCGCAAGGGAGGCGGCGCGGCACCACTTGGACCGGCGACGGCGGGCTGCGTCGGCGCTTGCGTCGCCTGCACGGTTGTATCGGTTGAAGCGGCGGGCGCCGCTGCGCCGCGTAGGAGTTGCTCAACCTCCCTCCGAAGCGCCGCGTCCTCAGCACCAACCCCCTCGAGGTACGCCGCACGCGCCGCTGGGGCCATGCGCCGAGCGATGTTCGCAATACCTGCTATGTCTTCTTTACGCGGGTGCGTCAAGGCGCCCTCCCTTCCTGCCATGCCTGTCCGGAGGCGAAGTTGCCGACACCGATCCTCCACATTATACCTTTTTTATGGCTTGCCCGCCCCGCCCGTTCCTTTAGATTAAGCCCATACGCAAGACGGGAGGGCGCCGGTACGACTCGAATGTGACAATGGGGGGTTTCAGGGTAGGCCGCTGAGGACTATGACCATGAATACACCAGAACACCGAGAGGATAGGCCGACCGAGGAAAACCTGGAACTGCGCGCTGTAGCCGGACCGACCGCGGTCTCGTTCCCCTTGCCTCGGCCCGGGCCCGCTACAATCGGTCGGCGGTCGGCCTCTACGCTGCAATTGAATGACCCCGCCGTCTCCCGCGACCACGCCACGATTTACTTCCGATCGGCACAGCAGACCGACGAAAACATCGACGGGGAGTGGCTCCTGGAAGACCTGGGCAGCACACATGGCACGTGGCTCAACGGCGTGCGGCTCGCGGCCAACCGACAGTATCGTTTCCGCCCCAAAGACCTGATGGTCATTGGCCCCTGGACACTGCTCGTCGTTGATCGCAACGCCGTCGCCAATGCCGGAACGACGATGGCCACCGTGAACGATACACCGGCCAAGGATACGGTTGTCGCGTGTCTGGAGTCCGCCGAGGAGGAGGGGCTATCGCACGAGAGCCTTCGGTTGCTGCAACAATGTTCCGAACACATTCACAGCGCCCGCCGCGAAGCGGACCTCGTCGATGCCGTGCTCGAAGCGGCAGAAGCCGGCACCAAATTCTCCGGATGCGTGTTTCTGCGCCCGATGACCGAGGAAGGTCAAATCGAGGTCGTGGCGCATAGAGGGGCCGACCCCGCGGCCGGGCCGGTTCCGCGACTCAGCCAAACCTTGATTCGCGAAGCCTGCAGCGGTTGCCCCGTATGCCTTCATCGTGGCGCCGGCGAAATGTTGTCCGCGTCGAACGACCGGCCCGCATCGAAAGTAATGGCGATGTGTGTACCAATCATGATCGAGTCGGCGCTGGCCGGGTTCATTTATCTCGACCAGCCTTCCGACGATTCCGAACGCCGACAACCGGACGAGGCCGCGAAAGCATTTCCGCTGGCGCTGGCCCGATTGGCGGCGATGGGCATGGCCAATCTCATGCGGATCGACATCGAACAACGCCAGGTGCGCATGGAAGCCCGATTGCAAGCCGTCTCGGAGGCACAACAATGGCTGCTGCCGGCGCGCACGGGGCACGTGGGACCGTTCCGCTACGTCGGCGAGACCCGGCGCGGCCGGTACATCGGCGGCGATTTCCTGGATGTCATTCCCTTGAAAAACCATCGGCTCGCGGTGGTCGTGGGCGATGTGCGCGGCATGGGGGTTCCTATATCCGTGCTGGTCAGCGCGACGCAAGGCTTTCTCCACGCCTCGCTGTTGAAACACGAAGACCCCTCGCTGGCCGTGGAAGCCATCAACCACTTCTACCATGCGCGCATCTCAAATGCCCGGTCGGTGCGCCTTTGGGTCGGCGTGTTCGACGCCACCGAGGAAACGGTCACCTATGTCGATGCCGACCACCGCTACGCCATGAGTGTGGCACACGATGGAACATGCGACCTGTTGCCCGCGGGCGAAAACCCTGCGGCCGGCACAAGCCCGGACACCAGATACGCGGCCCAAATTGCGCCACTGGCGCCACGCGGCGGCGTGCTGGTCGTAAGCCACGGACTCATCCACCAACGCGCACGCAGACCACAAGACGAGCAAGACGAGGTTGCCGAGGTCTCAGAAACCGGGGCAGGCCGCAAGCTGTTCGGCATGGAAGGCGTCAGCGCGTGGTTGGCGCAGGCGGCGCCCGGCGAAAATCTGGTCGCGGGTCTTCTATCCGCCTTGGAGCAGCACGCCGGGACCAAAGTCTTCGACGATGATGCCACCGCGATCCTGATTCACTGGGAGCGCTGCTGAGCCAGCCGCCGCCTACCCAACGCAAAGCATCACCGCGCGCCCGACCGAGCCGGCGCCACTCGGCGCTTTCCCCACGATCGCCCATTTCCCCGCCGTTTTCCTCCGCACGACCCGCCCTGCATCCTTCGTCTCGCTCGATCTTTTCGGACTGAGCTTTTTTTGACGCTTTTGGGTTGGATTTTCCGGATTTGAATTGGAGATTTTAGGTTGGACCGGCCCCGAAACGGGTCGGACCACGACGAAAGCGGCAGAGGTAGGAACCCGAATCCCGCCAGGACGAATCCTGTTCGCCCGGCGACAATCGGTGGCTTGCCTCGCAATGGAGGAGGGAAGCACTATGAACGCGCGAAACGGACCGAAAGCCGTCATGGCCATGCTGAGCGCATCGCTGCTGATGGCCGCGACCGCAATGACCGGTTGCGACACACCACAAGCCGGCAGCGTGGCGCCCGAGGCCGCAAGAGCGTTGTCTCTTTTCGAAATCGTACCCGGCCCCCAAGCGATGATATCGGTGGACGGGGCCGAGGATTTCGACGACAATTGGCCGACGGAGTAGCCACACCAAACATCCCCTGGCTTCGACTCCGGGAGCGGTTGCGCGTCCGTCGACCCCATGCCGCATGCGTCGTGCTGGCAGGGCGGGTTTCCACGCATCGAAGCCCGACCCCTACGACCCGAACAGCGCCCGCTGCGCGACCAAAAGGGCGTTGTCTTCACCGGCGTGTTTGGCGCGGTTTCCGGCGGGACGTCGTTGCTTCCAGGCGTGCACATGCCGATCGAAAAGGGCACGGCTGATCAGAAGCACGGCCGGCTGGTCCAGATTCAAATCATGGGCGACGCTCCCGAGCACGCGGCGTTGGGGTTCGCTAAGCTCGACCTTGGCCATAAGATCCTGAAACAGTTTTTGCGGATCGTTGCGGCGGGCGTTTCGTGCTACTTTTTGCTGCTGCTGGGATAGCCAATACGCCAGGCCCACGCCAAGAACAAGCCCCCCAATCACCGAGAGCACCGAAACAATGGACCCACCTTTTTGAAAGTGCTCACGCGTCGCCCGCTGGATTTCCGTCAGATCCTCCAGTTGCATCAGCGCCAAGGTCCACTTCATACCGAGCCCCCCGGCAAAGGATCGCGAGCGCGCGGCATCAAGTCGCTCGGGGGACGCGTACCGGCCGCACACACGTCCAGAACCCGGCCGGCCCTGCGGCGCACGCGCTCGCTCGGATCGTGCAATGCCATGTGCTCGATCCGTTGCACCATAGAAACCAGTTGAAGCCGCTGCACGACCCAAAGCGCGCTACAGCGGCTGGCTTGCGACTCGTCGGTCAACATATCCAGCAGGGCTTCGCCGGCCTTGTAGGCATCCGTCCTCAGCAACGACTTGATGGCGTTCGCTCTGACGCGGCTGTTCGTCGATGCCAGCTTTCGATCGGTTACCGCCACGCGCGTCGGCTCATCAAGCTTGTCCAACACCTCGATGGCATTGGCCTGCACGCGCGGATCGGGATCGTCTGCGGCGGCGCGAAGAATCCGCAGGCTGATC
>JBHHUB010000223.1:0-5331 GCA_046753625.1 Phycisphaerae bacterium | reverse complement strand
GTGCAACGAGATTACGGACACGTGCGATCACGCGGCCAGCGACGCGCTGTGCGACAACGGCCTGTTCTGCGACGGTAGCGAAACCTGCGATGCGATCTTGGGTTGCCAGACAGGTACGGCGGTCAACTGCGACGACGGTGTCGGCTGCACGATGGATGCGTGCAACGAGATTACGGACACGTGCGATCACGCGGCCAGCGACGCGCTGTGCGACAACGGCCTGTTCTGCGACGGTAGCGAAACCTGCGATGCGATCTTGGGTTGCCAGACAGGTACGGCGGTCAACTGCGACGACAGTGTCGGCTGCACGGTGGATCTGTGCGACGAGACGGCGGACACTTGCACGAATACACCGGCGGATGTGCTTTGCGATGACGGATTGTTCTGCAACGGCGTCGAAATCTGCGATCCGACGCTTGATTGCCAGGCAGGTACGGCCGTCAATTGCGACGACGGGCTCGCGTGTTCCATCGACACCTGCAACGAACTCACCGATGCGTGCGACCATGTGGACAACGACGCTTTGTGCGATGACGGCCTGTACTGCACCGGCGTTGAGACCTGTCTGGCAGGGGTCTGTCAGGCCGGCATGCCGGTTGATTGCGATGATGCGCTGCCATGTACGGTGGATACGTGCAACGAAGCTCAGGATTCGTGCGACAACGTGAGCAGCGATGTCTTGTGCGATGACGGGCTGTTCTGCAACGGGGGGGAAACGTGCTTGGCCGGTACGTGTCAGGCGGGCGTCGATCCGTGTCCGTTCCAGCCTTGCGATGAACTCGCCGGCGCTTGCGTACCGCTCTTGGGGCAGGGCTTCATCCTTTCGCGTGATCCGGACTTCTCGACCGACGACCGCGTGTTCTCCCGAAGTGACACGATGTACGTCCTGATCTGGAGCGATCAAGTGGATCCGGCGAGCGTTGGCCCGGTGTTTTGGGAAATGACTTCGGGCGGTGCCAATGCCTCGCAGCCACTCATCAACTTGGGCAACGGCAGCTACATGTCGGTATTCGACATGGCCACCTTACCGGTCGGCGTGACCCCCTGGAGATGGGGCAGCAGGATTGAGGATGCCGGCGGCGTCAGGTACCGCCCGAGCGCCAATCTGGATGTCCTCCCCTGATCCGGTGCGGCCGCGTGATTACCCGCCACGGGAGCGCAGGCCGCTAGGCCGATGACGGCGCGTTCCCCCCACTCCTGGCTTACCGCCGACTGGTCTGATTGGTCTGATGGCCGGGACGACCGGCCACAGGTAGCCGATAGCCCGCACGCCGCGGCGTCTCGGCGAACGGGCGTAATCGGGGATAGGGAATCCCGCCGATAGGATCCCGACTGTGGTGCGCGCCCGTACGAGTCGCCGGTCCTGGATCGCGAGACTCCCGCGTCACGACGGAGTCGGTCGACATACCCCGACTGGCGAGGCACCCGCCGCAACCCACCGCACACACTACAGATAAGGGCGCGCGACGCCACCACAATCTACCGGCGACAGCAAAACCGGCCGGCGGCAACGCAAGATCCAAGCCCGCTATGGCAGGCTCACCGTTTGTGCAGCGCGTCGCCAAGCACGCCGATTCGGCAATGCCCGTGCGCCGCAAGCCCGTACGGCCTTGCGGCGATCACCGGAGCATCGCTACACGAACAACGCAGCCGCTTTAGAAGTTCACCGCTACATCGCAATCGGCGGCGAGCATGCGTGCCTTGGACAGTGGAATGAACGGGTCGTTGCAGATCTTCGTGACAAACAACGCCTCCGTTCCCTTGATCTCCAGCAGCGGAGACCGCCCGGATTTGACCCCGTCCTCGGGAATCCGCAGCAGATGCCCGCTCCAGTTGCAGATGTAACAGCCCGGGCTGTCGATGGACTCAAAGGGGACTTGAGTGCCAAACACCGGGTTGCCCGCGTACTCGATCTCCCTGGTTTTCACGTGCGTGGTCATAATACGACCTCCTTGCCAGACTTGCCTGAAAAACTGCGATTGAAATGAAAAGGGATCAACATTTTAACTTTCACCCTTCAGCCAATTGTATCTACAACATGGGTAGCGATTGTCAAGCGAAATCTAAGTAAAGTATTGTGCTTTTTCCATCGTGTCGGGATCGGCCATCGCAGGTCGGTTTCGTTGAGCCGGTTCGCCCGAGTGGGTGGCGCCTGAGCCAGTGCCCACGTCGCCGTTAAGGTCAGCCGATCGGTGCACGTCGCGGTGAGACGTATGTTGCGGTTCTGCAACGAACCTACTATCCTCGCCCGGCGCGCTGTGGTCCCACGGTGGTCGGTTCGATCGCGGCGCGGGAACGAGGCTTGAACGTGAATGTCGCATTGATCGGAAGTGTCAGTTCCAGCGGTACCGTACTCGATGCGCTGATTCGTGGGGGCGTCGAGATCACGGCCGTCCTGGGCCTCGACGAATCACAGGCCGATCGCACCGCCGACTTTCATGCCCTCCGTCCGTTGGCCGAGAAGGCTCGCCTGCCCTTCCGCTCATTCATCAAGGTGGCCGAACCGGCGGTCGAGCCATTCCTCCAAGCCCATCCC
The DNA here is from genome assembly GCA_046753625.1 of Phycisphaerae bacterium. Classification (GTDB taxonomy): domain Bacteria; phylum Planctomycetota; class Phycisphaerae; order UBA1845; family UBA1845; genus JADFOB01. Next base: position 2,795 of record JBHHUB010000223.1, on the reverse strand, counting down.
CCGGACTTGATCTGGTGCATCGGGTTGTCACAACTTGTGCCTGACCGGCTCATTGGGATCGCCCGCCATGGTGGCGTGGGGTTCCACCCGACGATGCTGCCCAGGGGACGCGGTCGGGCACCGGTGGCGTGGACGATCCTGCGAGGCGAGCGTGCGGCCGTGAACCTCTTCTACCTCGCGGACGAACCCGATGCGGGTGACATCATCGTTCAACGGGAGGTTCCCGTCTTGTCCGACGATTATTCCGAAGACCTCATCGCCCGCACGAATCAAGTTCTTTATGACGTTGTGCTCGAACTCGCACCGGCCTTGAAGAACGGCACGTTGCCACGAACGCCGCAGGATCATGCTCTGGCGACATACTATCCGAAGCGTACGCCGGCCGATGGGCTGATCGACTGGTCGAAGTCTACCGACGAGGTCTACCGCCTGATCCGCGCGGCCGGTCGGCCGTATCCGGGCGCGTTCAGTTACCTTGGCGCAACGAAAACGATCATCTGGCGAGCCCGACCGGAACGTCTCGATCCGCCAGTCGCTGACGTGCGGAGAAAGAAGGTCGGTACCATTCTGTCGGTGGACGATTCCGGGCATCCGCTGGTTACGACTGTCGACGGTGCCCTGCGTTTGACGGACGTCGAGGGGGAGCATGCGACGGATTCCACAGCGGAATTGTGGGTGGCAGGGCGCCGGTTTCAAAGTCACGCAACGCGGGAGTAGAGATTCTCATGAGCCATGTTCTGGTCATCGCCCCTCATCCGGACGACGAGGTGCTCGGCGTCGGCGGTACGATGCTGCGTCACATCGAATTCGGCGACGCGGTCCACGTCGTGATTTGCACGCGTGGCGAGGTGGCTCGATTCGGGCAAGAGCAAGTCGTCCGCGTACAAAAGGAAGCCCGTGAGGTCCACGCCTTTCTTGGGTTGGCCGGCTCACATTTCCTCGATCTGCCGGCGGCCAGGCTCGATACGGTGCCCGGCGCCGATCTGAACGCCGCGCTGTCGGGCGTATTCGACGCGGTACGGCCGGACGTTGTTTATCTGCCCCACGTAGGCGACGTGCACCGCGATCATCAACTGGTGTTCCAAGCGACCATGGTGTGCAGCCGCCCGGTCGGAGATAGCTATCCAAAGCGTCTGCTGGCCTATGAGACGGTTTCGGAGACGGACTGGTACGCAGCGCCGATGACCCCGGCGTTTGTCCCGAATGTATTTGTGGACATCACCGCCCACCTCGGGCGAAAACTGGAAGCCATGTCGATGTATGCCTCACAACTTCGCCCGGCGCCCGACCAGCGATCTACCGAAGCCTTGCAAGCGCTCAGCATCACTCGGGGCCACGCGATGAATCTGCCTCACGCAGAAGCGTTCATGCTCGTGCGGGACGTATGCAGATGACGCCCTACCGGACGGATTGCGTGTCTCCCTCGGGTAGCGGGGCGGGGGACGCTATTCGAAGGCCGCACAGCCGCTGGTCAGCAGCTCGTTGGTCTCGTTGGCGTTGGCGTTTTGCGGCGGAAGCTTGAGCAGTCGGAGCCGGTCGAGCGGAATGTCGTTGAGCTCGGGAAAGTCCACATCGGGAAGTAGGCCCTCATAGGGATTTGCCCTGGTACTCTTCGGGTCGAGAGACTCCACCGAAACCCCCGAAGAACCGTCATCAAACAGGATCATGCCATATTCCTGGAGCGCTTTGGCAATGGTCTTCGCGTATGGCGTAAGCTCCAGCGTGTCAAGGTCCAGGCTCGGATCGAGTTGAAGTCTGGCTCCTTCTGGAAGCGCCCACAGGCCGGTCGACACGCCGTCGCTTTCCGTGGCGGGCGGGACCGGGCCTCCCGCCGCCACGCCGGGATAAGAAAAGCCAAGGGCGTGATTGATTTGCCCTTGTTGAAGCTCGTCGGGCCATATCAGACCGGCCAGTGTCGCGAACCCGGAACCCCGGGCCGAAAACCCCGTGGGATAGATGCCCTGGCTGTCCAGGCTGATGCTGTTGGCCCAGCTTGCAACCCACCGCCCGTTTTCCAGGCGTACCTGAAAAAAATCGTATTCGCAGCGCGTATCGAGGTCTAAGATGATCATCTGGTTGTCCTGGTCCGCAGCGTCACCGCATACGCCAAACGGAATCGGGTTATCGGCCCCGTCGATGTCATCAGCCGGCTCGGCAAAATCAGGGATCGGTACGCCCGTGAGGGCGTCCACGCCGGCGTAATCCTGACCGCACGCGAGCACCACGTCGTGCCGGGGCGTTTGCGAATCGGAAAAATAAACGGGTGCTGAAAACTGCTTGAATTCGATCACAAACCCGGCCGCGGCGACCGCCTGCACGATGACGTTGACATACTCGGTGGAATTCGGATCGATTTCCGCGTCCACGGGAATCTTCTGATTCAGTGGGCTGTCGGCGGTGTAAAGCCGCACGTCGTCGAACGTGGGTAGCGAAGTCGGCTTGGCCGATTCGGACGGGCCACTGCCGTTTTCGTTACCGCAGTCGGTCGGGCAACTTGTCGTTGTTTCGCCCGGGTCACAGGTCGCGTCGCCGCAGGTCGACCCACCAACATCATTGCTGTCGACGTCGCACGCATTGAATACGACCGCCAGAACGCAAACCACCATCCACGCCAATACGCTCTTCATCTTGATGACGATCATGCTTCCTCCCGCGTTTGGTATCCATTGAGTCATCACGTATTCAGCGTATTCGATTTTCAGGATGGTTACCAGGTTCTGAAATGCGCGGAGGCACCCTGAGGTGTGGCCGGCGATTGTGGCAAGGCGCATGACACGTCAGGTGGATGGCGCGCC
>JBHHUB010000222.1:0-5360 GCA_046753625.1 Phycisphaerae bacterium | reverse complement strand
TGCTCTACCGGCGCAACCGCCTGATGGGCCTGCGCCTCGCCCGAAAGCTCTTGGCGTTTCATCGGAAACATCCCAAGACCAAGATTTACATCGTCGCGTACAGCGGTGGGGCAGGCATCGCGGTCTTCGCGTGCGAAGCCTTAAAGCACCGGCCCATTATCGAAACGCTCGTTCTGGCATGTCCGGCGATTTCGCCGCACTACAACCTCGCCCCAGCCCTGCGCAACGTGGGACGGGCCTACGCCCTGGTCAGCCACAAAGATCGCTACCTGTTGGGCATCGGTACGAGAACGTTCGGCACGACCGACCGCGTCTTCACGCAAGCGGCCGGGAGGAAGCGGTTTCGCATTCCGGCCGGCGCTTCGGACGCCGACCGGCTTGCCTACGAGCGAATGGGAGAAATCTGCTGGTCGCCGGCGCTGAAGCAAGTGCGTCACCACGGCGGGCACACCGGATGGTTGATGGTCCCGCTGCTCGAGGCGCATCTGATCCCAATCCTGCGCGGCCAACCCCAACTTCCCGTCGAACCCGTGCAAGCGGAATCTGAGCCGCGGGCCAACCCCTGCGATCAGGCACGCTCCGCACCATTTCCGGTATCGGATGGGTTTTCGGGCCCAACGCGCGAGCCCGGCGACATGCTCCAGTAGGACCTCGTTGGGTCGCTGCTCCTGCTCGCGCAGGCTGAAGGGCTATTCCATAGTAGCCGCAAAGCGTGGGGTTCGACCCTCACAAGGGCGTTCGCCCAGACGGCCGCGCGATCCGGGGGTCTGTGGGCGTGCGTGCCCGCGCAGGCGGGCGCGGTTCGGTTGCGGGGGCACTACCTGTCATGTTTCCTTGTCGCGCCAGTAGGCGTCGTAGCAGGTTGGACAGAGTTCCTTGCCGCCGCTGTCCGGTGGGAAGTAGATCTTTCTGGAACCGCGTCCGCATTGATTGCACACGCCTTCGGCCACGGGGGGGAAAGGTTTGCCGTCGGGGCAGAATGCCTTCGCCCGATGCTCCTGCTCCGCACGTCGTCGTTGCTGGATCCAAATCAGCGAGCTGATTGTCGTCCACGCGGTAACCAAGAGGACAAACGTGGCGCCTGAGAGGAGCAGCAGCCCAATGAGCAGGCCGATGTTTCGAACGAAGGTTGCGGGGTCGACCATGTCTTAAGTCTCCGATTCGCTATCCGGTGGGCGGCGGCAGGCGGTCCGCGGGAGCGGGTTGGCCCGCCGTAGGCGAGGCGTTTCCTTGCCATTCGAGGTTGGCCAGGGCCGTGGCAGGCGAACGCTCCGTAGCAGGAGCCGCTTGGGCGGACCCTGCAACGAAGCAACCCCCTGCCCTACAGCCACAGTCTCCAGTTTCCAGTCTCTAGTTTCTAGTTTCTAGTCTTCATCACGCGGAGCAGTTGGGCGGCTCGCGGGCCTTTGATCCATTCGGTGTGCCCGTTGAGGAATCCGAAATTGGCACCGCCTTCGCGCAGCTCCGGCTCGCTGAGGATCACCGCGTCCGCGGGGTTTTCGACGGACTGGGGTTCGGGCAGCGGGCGATAGAGGTAGAAGGAACCACCAGGCCATTCGGCCCGCAGGTCATAGGGGCTCTTGAGCGTATTGGCCGTGAAATTGCCGCTGGCAAGCAAGGTCTTCAAGTTCGGCGGCATCTGCCCATCGTGGTTGGCTTGATAGATGATCACCGATGTCGCGATCCCCTTAATGTTGGATTGGGAAACCAAGCGTTGAGATAGCTCACGCGAGCGGGCGAGCGAAGGCATGATCACGGTGGCGATCAGGGTCGACGGCGCCAGGCTTTCGTTGGCAGCGCTGGCCAGGTCGAGCGTTGCGAGCCGATCCTGCAAGCCGACCTCAGCGCCGATGGCGCGCTGGGCGGCGAGAAGATCAAGCAGGGAGGCGGTGAATTCGTCCGGTTCCCCCTGTTCCTCTTCGCGCAACGCCTCCGTGAAGAATTCCATGTTTGCATAGGCAAGCTCGGTGGTGGTATCGGAGCGATCGCCCATCACACCCAGGAACGCCTCGTTATTGGCTAGGCTCGTATCGTCGGCATAGGCGTCTATTGCGGATTTAAGCACGCGCCCGTCCGCGGCTGCGAGCAGTACGTCGTCTATAACGGCGAAGTAGAATTCACCATCCACGCGCTTGGCCAATTCGATGGCGACGCTGCGGTAGACGGCTTTGCGCGTCCTGAGATCAAAAAAGGCCTTAAGCTTCAGGAAATGAGTACGGAATGTCGCCACATCGCCGAGCCGGACGGCCACCAACACGCCGCCGGAAGGGTTGAAGGGGCCGGCAACGGCCCACTCGCCGCTCAAATTGGCCAGGAAGTCACTGTGCGGGTCGATGCCGGTGTCCCGCTGGAAATCCCGACGTTCCTGCTCGTATTCGTCCACGATCTCCTGGCCGATCATTGCAACGAACGCGTTGGTGTTGTCCACGATGTCGGCCGCCGACTCCATCGATCCATTGATGAACAGTGGCGAGTTGCCGGGGAAGTATCTCGCGAGCGAAAGCCGGCCCGGTGTACCGAGCACGGCTTGCCAGAGGCCGCTCGCCGGTCGAGCCAGGCCGATCGCGATGCGCTGAGTCGGCGGCTTGGTTGCTGCGACCGAGTTGGTTCTCTTCAGGTCGGCGCCGTTGGTCTCGGCGGTGTCGGGCGGCGTGGCCCTTCGGGTGACGGAGGCAAGGAATTCGACGTTGTCGAGCTGCAGGGCTTCGTACAGACGCGGGAACGGCCGGGTCAGAAACGGTTGGACCAACGCACGGAACGGACGTGTGTTGACGTACAGCAACGCGTCCGGATCGCTGAACCATCCTTGGACGATTCGGGCATGGTCCTCACCGTCGGCGAATCGGTCGGGGAGTGTGCTCGAATCGAGCCAGGCTTGGGCCTCGAAGGGGCGACCCGATGCGAAGATGAGATTGTCCTTAACGGCAAGGCCCAGGTTGAGCGTCGCAGGCCCGACCAGGGTGATGTGGAGCACACGCCCGTCGTCGAAAGAACTGATCTGCCCTGGCAACGATTCGGTATCGTTCCATTGTCTGGTGATCTCGGAAGTGAAGATGTCCACGACTCTGGCTCGGGGGAGGGCGGTCCGCGCGCCGAGCGTGACCGACCAGGTCATGGGGTTGCTTGGGACGCCGCTGAAGGAGAAGAAGGCGGCGCCGTGGGACACCGCGCTGATGGCCTCGAGCAACTTGCCGGGCTTGCCGGTTTGTTTCTGAATAAACTTCAGGAGCGGGTTTTCGAGCAGCAACGGCAGGTCCGAGGTGTAGGCCAGGAAAAGGCTGTCCGCAGGGGCGAGCGCCAGAACCCTTTCAGGATCCACCGGGGTTTTCGACGTCGGCCTAGTGGCCGATGGCCTTGGCGCCGTTCGGTCCGCCACGCGCGGCGTTTGAGCCAGAGCCGTCTGCAGAGAAATCGTTGCGCCGAAAGTCGTCAGTATGGTCGCTGCCAGGAGTCTCGTGTTCATTGTTTTGTTCCTTGAAGTCATCGGTCCAAGTCTTGCTAAAGCGTGCGTCGCAAGGCGATCGCCGCTTAGTATCTTTCCGGTCATGAGCTGGTGCTTCGTCGCTCGTACGTGTGCGCGTCCGGGTAGCCGCGCGGGTGGCCCATGTCCTATTGGACATGGGGGAGCCGACGATCTCACCGCCACAAGGGTCTAAGCGCCATTCGGCTCGGACGCCAATGCACGGACGTTCGGGTTGATGGCAATCGCGGGCGTCAGTCGGTCGCCATCATCGGCTCCCCCACCTCCAAAAGGAGGTGGGGCACCCGCGCTAGTCCCCGTCCCCGGCGTTTTTGTCGTCGCCGAAGGGAGCCACATCTTCTTTTGGATATTGAATGACGATATCGTGGTCCTCCCAGCGCTCGCCTTTCACGCCGCCGTCATCAATGCCATTGGGCCCGACGCTGTAAACGATCCAACCGTCATCCGTGGTCAGGTAGCGGACGGCGTTTCCGCTGAACGGGTCAAGCAGGGCACCCTCGGGAAGCTCTTCGATGATGGTCTCGAGGTCGGGGGGCGGCAGCGCCTTCTGCTTGCTCATGTGAAGACGAACCGCCACAACCGCGCGCAACAACGCCAGATCGGCCTTCGCGCGTTCACCCAAGAGGGTGGCGCGCGAAAGCGAGGGGAGCAACATGCGGGACACGACATCCCAACTGGGAATCCTGGTGCGCATGTATTGCGATTCGTCGAAGTCCTCGGTCCGGCCGAATTCGAGGGGCGACTCGGCTCGGGCCACGATCTTGTCATAGTAGTCCGCCATGTGGCGCTTGATAGACCGGTCGGGGAAGAAGAGCTGCCCCACCCGTTTTTCAAGCCGACCCCAACCGTCCTTGGGGTTGGCGTTTACAGAGGCCTTGCCGAGGTCGGGCGCGCCCTCCAGGTCGCCGAATGCCCGAATATTGGGGATGACGGCGGACGGTCTTGCGCAAATCTCATCGACGATGGCGGGGCCAAAGTGCTGCTCGCTCCTCATGCCGCGGCGTACGGTCGGAACGCGCGCGGCCCGTTTGTTCAGCTCGCGCTGGATGGCCAAGAGTTGCTTGGTGCTTAAATCATGACGCAGGACGAGATCGACCAGCGTGCGGTTCGCCAGGGCGTACACCGCGATGCCGACCAATCCTTCGATGAGCGTGTTGCCTTGGGCCGCATGTTCACCGAGGCTCATCGCCGAAAAGATTCGCCGGCTGGCGGCGTCGTAATCACCGCCGGCCGCTAGCCGCCGCCCGTCCGCGATGTGTAGTTTGCCCAGAAACCGATAGTAGGAAAGGTTCGGCAGCAAGATGCTAACGACGCTTTCCTCGGGATTCCCGAAGTAGGGCATGTGGTACCGATAAATGGCGGCGGCGCGCTGCGTCAGCGCGAAGGCTCGCCTGGTGCCCGGCGTTTGGAGATAGTCGGCTAGAGCGGCGGCGTTTTCGGGCCAGGCTTTCTGCGTGGCATAGTCAAACGCCTCGGAAAGCGGCTTCGGTAGCTCGTCATAGGCGTTGATCGCGTCCAGGTACATCCAGAAGGCGTTGCGCTCGCGGGGGGAGTCCTCGACTTCCAGGCCGCGCGCCACGAGATCCTCGCTTGGCCAGATTTCGTACGTCTCGCCGCGGATCGTGACGGTTTGAATTTCGTCATCCGCCGCAGCCCCAACCGTGGGCGCCAAGAGCATGGCGCCCGCAATCCAGCAATAGATTCTCATGTTTGGCTCCTTGGATTCGCTCGCCCGTTGGCGTGCGGTCGTACGTTTCTTACCCATGCCCGCAATAGGGCTCATTCACTTTCTTGGACGCTTGGCGTTGGGAGTTGTTAGCATCGAAGGGTAGGCGCCGTCTGAGCGGCTCGGGTGGGGTGGGGTCGAAGATTGAAGATT
>JBHHUB010000221.1:0-5380 GCA_046753625.1 Phycisphaerae bacterium | reverse complement strand
GTCGCAGCCGTCGGGAATGCCGTTGCCGTTGCAATCCGGCTCGCACTCGTCGGGGACGCCGTTGGCATCGCAATCGGCGGAGGTGCCACCGGCCAGATCGCATTCGTCGGGAACCGTGTTTCCGTTGCAGTCGTTGCTCGTTCCGCTGCTCAGATCGCAGGTATCGGCGATCAGGTTGCCGTTGCAGTCGATGATGGTACCGGTCACGCAGGTACCGGCCGCATCGCAACCCTCTTGTCCGTTGCAAGGATCGCCGTCGTCGCAATCCAACGCAGCCAGGCAATCGACACAAAGCCCGTCACTTTCACGGCACAGGAGCGGTGCGCAAGGATCCGATCCCGGTGTACACTGGCCGGCCACACATTGCTCCAAACCGTTGCAGAACAGGCCATCGTCGCAGTCCGCGTCGGCCGTGCAACCGAAGGCGAGAAGGAGTGCCGCGACGACGTCAATCCGACCGAAGCCGTAAACCGGGTCCGGACCGGGTGCACCGAGATCGATGGCTGAGTCGCGAACAAACTGACGGATCTCCGCCGGAGTCAAAGCGGGATTACCGGAACGAAGCAAAGCCGCCAGGCCAGCCACGTGCGCCGCGGCCATGGATGTTCCATGCCGTCCCACAATCAGGCTCGGCGCATCGTGCACGGCCGACCAAATGTAGCTGCCCGGCGCGGTCACATCGAGCAGGCTGCTCTTGTTGCTGTAGCAAGCCACCTGATCCGCCATCGGAAAAGAATCGGTGCACTCCTGGACGCAAAAGCCGAAGACGTTGTGCTGCGTGCAAAAGGTGAAGGAATCAAACGGCGGAAAATCCGAGTTGGGAAAGGAATCGTCATACGTGGCACCAACGCTGATCACGCCCGAGGCGCACGCCGGTGCATGGATCGCGTTGGCGAACGCGTCGTTTCCGGAACTCGCCACAACCGTTATGCCCAGCGCGACGACGTTGTTGGCGGCCACGGCCACCGCATCCGTGTCACAGGCAATGATGTGGGCGAGCCCGTCACCGAGGCTGACGTTGATGACGTCCGCCGGACCGCCGGGCAGGCTCGGCGAGGCGCAATGTTCGAGCCCCGCAATCACATCCGACATCTGCCCATTGCCAAACGCGTCCAGCACCTTGACGCCGATCACCGTAGTTTCCGGTGCCACGCCCTGCAGCGGCTCAAACCCACTCCCACCCTGGAAGTTCACCTCGATGCCCGTTCCGCCGGCCACGATTCCGGTTACATGCGACCCGTGCCCGTTGTCGTCGGTCGGATCCGCATCGTTGTTGACGAAGTCATAACCCGCAGCCGTATCGATTCGCGTCGCGTACATGATGTGGGCCGGGTTGATTCCGGTATCCAGGATGCAGACGCGCGTACCGGTCCCCTCCAGCGTAATGCCCTCGGCCAGCAGTTGATCTTGAAGGCCTTCGATACGCGGAGTCGAATCGACCAGATCCGCGTGCACCGCGCGATCGGGTTCGACCTTGGTCACGGCGGGCCAGACGGCCAGCTCAGCCATTTTGTCTTGGGGTAAATCGCGCAGGGCGATGATGTTGGGGACCACCTGGTACTCATAGCGGATGGAAGCGCCCCAGGATTGTACCAGGTCGCGCAGGGGGCCACGTTCCGCCCCACCGGCCAGGTGAACAAGCACATCCACCCGCCCGACATCAGGCCGGCGTCCCCAGACACGTGTGGCACTGAACCCAACGACCAAGGCCACTGCGGCAAAACCGCACACACTGGGAATCCGATATCCGCTCACGCGAGAACCGTTCTTTCCCCCCGCCGTACGTTACAGGTTTGGGCCTCGCCCTGTGCCAAGCATTGCTGCGACCGCTCGATCCTGGTTCGCGTTTCGAACACGCTTGACGTGGCTGCTTGGCCCGTTCATCCGATCTGGGGGGGAGGTGCACTGACTTGCCGCCAGACAGCGACTTGCCGAAGCAGTCCTGGCTGAATAGCCGATCCCCTGTTCCCATCCTCGACGGAGCACGACCCGAGTGAGATCGGACTCCGACGAGCCATAGTATACCGTCTTCTAGACGAATCGTCGAGAAAAAGTCCGAAGGGTCATTGGGAACCAAGGGTTTAGTTACCGGACGTCCAGCCTCCCGGCGAGATCCGCTACCGAAACATCTGGTGCAGCGATTTCAGGTGGAGTGGGGCGGTCGGTACCGGTTTCACGCCGACCATGCGCGGGCGATCGCCCTGCGTGATCCAGGTGATTTCCCAGCGCGTCGGAATCCATACCCACCCCGAATCCGGCGATTCGACGCGACATCCGACGCGGAAGGTGCTGATGCAGCGATGCGGGTCGGGGAATCGGATTTCCAGCTCGCTGAGCCGCGCCTGGGCGAAATCGTATTTGCGAAAACCGCGCCGCACCCAGGCGGCAAAGGCTACGCGGTCCATACCGTCGGCCTCAAAAGGCGCGGCGAGTGCTGATTCTATAGCGCCGATGTCCTCCGATTCCACCCAAGAGACGAGTTCCCCACAACGCTTGGCCACCGCCTCCCGGTCCGTCACGACCCACCAGGAGGTAAGCATGAGGAGCATACTGACGACCACTGCGAACCAGGCCAGGTGCGCCGACCTCACAGTACGCCGCCAGTACCACATGGCCATCAGCACAACCTGGACCGCGATCAAGACCAGCGACAGAAGCCAGAGATTCTCAAAAAGTAAGAGGGTCAACATGTTGGCTCGCGATGGATTGGCGTGGAGCAGTTTCACTCTTTGTGCGGCGGCGCCGAAAGCCCTTCGATTCAGCAACCCTTTGATTTACCAGGTGCGCTGAGCCGCGGGCTTTAGCCCGCGCGGTGCCGCGGGTTGGCCCGACAACCGCCACAGGAAAGATGCAACCGCTCTGGACGAGAAACCGGCCCAAGGGCTTACATCGTCGCACCGGCGGCCACGAGATCGCCGTGGCCTTGCCTTCGTTGAACCACGGGCCAGTCCACGTCGGGATCGTACCAGCGGTCGATCACGTGGCGCACGTCGGCGGCCGAAGAGACGGCCACAAACGCATTGCGCACGTCGCGGGCGTGGGGATGGTGCTCGCTGTATTTGATTCCAACCTTGCGCATCATGCGCGGGGCATACTTTTCGTCGTACACGGCCTCGGTATGGCGCCAGTGCAGTTCGATGGCCTTGCGCTGCGCGGCGATGCAAGGCGGCAGCGGTAGTTCGCCACCGCTGAACAGAGCGCGGCACTCCTCGAAAATCCAGGGGTTGCCGATGCAACCGCGAGCGATCGTCACGCCGTCGACGCCCGTTTCGGTCATCATGCGGACACACGCCTCGGCGCTGAACAGATCGCCACTGCCCAGGATCGTTTTCTTGCCGACGTGCTTCTTGACCTTTTTGAGGAATGTCCACCGGCTCGGGCCGCGGTAGCGCTGCAGCACCGTCCGCCCATGAACGGTGACGGCCGACACGCCCATATCGAACGCGCCGTCGAGAATCTCAAAGAACTTTCGCTCGCTGTTAGGGGCGTCGTCCAGCCCCCGCCGCATCTTGACCGTAACGGGGTGGGTGTCCCCCACCGCATCCAAAACGCGCCGGATGATGTCCAGCGCAGTTGCCGGGTTGGAGAGATGAAAGCCGCCGCGACAACGACCGAGCACTTTCTTAACCGGGCAGCCGAAGTTGATGTCGATGACATCGTAGCCCGCCCGAGCCATCCATCCCGCGGCATCCCCGAACACCTCGGGGTCGGCGCCCATGAGCTGACCGCCGACGGGGTGGTCGTCTTCGGCCACATCCAAAATGCGCCGCGATTTTTTTCCGCCCACAAGCACCAGCGTATCGAGCATCACTTCGTTGATGGTGTATGAAGCGCCGTAGGCTCGCGCCACGCGGCGCATGGGCAGGTCGCTGTAGCCGCTCAGTGCGGCCTGAACAAAGGGCGTATCCAATTCAATAGGACCGATGCGGAGCAAATCAGCTTTCCTGAGCAAGCGGGATGGCGACGTTCGCTTGCCGTGACCTAATACTTCCGCCGTTGGCGGGCGGTGGGAATGTCCAACTGTCCGCGGTACTTGGCGACCGTGCGCCGGGAGATTTCGACGCCTTGTTCCTTTAGCTTTTCAGCAATCTGATCATCGTTGAGGGGGTTGGAGGGATCCTCGTTGGCCACCAAATCGCGGACCTGCGCCTTGATCCGATCCCAGCCGATGCTCTTGCCGTCTTCGGTCTGGGTTCCCCCGGTGAAGAAATAACGCAGGGGATAGATTCCGCGTGGCGTTTGCACGTACTTGTCCGCCACGGTTCGGGAAATCGTTGAAGGATCGCACCCCAGCGCTTCGGCCAACTCGCTCATGCGCAGCGGCTTTAGGCCATCGGCGCCGAGGTCGAAGAAGTCGGCCTGCCGCTCGACGACGGCCCGGGCGACCTCCAGCAACCGACCTTGCCGAAATGCCACGGCGTCGATCAGCGCCACGGCCGTCTCCAACTGAGCGCGGGCGAAATCCCGTGTTTCTTTGCCGCTCTCCTTCGACTTGGCCATCGCCGCTACTTCCGGATTGATGCGTAGCTTGGGCGCGTTGCCTCGCGTAAGCTGCACCGTCAGCCCGCCGCCTGTCTCGGCGTATTCCACGAGCACGTCGGGGCGAATCGCGGGTTCCGCCCGCTCGTCGACCAGATAGCCGGGGTGCAGAACGAGGTTCTGGCGCATCACATTGAGCGCCTCGTTGATTTCACCAATCGAAAACCCGGTCGCTTTGGCTACCGCGGGCAGGCGATTCCTCGCAATGTTTTCGAGGTGTTTCTCGATCAGCACCCGCTCAACGTGATTGTCGCCTGGGAGTTGATCCAGTTGCAACAAGAGGCACTCGATCATATCGCGGGCCCCAACACCGGTCGGCTCCAAGTCCTGCACGACCGACAAGGCCTCTCTCACCAGCTCGACCGGGAGCGGCGGATGCTTGCATACGGCCAGCTCCTCCAATCGCACCCGCAAATACCCGTCGCTATCCAGGTGATCGAGGATTCGCTCACATGCCTCCCGCGTGTCGTCATCCAGGTCGACCAGGGCCAATTGCTGCTGGAGATGTTCCCGAAGGCTGATGGGCCGACCGGCCGTGTTGGCCAAGGCGCCCATCTTGGCGTCGCGGTCGCCCGAGTCGGCAAGACGCCGGGCCAGGTGCGGCGCGCGATTGTCGAATCCCAGATCGTAGTCGCGTGATAGCGTATCGAGGCGATCAAAACTGCGCTCGTCGCTGCTCGTCTGCGCGGCGGCCCCTTGCGCCTCGGAGGATGCCAGCCCGGCATCCTTGCCGTCGGAGCCACTGGACTGGGGCTCGACCAGCTCCAGTGCGGCGTTGGTCTCCAGCGCCTCGCTGATGTGGGCCTCCAGATCGGCCACAGCCTTCTGCAGGATCGCCATC
>JBHHUB010000220.1:0-5494 GCA_046753625.1 Phycisphaerae bacterium | reverse complement strand
GGTCGGGGCGGCTCCGTGATCACTGTGGACGGCGCCGCCTTTCTTGGCTGAGTTGCCGGTGAACAGGCAGTTGGTGAGCGTGGGATCGGTTCCGGCGTCGCGGTTGCCGACGCCGCCGCCTTGATCATGGGCCTGGTTGGAGATGAATGCACAGTTGAGCAATCGCGGGCTGCTGCCATCCTGATTCATCACGCCGGCGCCGCGTTTCGCGCGGTTGTTGAGAAACGTGCAATACCGCACGGTGGGGCTGCCGCCACGGTTGAACAGCCCGGCGCCTCGGTCCGTGAACGCGTAGCCCTCGTCGTCGGAATCGCCGTCGGCGTTGCCTTGTGCTACCGTAAACCCGGATAGCTGCGCCGTTTCATCCGTTCCGCTTCCTGTAACTACGTGGTAGGCGTTGTCATCGTCGGAATCCGAATCGTCATCGTCATCCGAGGAATCCGAATCGGCCACGTCGAGATCGCCACTGAGAACCGTTTCGAAGGCGACGATGTCCTGGAGGTCGGGGTCCGGCTCGCCGCATCCGGCGAATCCCCCTTCGACGATGACTTCGCTGATGAGTTGAAACGTGGCGTCGCGCGGGTCGTCGAGCCCGGTCGTGTCGGCGCGATACGTGCCGGCGGCCACCCGAATCGTCGTCCTTGCTCCGGCGACGGCCAGGGCGTCGTAGAGTTCCGTAAACGCATCACACCAACTCGATCCATCCCCCAGCCCCGTGGCATCGGCGTCGACATACAGGACGGTGGCCCCGGCGATGTTCAAGAAGAGTCGCCCGTGGACCGTCAGGTTGGTGGGTTGAAACCCGTTGTGATCCAAGCGATCCCCGAAGGTGAAGATGAACCCGGCTCCCATCTGCTCCCAGTGAATGTAGTCGCCCAGGAGAATGTTCCCGCCCGAAACGCTGTTTCCCGACGATACCAGCATCGTCTGCCCGACGAGATCGAACGGCGGACCTTCACTGGCGAAGACGCCACCGGCCAGCGGTGCCTTGGTCGGGGCGACTGCGGACAAAGACATCGAGGAGCCCAATGCCTCCAGGATGTTGTTGGCCGGCATCGTCCCGGGGGAGCCCTGATCCGTCATGATGAGAAGCACGCCACCCGCTTGAACCCAATCGGACAGGGCCGTCAGCTCGTCCGGGTCCGGTAGAAAGCGCGGCTCACCCATGACGAACAAGTCGTAGCTCGCAAGATTGGCGACCGTGATGGCCGCATCCGGCTCGACCGTATGGTCGGCATCTTCCAGGATGGCCGCGATGGCGCTGTAGGAGTGAAAATTCCAGGAGTGGGCGCTTTCCTTCCAGTTTCCAATCGTGGCGGCGTTTGCGGATCCGACGAGAAACGAAATCGCCATCATGCCACCAAGGAATCGTACCACCATGTTCATGCCATCCTTTTCTACGCACCTACGCGGCGTCACTTGTTTCCGGTCGCTACTTGGTCTATTGGTACACGCATTGTGGTTCTCGCACCAGAGTGTGGCGCTCACCGTCGCCTTGACGGGGATGCGCCCCGACCATTCCTTGCATGGCCGGGCGGCGATAGGGATAATTGGGGTGTTCGGCTGCGCGCCGGCCCGCACGGCAGCGGACGCGCGGGGTGACGCGTACAGCGCTGGTGCGGAGGGCGCAGCCCATCTTCGTCTAAAGTTGAATGGCTCCGTACCGATCTCCCATCTCATCGGAACCCTGGCCCACGCGGCCATGAGGTTCGAGCCGTTGAGCGGATTGGCGAACGCTCACCCTAAGCATCCAATACATTTCCGCCGTAGGCAAGGGCAATCCCTCAGGATGGAAGAAATGCGTAAACCTCGTGTGGGTCGGTCGCCCTCCAGGTTCGGGGTCCCATGTGTCTCGTCCATCACGCATAACCGAGGATGCCGAAACCGCCCAAACCCACGGCCAACTCCTGAAATCTCAGGATTTCTCCGAGTGGGCCACACGATACTCCCTGTCCGAAGCCCCATTATGGGTCCGTCTGGGCTATTGCGGAGGCCGGTGGTCGTGCGGCACGCGGCGTGCTTGTCCGCCCATCGTGCAACGGAGCGTCGGCCCGCGCGGGGGGCGCGCACTCGGCGGTACGCAACCGTGGAGCCGGGTACCAGGGCCGGTATCACTCAAGCTTCACGACATGCGAGACAGTAGCGGAGGAGGAGACTGAGGCGGCTGGCTTGTTCCAAGCGGGCGGGCCGCCGCCTTCCCTCCCAACAGAGCGGTGGCGTAGGGCGCGAGGCGTTGAGAAGGGCGTTGTGTTTCCGGTGGAGCGCGTGGCTTGCACGCCACCGATCGCCAAGATGCTCGATTCTCGCACTCATCGGTAATGGTTGTAGGGACGCGCACCGTTGGATGCCGGCAACATGGGGAAAAAACGTGAGGAGGAACCTCCGATGGTGGAGCGAGCGAGGACGGTGGCAGGCGGGCTAGCTCGGATAGCAATCATTGTGATCGTCTGTGGTTGGGGTATGCCGGCCGTGGCCGAAGTTCAGGTTCGCTGGTGCGCGTCGGAAGCCGCCGACCCGGCTGCGCCGATCGAACGCACCGGCGACGTGATCGCCAAGGCGGCGGCCAGGCACATCGTCGTACAATTCAGCGGCTCGATTCAACCGCAGGATCGCGTCAAGCTCACCGCGGCGGGGTTGACGCTGCTTGAATTCCTGGGCGACAACGCGTACTTCGCCGCTACGACGGGGGCCGGCGTGGACCAAGGCCTGCTCGCAACCGTTCCGTTGATCAGCGGAGCCAGCGAGATTCGTAAGAACTGGAAGCTCCATCCGATCCTGGCGGCGGGGCAGGAGCCCTCGTGGGCGGTCGTCGGCTATGACGCGGCATCGGATCCCATCATCGGCACGTACGTGGTTCTGCACGCCGATGTCGCCCCGGCTACCGACGGTGCGGCGACGGTCGTGCGTCACGGCGGCCTGGTTCGTGGGACGTTGCCTTCGATTCATGCCCTGGTAATCGAGCTTCCCCTCTCGCGCGTAGCCGAGCTTGCCGGCGAGGACGGCGTGCAATACATCGAGCCGGCCCTACCGCGCATGGAAGGGCTCAACAACAACAATCGCGCGCTGGTCGGCGCCGACATCGTGCAGGCGGCGCCCTACAATCTCGACGGAACCGGTGTCAACGTGATGGTGTACGACGTGGGTCGGGCTGCGCGCTTCGACGGCTTCGTTCATCCCGACCTGGCCACCCACTTGATATTCGGGGACAACTCACCGTTTGACGCGCACTCGTCGCACGTGGCGGGCACCATCGGCGGCGACGGCACGCAGAGCGGGGGGCTTTACCGTGGGATGGCGCCGGGCGTCACATTGTCTTCCTATGGTTTTCAAGGCAGCGGTGCGGGTACGTTTCTCTACAGCAATCCCGGCGATCTTCAAGCGGACTACCAGAGCGCTATCGGCAACGGGGCCGACATCGCCAACAATTCCATCGGATCCAATGTTTGTGCCAACGGTTTGCCATGTACGCTGACCGGCAATTACGGCGTAACGTCCGCACTGATCGATTCGATCGTTCGCGGCAGTCTCGGGGCTCCGTTTCGTGTGGTCTTCGCTGCGGGCAACGAGCGCGGTTGCGCAAACTGTCCGACCGAGCACGTCAACGGATATCATTCCATGGCGCCGCCGGCGTGTGCCAAGAACCACATCACCGTCGGTGCCGTCAACTCCGACGACGATACCATTACTGAGTTTACGAGCTGGGGGCCGACCGATGACGGGCGACTCAAGCCCGACATCGTGGCGCCCGGCTGCCAGGCTTCCGGTGACTTCGGCGTGACATCGTGCAACACCGGGTTCGGCGTCTTCGGATACGCCACCCGATGCGGCACGTCCATGGCCACGCCCACGGTGACCGGTTTGGCGGCGCTGCTGCTTCAGGACTTCCGCGCGCAATTCCCCGGGCAGCCGGATCCACGTAACGCTTCGCTGAAATCGCTGCTGGCGCACAACGCCGTGGATGTCGGCAACCCCGGGCCGGACTATCAATCAGGGTACGGCTCGGTCCGCATTCAACCGACGATCGACTTCATGCGCTCCGGCGGGTTGATCGAGCGGGAGGTAGGCCATCTTCAGACGCTCACCGTGCCGGTTCTGGTGCGCCCCGGCGACCCGGAATTGAAAGTTACGCTCGCCTGGGACGACATCCCGGCCGCACCGAACGTCAATGTGGCTCTGGTCAACGATTTGGATCTGCGTGTGTTTTCTCCGGCGGGCATCGAGCATTTCCCCTGGACCCTCGACCCGGCGAACCCGGCCGCACCGGCCGTGCAGACCCGGGCCGACCATCTGAACAACATGGAGCAGGTATTTGTGGCCGCGCCCGAACCGGGCGTCTGGCAAATCCAGGTGTTCGGCACCCATGTTTCCGCGGATGCGATCCTGCCTCTTGGCTTGCAGCCTTGCTCCCTGGCCATCACGCCGCATCCGATGGTGTGCCGCGCGCAGGGGACCGTCTTGCTGGACCAACCCATCTATGCCTGCGGTGACACCCTGACCGTTTATGTCGCCGATTGCGATCTCAACACGAGCAATCTGACCACGGAGACCCTCACCGTGATCGTCAGTTCCTCGACGGAGCCCGCGGGCGAGAGCGTGCTGCTCACCGAGATCGCACCGGACGCCGGCGTGTTTGACGGTTCCTTGGTGCTGGACGGCGTCAACAGCGCGGGTGTCTTACAGGTTGCTTCCGGCGATGGGATTACGGCCACGTATGTTGACGCTGACAACGGTGCCGGTGGCTCCGGCATCGTCGTGACGGATACGTCATTGGCCGACTGCCTGCCGCTGTGCGATGATGGGTTGTTCTGCAACGGCCTTGAAACGCCGGACGGCAATGGCGGATGCCTACCCGGAACCCCTCCCGATTGCGCGATCTCGGGCGATCCGTGCAACGTGGGCGTCTGCAACGAGGCAACCGATACGTGCGCGACTCAATCGGCCAACGAAGGATTGCCCTGTAGCGATGGCGTTTTCTGCAACGGGGTCGAAAGCTGTGCCGCGGGCGTTTGCCGGCCCGGGACCGTCGTGAACTGCGACGACGGCGTGGCCTGCACGGTAGACGCGTGCAACGAAACGACCAACACGTGCGATCATGCCGCCAGCGATGCGCTGTGCGACAACGGCTTGTTCTGCGATGGGGTGGAGACCTGCAGCACCACGCTCGGCTGCGTGGCCGGCTCGCCACCGTGTGGGGCTTCGCCCTGCGATGAGGCGATCAACGCCTGCGTTGAATGCTTGAATGACGCGGCTTGCGACGATGGGTTGCCGTGCAACGGAGTTGAAACGTGCCTGGCCGGCGCATGCCAGCCGGGGACGCCGATCAACTGCGACGACGGGATTGCATGCACGGCGGACGCCTGCGATTCGGCAACAGGCCTGTGTGGACACGCTCCGATCGACGGCGTGTGCGACAATGGTTTGTTCTGCGACGGGGTGGAAACCTGCAGCACCACGCTCGGCTGCGTGGCCGGCTCGCCACCGTGTGGGGCTTCGC